>NZ_CP029985.1:1407500-1770000 GCF_003355005.1 Sphingomonas sp. FARSPH | reverse complement strand
CACGTGACCGAACGGCACAATTACCTGTGGCTCGCGCATTCGAAGCTGCGCCAGGCCGCGCTCGGCCCCGAACTGCTGATCGGCGACGTGCCGTCCGACATCCGCGGCACCAGCCGCATCGTCCGCGACGGGACGACGCTGTGGGAAAAGCCGTTCCTCACCGGCGAGGACAATATGTCGCACAGCCTCGCCAATCTCGAATACCATCACTTCAAATATGGCGGATTCCGCCGGCCCGGCGACCTCCACATCCACTTCTTCGGCACCGCGACGCTTTCCTTTTCCGATCAGGTGCGCACGCAGGCGGGCGACGTGTTCGAGATCGAGGCGCCGCCCTTCGCGCTGCCGCTGCGCAATCCGCTCGCCATCGCGGCCGACGCGCCGGTGACGGTGCGCGCGCTGTGAGCACACCGATCCGCCTCGCGCTCGTCGGCATGGGCAAGATCGCGCGCGACCAGCATCTGCCCGCGATAGCCGCCGATCCGCGCTTCATGCTCGTCGCCACCGTCAGCCGCCACGGCGGGCCGGAGGGCGAGCTGCCCTTCTTTCCCGACATCCACGCGCTCGCCGCCAGCGACGTCGCGGTCGACGCGGTCGCGCTGTGCACACCGCCGCAGGTCCGCCGCGCCATCGCCGAAACCGCGATCGCCAACGGCTGGCACGTCTTCCTCGAAAAGCCGCCCGGCGCGACGCTGGCGGAGGTCGAGGCGCTCCGCGTTGCGGCCGAGGCGAAGGGGATCAGCCTGTTCGCCAGCTGGCACTCACGCTACGCACCCGGTGTCGAGCCGGCGCGGCGATGGCTGGCGGACAAGACGCTGCGCAACGTCACGATCACCTGGCGCGAGGACGTGCGCGTCTGGCATCCGGGGCAGACGTGGATCTGGCAGCCCGGCGGCTTCGGCGTTTTCGATCCCGGCATCAACGCGCTGTCGATCGCGACGCATATCCTGCCGCGCCCCTTCTTCGTCGAGGAAGCGGAACTCGACGTGCCGTCGAACTGCGCCGCGCCGATCGCCGCCCGCATCGCCTTCCGCGACGCCGCCGACGTGCCCATCGCGATGGACCTCGATTTCCGGCAGGAAGGGCCGCAAAGCTGGGACATCGTCGTCGAGACCGACCGCGGTACGCTCACGCTGGCGAAGGGCGGCTCCGAACTGTCGGTCGGCGGCGGCGAGATGCCCGTCGCCGAAGACGCGCTGCACGGCGAATATCCCGGCCTCTACGCCCGCTTTGCAGAGATCGTCGCGGCGAGCACGTCCGACGTCGACGTCGCGCCGCTGCGCCATGTCGCCGACGCCTTTCTGCGCGGCCGCCACATCAGCGTCGAACCCTTCGTCGAATGAGCGATCGGGAAAGGCTCGCAACGGAGCCTTTCCCGATTGACTGGCGCGCCGTCCCAGCCATCATCCGCGCGACGATCCGGGGGGGCCGGATCGACGGAACGGGGGATTTCATGATGTCACGGATTTTGGCGTGCGCGGCACTCGTCGCGCCGGCGGCGGCGTTCGCGCAGGCGGCGCCCGTCGCGCCCGTGGTGCCGGCCGCACCGGTACCCGCCGTCGCCACCGCGGGGCAGGCGGTGCTGCGCACGGGCACGCCCGTGCCACTCAAATTGGCGGAAGAACTGACCACGAAGGGTAAGAAGCTGAAGGTCGGCCAGCGTTTCCGCCTGGAAACCGCCGCGCCGGTGCTGGTCAACAACGTGATCGTCATCCCCGTCGGCAGCCCCGCGGTCGGCGAGGTGATCGACGTGCGCAACAAGGGGATGTGGGGCAAGTCGGGCAAGCTCAACGCACGCGTGCTCTACGTCACCGTCAACGGCCGCCAGATCCGCCTCAGCGGCGCATTCGACGACAAGGGGACCGCGGGCGGCGTCGGCGCGGTCGCGACCTCCGCGATCGTCTTCCTGCCCGCGGGCTTCTTCATGACCGGCACCAGCGCGCGCGTCGCGGTCGGCACGCCGGTGCAGGGCTTCGTCGACGAGGACGTGCCGCTCGCGCTCGCCGATGCGGGGCCGGCCCCGCTCGTCGTCTCCGCCGCCAGGCCGGTCGGCGCGACGCAATGATACGCCCGGCGTCGTCCCGGCCGATGCGCCGGGGCGACGCCGTCGCCCTTTAGTCGATCACCCATTCCCACGCCGCGCCATCGCCGTCCGGGAAGACGAGACGCAGGTAGCGCGCCTGGACGGCGTGCGGCACGACGATCGGCGATCCGCTACGCGCCGCGACGGCTGCGATGCTGCGCCACGTGGTGCCGTCGTCCGACGCCTCCACCCCGAAGCGGTACGTGTGCGTGGGAAACTCGGGCAGCAGCCGCGTCGCGCTGACCGCGCGCCGCGCGCCCAGATCGGCGACCAGCGTGCGCCCGCGCCACAGGGTCGCGAAATTGTCGTCCGCCGCCTTCGCACCCTCCGCATCCGTCGCGCGCCAGCGGAAGCCGCGCGTCCGCTGCGCGGCGAAACCGTCGACCGCGCTGCCGTGCGAGGGGACGACGGTGCCGATCGTCCCGTCGCGGCCCAGCGTCAGCGGATCGACCGCGACCTGGCGCAGCACCGCGTCGCCGCCCTGCGGCCACGGCAGCGCCTGGCGGTGATAGAGGATGTAGGCGTGGCCGTCCGACCGGAACACCGCATGATGGCCGGGGCTGACGATGTCGCGCGCCGCGTCGGTCTGCAGGATCGGGCTGTTCGCGCCTTCGCGGAACGGGCCGAACGGCGTGTCGCCGGTCGCATAGCGGACCTTGTACGTGTCCTTCGTCGTGTTGCCGTCGCTGTAGGTGAGCAGATATTTGCCGCCCGCCTTCACCATGAACGGCGCCTCGAAATAATGCGCCGGCGTCACGTCGCGCGGCGCGCCGTCGAAGCTGACCATGTCGGACTTCAGCCGGACGACGAAGCAATGTCCGTTGGTCCAGTTGAGGCCCGATCCCCAATACAGATAGGCGCGGCCATCGTCGTCGACGAACGCCTCCGCGTCGATCATATGAAAGGCGGGGGCGAAGTCGCGCGCGACGAGCGGTGTGCCGCCGTGCGCATCGCGCCACGGCCCGGCGGGCGACGGCGCGCTGCCCACCCAGATCTCGCTGCCGACCGACACGTACATGTACCAGCGGCCGTTCGGCGCGCGGACGACGGAGGGTGCCCAGACCTTCGTATCGCCCGAGGTCGGGCTGGTCGCGGCCTGCTTGGTCGGCCAGTCGGGCGTCGAGAAGCGCCAGTCGCGGCCGTTGTCGCTCGTCCACAGGCCCAGCCGGTCGCCGCCCCAGGGATCGATCGTCGCGAGGATGTACCAGCGCCCGCCGTCGCGCACGATCGAGGGATCGGCGAAATAGCCGGGCAGCAGCGGGTTGCGGTCGCCCGGCGTGTCCCAGCGCGGCGCGGGCGCGTCCGCCGCCATCAACGCCGCCGCGGCGAGCGGCAGCAGCGAGAGCAGGCGCGCGCGCATCATTCCTCGCCCGTCGCGCTGGCGGGCCGCGCCTTGTCCGGCGTCGTCCCGTCCCCGGTGAACGGCGTCAGGCGGAAGGCGACGCGCGTCGGCTCCGCCTTGGTGCGATATTGGGGCAGCGGCTTGCCGAATTCGCTCCACTGCGTATCGCCGCCGACGCCCCATTGCGCGCCATCGACCAGCAACGTGACCTGCCCGTGCGGCACGATATCGGTCGACTTCCACGTCCCCGGGGTATGCCGATCGAGGTCGGCATAGGGGAAGGCGAGCGCGTTCATCATCAGCGGCGCATCGCCCTCGACGCGCAGGCCCGCAGCGCCGTTCGCGCCGACGCCCGACAGTTCCATCCAGCGCACGTCGACCTTGTTGCCGGTTTCCTGCGGGCGGATGAAGTCGTGGTTCTGCTCCGCGATCTTGCCCCGCCACAGGCCGATCGGCGCGCTCGTCTTGCGGTCGACGTAGCTTTCGTGCGGCCCGCGGCCATACCATTCGACCGTCGTGATGTCGGTCGGCATCGCGAAGGCGAACCCGACGCGGAACGGCGGCGGCAGATCGGTCTTCACCGGCGTCAACTGCCCCGCCACCGCGACGCCGCCGTCGGCCGCCATCGTGTAGGTGGTGGTGAATGTCGCCGCCCCGTCGCCGAGCGCGTAATCGACCGCCACCTCTGCCCCGCCGCCGTTGCGCCTGCTCCGCACCGCCGTCACGCGGCGCGTGTCGCTCATCGCCTTCCACACCGCGAGCTGCTTGTCGACGCCGATACCGATGTCGTTATCGGTCACCGCGCGCCAGAAATGCGGGGTGCCGCCGGTCAGCAGCACCTTGCCGCCGCGCCCGTAGCTGCGGATCAGCCCCGTCCGGCGATCGACGACCAGCGCCGCATCGCCCAGCGACAGCGTCACGGCGTCGCGCGTCTCTCGCAGCTGCGCGCCCGGCATCCCCGCCGGCAGCGGAGCCCGGGGCGTGCCGCCGGGCGAAGCGCCGAGCGCGAACTGCTCGAACCCGACCAGCGTCCCGCCGGCGACGCCGGGCACCGCGCCATCCCTGCTGCGTACATTGACCGTCACGAAATATTCCGCCCCCGGCTTGCGCGCATAGCCCGCCAGCGGCAGCGTCACGACCTCCGCGCTGCGCGCCGCGGTGGTCAGCGCCGGCAACGCGCCCCGCGCCACCGCGACGCCATCTTCGTCGAGCACCCAGTCGAACGTAAAGCCCGACAGGTCGCGGAAATCGTGGCGGTTGCGCACCGTGACGCGGCCGCTCGCGGCGTCGAAGCCGTCGAACTGCACCGGCGCATAGACCTTGCGCAGCTCGTACAACTGTGGATTGGGGGTGCGATCCGATTGTAGCAGCCCATCACCGAATTCGATGTCGCCGCCGGGGTTGGGGCCATATTCGCCGCCGTCGCCCCAGTACCGCCGCCCGTCCTTGGTGTAACGATACATCGACTGGTCGACCCAGTCCCACACGAAGCCGCCCTGCAGTTTGTCGGGATGCGCGTAGATCGTGTCCCAATAGTCCTTCAGGTCGCCGCCCGACTGACCCATCATATGCGCATATTCGCACTGGATCATCGGCTGCTTGAACGTCCAGTTCTTCGCATAATCCGCCATCTTCACCGCCGGATCGTACATCGGCGCATAGATATCGGCGAACCAGTTGGGCCGATGATCGTGGATCCCGTCCCACGTCCCCCAGCCAAGGTAGCTGACGAGGCGCGACGGATCGCGCGCCTTCGCCGCCGCGGCGGCCGCCTCGAAATTGGGGCCGATGCCCGCCTCGTTGCCCAGCGACCAGAAGATGATCGAGGGATGGTTCTTGTCGCGCTCGACCATGTTGACGACGCGCGACACGTGCGCGTCCTTCCACGCGGGATCGAAGCCGACCTGATATTTGGCGCGGTCGTCGGGATGCTTGTTCGCGTAATCCATGTACGCGTGGCTCTCGATATTCGCCTCGTCCATCACATAGAGGCCGTAGCGATCGGCGAGTTCGTAGAGATACGGGTCGTTCGGATAGTGCGAGGTGCGGATGGCGTTGACGTTGTTGCGCTTCATCAGCTGCACGTCCTTTTCCATCAACGCGCGGCTGACGACGTGGAACGTCTCGGGGTCGTGCTCGTGACGGTTCGCGCCGCGGATCGTGATCGGCCTGCCGTTGACGGTGACGCGGCCGTCGATGATCGCGACGGTGCGGAAGCCGATCCGCGCCGACGTCGACTGCGCCAGCGCGCCCTTGTTGTCGTAAAGCTCGACCAGCAAAGTGTAGAGGTTTGGCGTCTCCGCGGTCCACGGCTTCACCCCCGGCACCGTCCCGGTCAGCGTCAGCGTGCGATCCGCCTTGCCCGCCGCGACCGGCCGGCGCCCCTCCGCAACGATGCGGTCCCCGTCCATCAGCACATAGCGCGCCGACGTCGCCGCCCCCGGCGTCACCGCGAGGTCGACCGCCAGTGTGCCGTCGCGATAGGCGGGATCGAGCCCGGCGTGGACGAAGAAGTCGCGGATGCGCGTCGCCGGCGCGGCGATCAAATAGACGTCACGCTCGATCCCCGACACGCGCCAGAAATCCTGATCCTCGAGGTAACTGCCGTCGGACCAGCGGACGACCTGGATTGCGACCACGTTCTTGCCCGGATGGACGAAGCGCGTGACGTCGAATTCGCTCGGCAGCTTCGAATCTTCCGAATAGCCGACCTTCTGCCCGTTGACCCACACGGTGTACGCCGATCCCGCTGCGCCGATATGAAGCAGCACGTCGCTTCCCTGCCAATTGGCGGGCAGGTCGACGTCGCGCCGGTACGATCCCACCGGATCGGTGGCGTGCGGGATCAGCGGACGGTTGGCGGGAAAGGGATAGGTGATGTTGTTATAGCGCGGCTGGTCGAACCCCTCCGCCTGCCAGTCGGCGGGGACCTTGATCGTCTTCCAGCCCGATGCGTCATAGCCCGGCTGTTCGAACCCTGTGGGCAATTGGTCGGCGTTGGGCGACAGCGCGAATTGCCACGCACCGTTGAGCGACAGGAACCGCTTCGACCGGGCGGGATCGTTGG
Source organism: Sphingomonas sp. FARSPH (assembly GCF_003355005.1). Taxonomy (NCBI): domain Bacteria; kingdom Pseudomonadati; phylum Pseudomonadota; class Alphaproteobacteria; order Sphingomonadales; family Sphingomonadaceae; genus Sphingomonas; species Sphingomonas sp. FARSPH. The sequence continues at coordinate 1,763,508 of NZ_CP029985.1, read as the reverse complement.
CGACGGCCTGCGCGCGGCTTTCGTAGGGGAAGCCGGTGGCGCGGGCGGGCTCCTTGCCGATGTAATTGACCGCGGGATTTTCCCAGTCGGGACGGCTGGCGTCGACCTGCACCGGCTGCACCTGCGGCGCGCCGTCCTGCGCATGCGCCGCGCCCGCCATCAGGCCGACCAGCCCCGCCCCCGCCAACATCAGCGCCCGCATAGTCTCTCCCATGATCGTTGCGATCGGATCGCATCTTCTTTGTCTGACAATAGCCGATAAAGGATCGTGTTCAACCCCCGGCCGGCGGAATGCGAAACGGGCGCCCCGCCGATCTGGCGGGGCGCCCGTCCATCGCGTGCCGGTGATCGCCGATCAGTGGTTGTCGCGCGGCAGCCCCATCGTCTGTGCGATCCGCTGATACTTCTCCGCGCCTTCCAGGATCGCGCCGGTGTTCATCTGGCCGACGACGGACCGCTGAATTTCCTGCCACGGCGTCTGCGAGGCGGGATAGGGGTAGCCGCCCGCCGCCGCCAGCGCGGCGCGACGCTCCGCGAGTTCCGCATCGGGGATCAGAACGTCGACCGTCCCCTTGTTGAGGTCGATGCGCACCCGGTCGCCCGTCTGCAGCAGCGCAAGGCCGCCCATCGCCGCCGCTTCGGGCGAGGCGTTGAGGATCGACGGGCTGCCGCTGGTCCCCGACTGGCGGCCGTCGCCGACGCAGGGCAGAGCATGCACGCCTTCGGTGATGAGATAGGCGGGCGGGCGCATGTTGACGACTTCCGCCGCGCCCGGATAGCCGACCGGCCCCGCGCCGCGCATGAACATCACCGTCGCGGGCGTGATGCCGAGCGAGGGGTCGTCGATCCGGTGGTGATAATCCTCCGGCCCGTCGAATACGATCGCCGGCCCTTCGAACGCATCGGGATCGTCGGGGTTGGACAGATACCGGTCGCGGAATTCGTCGGAGATGACGCTGGTCTTCATGATCGCCGCGTCGAACAGATTGCCCGACAGGACGATGAAGCCCGCGCGCTCCTTCAGCGGCCGGTCATACGGGCGGATCACCGCCTCGTCCTCGATCGCGCACCCACGGCAATTGTCGCCCATCGTGCGGCCGTTGGCGGTGATTGCGTCCTCGTGGATCAGCCCCTGCGCCATCAGCTGGTTGACCACCGCGGGGACGCCGCCGGCGCGGTAATAATCCTCGCCCAGATACTCGCCCGCCGGCTGCAGGTTGACGAGCAAGGGCACGTCATGGCCCTGCTCCTGCCAGTCCGTCAGCGGCAGGTCGACGCCGACGTGGCGCGCCAGCGCCGCGAGGTGGATCGGCGCGTTGGTCGATCCGCCGATCGCCGAATTGACGCGGATGGCGTTATGGAACGCCTCCTTCGTCAGGATGTCGGAGGGCTTCAGATCCTCGTGCACCATATCGACGATGCGCTTGCCGGTGCGCCACGCGACTTCCTGGCGGTCGCGATAGGGCGCGGGGATCGCCGCCGATCCGGGCAGCGACATGCCCAGCGCCTCGGCCAGGCTGTTCATCGTCGTCGCGGTGCCCATCGTGTTGCAATAGCCGGTCGACGGCGCCGACGAGGCGACGAGGCGGATGAATTCCGCATCGTCGATCTCGCCCGCCGCGAGCAGCTGGCGCGCCTTCCACACGATCGTGCCGCTGCCCGTCCGCTCGCCCTTGTGCCAGCCGTTGAGCATCGGGCCGACCGACAGCGCGATCGCCGGGATGTTCACCGTCGCCGCCGCCATCAGGCAGGCAGGCGTCGTCTTGTCACACCCGATCGTCAGTACGACGCCGTCGAGCGGATAGCCGTACAAGACCTCGACGATACCCAGATAGGCGAGGTTGCGGTCCAGCCCCGCGGTCGGCCGCTTGCCGGTTTCCTGGATCGGATGGACCGGGAATTCGATCGCGATGCCGCCCGCCTCGCGAATGCCCTCGCGCACCCGCTCCGCCAGCACCAGGTGATGGCGGTTGCATGGGCTGAGGTCGCTGCCGGTCTGCGCGATGCCGATGATCGGCTTGCCCGAGCGCAGTTCCTCGAGGCTGAGGCCGAAGTTCAGGTAGCGCTCTAGATAGAGCGCGGTCATGTCGATGTTCGCCGGATTGTCGAACCAGGCGCGGCTGCGCAGCTGCTTCGGGGCGTCGCCCGTCTGGGCCTCGGTGGTCATGGATAGGCTCCGGTCAGCGCGCCACGGAGACGCGATAGATCATGCGGTGGTGATAGGGCTTGCCCGGGTCGACGCGCGCCGATCCGAAGGCGGGATGGTTGGGCGTGTCGGGGAACACCTGTGGCTCCAGCGCGAAGGCGTCGCCCATGCGATAGACGTGGCCCTGCTTGCCGACGATCGTGCCGTCGAGGAAATTGCCGGTGTAGAATTGCACGCCCGGCTCGGTGGTCAGTACCTCGAGCACGCGGCCCGATGCCGCATCCTCGACCCGTGCGGCCAGCTTGGGTTCGGCGGTGCGCCCCTTGTCCAGCACGAAATTATGGTCGTAGCCGCGGCCGAGCACGATCTGCGGGTCGCGGCCGTCGCGGATGTCCTGGCCGATCACGCGTCCCTGCGTGAAATCGAACGGCGTGCCCGCCACCGGCTTCAATTCGCCGGTCGGGATCAGGGCGGCGTCGACGGGGGTGTAGCGCGCCGCCGGCACCGTCATCCGCTGCGCGTAGATGCCGCCCTGCGATCCCTCGCCCGCCAGGTTGAAAAGCGCGTGGTTGGTCAGGTTGACGATCGTCGGCGCATCGGTCTTCGCATCCATGTCGATGGTCAGCGCGCCATTGTCGTCCAGCGTGTAGGTCGCCGTGACGTTCAGCGTGCCGGGATAACCCTGGTCGCCCGCCGGGCTGGTCAGCGCCATCGTCACGCTCGCCTGCGGCCCCTGTTTCACCGACACGATCCGCCACACCGCCTTGTCGAAACCGGTGGTGCCGCCGTGCAGCGAGTTGGTCTTGTCGTTGAGCGGCAGCTGGTATGTCTTGCCGTCCAGCACGAACCTGCCGCCCGCGATCCGATTGGCGTAGCGGCCGACCGTCTGCCCCCAGAAATTGGGCTGCGTCACATATTCCGCCGCGGTGTCGTGGCCGAGCGTGATGTCGGCGGCCTTGCCGTTGCGGTCGGGCACCTCGAACGATTGCAGCGTCGCGCCCAGCGTCATGATGCGCGCCCGCACGCCGTTCGCGCCGGTCAGCGTCACCGCCTCGATCTTCGTTCCGTCCGGCAATTGGCCGAATGCGCCGCGCGTCGCGGTCGATGCGGACACCGCCCCCGGCGCCAGCAGGCTCGCAAGGACGGCAGACGACAGCAGCGTGGCAACCTTTCGCATCGTTCTCCTCCCGACCGGCCGTTTCCCGATTGACCGTGTCTTGGACGGCATATAGTCAGACATATAAGAGCGCAAGCGATTGTGCCGGGGGAAGATGCAGGTTTAGTGTCGGTCCCGGTCGCACCCGCGTTGCGAACCCAAGGAGAGGATCATGCCCGGACCGATGGTTGCCAATACCGCAGCGAGAGGGGGGACGGGCCCGTCGGCGTCATACGGCCCCGCACTCGCGCTGCTCGCCTCGCTGTTCTTCATGTGGGGCTTCATCACCGTCATCAACAATACGTTGCTGCCGCACCTGCGCAGCGTGTTCGAGCTCAATTACTTCCAGACCGGGCTGATCGAATCGGTATGGTTCATCGGCTATCTCCTCGCGTCGATCCCGGCGGCGAAGCTGATCGAGCGGATCGGCTATCAGCGTGCGCTGACGACGGGTCTGGGCGTCATGACGCTCGGCTCGCTCGGCATGATCCTGGCGGCATCGATGGTGTCGTACGGCGTCACCGTCGCGTCGCTGTTCGTCGTGTCGTGCGGCATCGCGCTGCTGCAGGTGGCCGCAAACCCCTATGTCGCGGTGATCGGCCCGCCGGAAACCGCGGAGGGGCGGCTGACGCTGGTCCAGGCTTTCAACACCACCGGCGATGTGCTGGCGATCATCTTCGGGAAATATCTGATCCTCGCGCGCACCACCGCCGGCACCGCGGCGCACGGCACGCAACTGACCGAGGCGCAGCGCATGGCCGACGCGCAGGCGACGGAACTGCCCTATCTGATCGTCGCGATCGTGCTGGCGCTGCTGGCGATCCTGATCGCCCGGGCGAAACTGCCCGCGCTGGGCGCCGCAACGCAGCGCGCCAATGCGGAGGACCGCAAGGGTCTGTCGCTGTGGAGCCACCGCAACCTGATCCTCGGCTGCGTCGGCATCGCGCTCTGCGTGCTCGGCGAGATCGGCGTCAGCAGCTATTTCATCAACTTCGTGTCGCAACCCGATGTCGCCAACCTCGCGCAGGACCATGCGGCATCCTACCTCCTCTTCTTCTGGGGCGGCATGATGGTCGGCCGGTTCGCCGGCGCCGCGCTGATGCGCAAGATCGCGGCACAGCATGTCCTGGCGCTCTTCTCGCTCATCGCCCTGGCCGGCACGTTGACCGCCGCGCTCGTGACCGGGCCATTGGCGATGTACGGCCTGATCGTATCGGGTCTCGGCATCTCGATCATGTTCCCGGCGATCTTCGCGCTGGCGATCCGCGGCCTAGGCCCGCTGACCGAGGAAGGCTCGGGCCTCCTTATCATGTCGATCGCGGGCGGCGCGCTCGCCTCGATCCAGGGCAAGATCGGTGATGCCTACGGTCTGCACTGGGGCTTCCTGATACCGGCGGGCTGCGCGCTCTACGTGCTGTTCTATGCGCTGGTGGGCTCGCGGCCGACCAACGCCCTGCCCGACCAGCAGGTCTGACGATGCGGTGCGTGCGCCTCGCCGTCCTGCTGGCGGCAGGCGCCGCATCCGCAGCGTCCGCCGTTGCCCCGGCCCCCGCTCCGGCGCAGGACGCGCCGGTCACCGTCACGCTGCGCCCGGCGGTCGATCGCCCGTCCACCCGGTTCGAAGGCTGGGGCACCGCGCTCGCCTGGTTCGCCAACCTCAGCGGCGGCTGGCCGGAGGCGGAGCGGACACGGCTCGCCGATCTGTTCTACGGCAAGGGCGGGCTCGGCTGGACGATCGCGCGCTACAATATCGGCGGTGGCAATGCCGCGGACACGCCCGCCTATCTGCGCGCGGGCGGCGCGGTGCCGGGCTTCTGGCGCAAGCCTGCGGGCGCGACGGGCCGCGACTGGTGGCGCGCGGACGATCCGACGATGTGGGACTGGACGCAGGATGCGAACCAGCGCTGGTGGCTCGGCGCGATCAAGGCGCGTGTCGAGGCGCCGATCTTCGAGGCTTTCTCCAACTCGCCGCCCTGGTTCATGACCGTGTCGGGCCGCGTTTCCGGCGCGGACAAGGCGACCGACGACAATCTGCGCCCCGGTTTCGAAGCGCCCTTCGCCGCCTATCTGGCGCGCGTCGTCGACGAACTGCAGCGCCGTCACGGCATCGCTTTTCGCACATTGTCGCCCGTCAACGAGCCCAACACCGATTACTGGTTCGCCGCGAACAAGCAGGAGGGCGCGCACTGGAGCCCCGCGCGCCAGGCCGCGATGATCGACGCCAGCGACGCCGCGCTCAAGGCGCGCGGGCTGAAAACCGTCGTCGCCGCGCCCGACGAAACCAATTCCCACACCTTCCTGACCGACTGGGCGGGCTATCCCGCCGCGACGCGCGCGCGGATCGGCCAGCTCAACGTCCACAGCTATGGCGCGATCCACCAGACCGGCGTGCGCGACGTCGCGCGGTCGAGCGGCATCCGCCTGTGGATGAGCGAGAATGACGCGCCGCTGGCGGGCGACCCGGAAAATTTTGACGGCATGGCGAGCCCGCTCGCCTTCGCCGAGCATGTCGTCGGCGACTTGAAGCGGCTGGAGCCCGCCGCCTGGGTCTTCTGGCAGGCGGTCGAGGACCTCAGCGCGCGCGACGGCGCGGCGGGCAGCAACTGGGGCCTCGTCAAGGCGGACCAGCGCAGCCTCGCCGGCGGCCCGCACCCGCTGTACGTCACCCGCAAATACTGGGCGATGGCGCAGTTCAGCCGCTTCATCCGCCCGGGCTACCGGCTGGTACCGGTCGACGATATGGATACGGCGGGCGCGCTGTCGCCCGGCGGCGACCGGCTGGTGATGGTGCACGTCAACCCCGCACCCATGGCGCGGCGGCTCGTCGTGCCGACGGGCTGGCGCGTACAGACGGTGTTGACCGACGCGACGCACGACGCCGCCTGCGTCGCGGGCGTCGCCGCCCCGCCGCGGTCGATCGTCACGCTCGTGCTGACCAGGGGACCGACGCCGGCCGACGTCTGCGGCGCGTCGTCGCCCCGCTGAGGGTCAGCCTTTCGCCGCCTTGCGCAGCGCCAGCCGCACCAACGCGTCGAGCGTCGCGCCCGGCCCCAGTTCCTCCTCCGCCGCGCCGACCGCGCTCGCCGCCTCGGCGGGGCGGAAGCCGAGGTTGAGCAACGCCGACACCGCATCCGCGCTCGCTCCCACGGGCGCGATCTGCGACGCGGCCGCCGGCCCCAGCGTCGCGACCGCGCCGACCTTGTCCTTCAGCTCGCGCACGATCCGCTCGGCGAGTTTCGGCCCGACGCCATTGGCGCGCGCGACCATCGCCTTGTCCTGCGCCGCAACCGCGCGCGACAGTTCCGCCGGCTCCAGCGCCGACAGGATCGCCAGCGCGACGCGCGCGCCCACGCCCTGCACCCCGGTCAGCAGCCGGAACCAGTCGCGCTCGCCCGCGGTCGCAAAGCCGACCAGGCGCAGAAAATCCTCGCCGACCAGCATCTCGGTGAACAAGGTCGCCGCCTCGCCGACCGGGCCGATCGCGGCGAGCGTGCGCGACGAGGCGCCGACGAGATAGCCGACGCCGCCGACGTCGATCACCGCATGGTCGATGCCCGTCGAATCGAGGCGGCCCTTCAGATGCGCGATCATGCCGTAATCCTTGCCCGGCGCGCCATGCCGGCCGCGCTCGCCAGATGATGCGCGTGCGTGATCGCCACCGCCAGCGCGTCGGCGGCGTCCGGCCCCGCCAGCTTCGCGCCGGGCAGCAGCACCGCCATCATCGCCTGGATCTGCCGTTTCTCCGCGCCGCCCGTGCCGACCACCGCCTTCTTGACCGTCGAGGGGTGATATTCGCCGACGAGCAGCCCGGCGTTCGCCGCAGTCAGCAACACGACGCCGCGCGCCTGCCCCAGCTTCAGCGTCGATTGCGCGTTGGTGTTGCCCAGCACCTCCTCCACCGCCGCGCCATCGGGCTTTTCGGCAAGGATGACGTCGGTCAGCGCCGCATTGAGGTTCGCCAGCCGTCGCGGCAGCGGCATCGACGGATCGGTCCTGATCTGCCCGTTGGCGATATGGCTCAGGCGATTGCCATCCGCATGGATCACCCCCCAGCCCGTCGTGCCGAGCCCCGGGTCAAGACCGAGGATGATCAAAGCCCCTCCTCTTCAGAGGAGGGGTTGGGGTGGAGGCCGCCGCTCGGGATCCAGCGCGGCGGTAGCGACTTTGCGCGCGTCAGGATCGCGTGCAACACACCGTCCATGTTCGTCATCACGTCGGTGTTGGTGAAGCGCAGCATCTCAATCCCAAGCCGTTCGCGGAAGTAGGCATCGCGGCGGGCATCATCCTCCGCATCGTGCGTATGGCCATCAATTTCCACCCCCAGCGCGACCGACGCGCAGAAGAAATCGACGATCCAGCTTTCGACAGGATGCTGACGCCGGAATTTCAAACCACCGAGGCGGGAGGCCGACAGGTGTCGCCATAGCCGCGCCTCGGGCTCAGTTGGATTATGGCGGTTGGCGCGAGCATTCTTCCCGATCCGATCGAGCGTCATCCGGCGTCCTCCACCCCAACCCCTCCTCTGAAGAGGAGGGGCTTTTAGCCCAGCTTCTCCATCACCTCGTCGGAAACCTCGTAGTTCCCCCATACGGTCTGCACGTCGTCGTCGTCGTCGAGCGCGTCGATCAGCTTGAACAACGTCGCCGCATCGCCTTCCGCCACCGCGACCATCGTCTGCGGGCGCCAGGCAAGCTTCGCGCCCTCCGCCTCGCCGAGCACCGGCTCCAGCGCCTTGGCGACCTCGTGCAGGTCCCCCGTCGCGGTCCAGATCTCGTGGCCGTCCTCGCTCGACGTCACATCCTCCGCGCCCGCCTCCAGCGCCGCCTCGAACACCTTCTCGGCATCGCCCGCGCTCGCCGGATAACTGATCAGGCCCATCCGGTCGAAGCCGTGGCTCACCGATCCGCTCGCGCCCAGATTGCCCCCGTTCTTCGCCACCGCGGTGCGCACGTTGGTCGCGGTGCGGTTGCGGTTGTCGGTCAGCGCCTCGATGATCAGCGACACGCCGCCGGGGCCGAAGCCCTCGTAGCGGATTTCCTCGTAATTCTCGCCGTCGCCCTTGGACGCCTTGTCGATCGAGCGCTGGATATTGTCCTTGGGCATCGACTGCGCCTTTGCCGCGGCGATCGCGGCGCGCAGGCGCGGGTTCATGTCGGGGTCGGGGAGACCCATCTTCGCCGCGACCGTGATTTCGCGGGACAGCTTGGAAAACATGCTCGAGCGCTTCTTATCCTGCGCGCCCTTGCGGTGCATGATGTTCTTGAACTTGGAATGGCCTGCCATGGTCGCCTCTGACGGATAATCGTGTGCCTTTAGCGGCTGATCCACTGACGTGGAAGCGGCACCGGCCCGCTCCCGGGCGGGGGAGCGGGCCGGTGCCGCCTCAGGTCCTTTGGGCCAAGCCGTCGATTTTCGCTTCCAGTCCCGCCAGCCGTTCCGCGACGAGCAGGTCGAGCTTCTCGTGCAGCCGCAGGATCTCCAGCTCCGCGCGCAGGTTCGTCTCATAGTCCAGGCTCGCGGCCAGCCGGTCCTTCGCCGCCTGGCGGTTCTGGCTCATCATGATGACGGGTGCCTGGATCGCCGCCAGCGTCGAGAGCATCAGGTTCAAAAAGATGTAGGGATACGGATCGAAGACCAGCCCGAAATGGCCGAGCACGTCCGAATTGAGGATCATCCAGCCCAGCAGCACGAGCGTGAAGGCGATGATGAAGCCCCACGACCCGCCGACCGCGGCGACCTTGTCCGCCAGCCGGTCGCCGACACTCGCGCGCAGATCCGCCTCGTCCGCCGCGTCGCGGCTGATCAGCGTGCCCGCGTCGATGCTGGCAAGGACGCGCCGCTCCTCGGGATCGAGCGCCTCGTTGGGCTTGCGCAGCAGTCGCAGGGCAAGGTCGGTGATCGGCGGGCGCTGCGACATGGCTGGGGATTCCGGCTGAAAAGTCCGTCGTCGCCCTAGCCGTGCGCGCCGCCGCCGCCAACCCGACGCAAACCGCTTGCCCCCCGCCCCCCCGTCGGCCAAACGGGCGGCGATCATGACCGTCAGCGTAGACATGGGCAGCGACGAACGCGGCGCGCCCGTGACCATGGACCTCGAAGAATTGCTCGCCACCCGGTTGCTCGTCCAGGGCAATTCCGGGTCGGGCAAGTCGCACCTGCTGCGCCGCATGCTGGAACGCTCGGCGGGCCAGGTGCAGCAGGTGGTAATCGATCCCGAAGGCGACTTCGTCACGCTGTCCGACGCCTACGGCCACGTCGTGATCGAGGCGGCGGATTATTCGCAGGCCGAGATCGCGCGCATCGCCGGCCGCCTGCGCGAACATCGCGCCAGCGTCGTGCTTAGCCTCGAAGGGCTGGAGGCGGAAGGGCAGATGCGCTGCGCCGCGGCCTTCCTGTCGGCGCTGTTCGATGCGCCACGCGACCATTGGTATCCCGCGCTCGTCGTCGTCGACGAGGCGCAGTTGTTCGCGCCCGCGGGCGGCGGCGAGGTCGCCGAAGAAGTGCGCCGTGCGTCGCTGTCGGCGATGACCAATCTGATGTGCCGCGGCCGCAAGCGCGGCCTCGCCGGCGTCATCGCGACGCAGCGGCTGGCGAAGCTCGCCAAGAACGTCGCCGCGGAAGCGTCGAACTTCCTGATGGGGCGCACCTTCCTCGATATCGACATGGCGCGCGCCGCCGACCTGCTCGGCATGGAGCGGCGCCAGGCGGAGGCAATCCGCGACCTCGCGCGCGGCACCTTCCTGGCGCTCGGCCCCGCGGTGTCGCGCCGCCCGATCACGGTCAGGATCGGCGCGGTCGAGACGAGCGCACGCTCGGGCAGCCCAAAATTGACCCCGCTCCCTTCCGCGCCGGTCGAGAATCTCCAGGAACTGATCTTCGCGCCCCCGCCCGAGGCGGCGCCGCAGCTGCCGATGACGTTCGATCCGCGTCCGCGCCGCGTGCCTGCGGACGAGCTGCTCGACACGATCGAACGCCCCGCGCCGGTCCAGCCCGGTCTCGCGCCGCTGCCCGACAAGTCGGACGAGGAGGTCGAGACGATCTACGCCGACGTGCTGCGTGCGATCGTCGCGGACGGCGATGCCGCGATGCGGCCGCCATCGGTGCTGTTCCAGGACTTTCAGGTCCGCTGCCGCATGGCAGGGCTGGCGAAGCCACCGCTCGACCTCGCCGGCTTCACCCGGCGCCTGTCCGCGGCACGCGCCGGCATCTTCGACGTCAGCGATCCCGAATGGGCGGCGGCGATGGCGCTCGCCGATACCTTGCCCGAGGACATGATCGGCCCGTTCCTGCTCGTCGCCCGTGCCGCGCGCGAGGGCGAGCCGTGCCCGTCCGACGCCGCGCTCGCGGAAACCTATGGCACCAGTTCGCTGGGCCGCGTCCGCCGGCTCGTCGGCTACATCGAAAGCCGCGAACTGTTCGTGCTGCGCACCGATCTATCGGGCAAACGCTCAATCACCATCCCCCGCCTGGGCTGGACGACCGCGGCGAGCGAGGCCGTGTGAACGGCGACCCGTTCGCCGGCGCGGATCGGCCACTCGACAAATTTGATACGATGTATCATCACGATTCGATGCACGCTCTTTTCGATGACCCGCGCACCTGCGATGGTCCGCACGTCACGCCTGTCGACGACCTCCCCGCGCTCGCCGCGGCGATCGACGCTTCGTCCTGCCAGCTCGCGATCTGTCCGCGCGACACCGATCCGGCGCTGGCCGCGCTTGGGACGCTCGCGATCGATCCGATCGCATCGATCGACACGATCATGCCTGTCGCCCAGTTGGCGTCGGATTTGCCACGCGCGCTGATGGAGGCGGGCTACCCCGCCGACCTCGCCGTCCCGCTGGCAATCGACATCGCGCGGCTGGCGCGCTTCCACGCGGGCATCCGCCGCGTCGCGGCGGTCCGCATCCGGCTGGAATGGATCGTCACCGACGCCTGCCGCCGCTTTCACATGGATTATGTGACGACGCGCCTGCTCGTCACCTATCGCGGTGCCGGCACGCAATGGGTGGAGGCGACGCGGCCGGACGCGATCCGGCACATTCCGCGTAACGCCATCGCCCTGCTCAAGGGGCGGCGGCTCGTTGCCGAGCCGGCGATCCTGCACCGTTCGCCGCCGCTCGCCGATCCGGCGGCGGCGCGGTTGCTGCTCGTCGTCGATCCGGTCGCCGCCGACGACTGAGCGGCCCTGCGGGCGGAACGCGCCGCCGCACGCGGCCGAAAAGGCCGGGACATCGGGCCGTCGCGACACCCGCGAAAGCCCGATGCGGGCTCAGATCATGCCGAGCGCCTGCATGTACACCTCGAGGATCGCTTCCTCTTCCTGATACTCTTCCTTCTTCTTCTTGCGGATCGAGAGGATCTTGCGGATCGCCTTCGGGTCGTAACCGCGCCCCTTCGCCTCGGCCATCACGTCCTTGATGTCGTCGGCGATACCCTTCTTCTCTTCTTCGAGCCGCTCGGCGCGCTCGATCAGCAGCCGCAGTTCGTCCGCCGCGACGTGCCCGCCGCCCATGCCTTCGCCACGCTCTTCCGCCATATGTCCCACCCGCCGCGAACCGGTCGCGGCCCTTCCTTGCTGATTCGATGATGATACCGGCCGCGCCGGCAGGGCGCCGCGTCTAGGCCTTTACCACGATGCGCTCAAGCCTCTCGGCGACCCGGTTCGGTCATTGCGGGCGGGTCGCTCGCCGGAAAGCTTTCGTCCAACGCCTCGTCGAGGTCGGCGTCACGCCGGTTCCGGGCGACGCTGTCCGCCATGCGCGCGACCTGCTCGGGGCTCGCCTCCGTCTGGTAATGCCGCTTCCACTCCGCCTGCGGCATGCCGTAGATCGTCTCGCGCGCCGCGTCTTTCGACAGGCCGCCCGCCTCCTCGATCCAGTCCGACAGGCAGTTGCGGCAGAAACCCGCAAGCCCCATCAGGTCGATGTTCTGCGCATCGGTGCGGTGGCGCAGATGGCGAACGAGGCGACGGAACGCCGCAGCGGCGACGGTATCGTCCAGCGTGTCGAGGGGATCGGTCATGCGCGCTTGGCCCTTCCAATGGTTGATCCCGACCAGATAGGGACTAGAGGGGACGGCGGCCATTCCCCAGGAGCCCCATTCATGACCACTGCCATCGCGCCCAGATCGCGAAAAGTGCGCGTTCTCGCGACCCTCGGTCCCGCGAGCAACAGCCCCGAGATGATCGCCACCCTGTTCCAGGCCGGGGCCGACGCCTTCCGCATCAACATGAGCCACGGCGACCAGGCATCGAAGGTGCCCGTGATCCAGGCGATCCGCGACCTCGAACGCGAATTCCGGCGCCCGACCACGATCCTGGCCGATCTTCAGGGCCCCAAGCTGCGCGTCGGCAAGTTCGACGGCGGCAAGGTCGTGCTGGAACACGGCAGCCGCTTCGTGCTCGATCGCGACCCGGCGCCGGGCGACGCGACGCGCGTCGAACTGCCGCATCGCGAGATTTTCGAGGCGATCGAGCCGGGCGCCCGCCTGCTGCTCGACGATGGCAAATTGGTGCTGCGCGTCGCCGAGCATGACGCGGATCGGATCGTCACCACGGTCGAGGTCGGCGGGCCGCTGTCGAACAACAAGGGGCTCAACGTCCCAGACGTCGTGCTGCCGATGGCCGCGCTGACCGAAAAGGATCGCAGCGACCTCGCCTTCGCGGTCGAGCAGGGCGTCGACTGGATCGCATTGAGCTTCGTACAGCGGCCCGAGGACCTGTGGGAGGCGCGCAAACTGATCGGCGGCAAGGCCGCGCTGCTCGCCAAGATCGAAAAGCCGCAGGCGATCGACCGGCTCGAGGAGATCGTCGAGGCGTGCGACGGCGTGATGGTCGCGCGCGGCGACCTGGGCGTCGAACTGCCGCCGCAGACGGTACCGCCGCTGCAGAAGCGCATCGTCGAAACCGCGCGCCGGCTCGGCCGCCCGGTGGTGGTCGCGACGCAGATGCTCGAATCGATGATCCAGAGCCCGTCGCCGACCCGCGCCGAGGTGTCCGACGTCGCCACCGCCATCTACGACGGTGCGGACGCGATCATGCTGTCTGCGGAAAGCGCGGCCGGCGCATGGCCGGTCGAATCGGTCGCGATGATGAATGCGATCGGCATCTCGGTGGAAAGCGACCCCGGCCACGGCGACCGTATCCACTTCACCGTGACGCGCCCCGATCCGACCACCGCCGACGCGCTGGCGGAGGCGGCGAAGTCGATCGCGCATACCACGTCGGCGACGGCGATCATCTGTTTCACCACGTCCGGCTCGACCGCGCGCCGCATCGCACGCGAACGGCCGCCGGTGCCGATCCTGACGCTGACGCCGAACAAGGAGACGGCGCGTCGGCTCGGTCTGCTGTGGGGCACGCATGCGGTCCACACACGCGACGTCGAATCGTTCGAGGACATGGTCGGCAAGTCGAAGCGGATGGCGCTGCGCACCGGCATTGCTAAGGCGGGCGACCGCGTCATCGTGATGGCGGGCGTCCCCTTCCGCACCCCGGGATCGACCAACGTCATCCACGTCGTGCGTATCATCGGCGACGAATTGAAGGACGACGGCTGAGCAGGCACCTCCCCTCCCGCTTGCGGGAGGGGGATTACAGCAGCCCCAGCGTCTCGAGTTCCCGGCGCAGCGTCGGCTCGCCGGTGAAATGCAGCCCGATCAGCCCGACGCTCTGCGCGCCGGCAATGTTCGCCGCATTGTCGTCGATGAACACCGTCTCCGCCGCCTCAAGCCCGAATCGGTCGAGCGCCAGGCGATAGATGGCGGGATCGGGCTTCACCAGTTTCTCGTCGCCCGACACGACGACATCACGGAACCGGTCGAACATCGCCGCCTCGCGCGCGCGGAACGGCGGCCAGAATTCGTGGCTGAAGTTGGTGATCGCGAACAGCGGTACGGCGCGCGCATGCAGCTCGTCGACGAGCGCGTGCATGCCGGGGATCGGATCGCCGATGCTCTCGAGGAAGCGCGGCCCCCAGGCGCGGATCAGCTCAGCATGTTCGGGGAACAGCGCCGTAAGCTCCGCCGAGGTGTCGGCGAAGTCGCGTCCGGCATCATGCTGGAAATGCCATTCGTGCGTGACGACGTCGCGCACAAACGCATCAAGCGCCCGATCGTCGTCGATCAGGCGCCGATACAGGAACCGTGGGTCCCAGTCGTACAAGACCCGGCCGACGTCGAAGATGACGGCGGTCGGCATGCGCATGGCTGCTTAGCCCTGACGCGCCTTGAAACGACGGTTGGTCTTGTTGATGACGTACGTGCGGCCGCGGCGACGGATCACGCGGTTGTCCCGGTGGCGGTCCTTGAGCGACTTCAGGCTGTTGCGGATCTTCATGATCGATTCGCTTCTTTTCGAATTGAAAGGTGTCGGAGAAAGCGCGAGCGCCTAGGCAGAAGCGCTGCAATAGTCAAGCAACGCCGGGGTGTTTAGAGCGTTTCGCAACGCGTCACTATATCGGGATTCGCCGCATGACCCTTCGCCCCTTCCTCGTCCTCGGCTTCGCGGGCATCGCGCTCGCCGGATGCGCCACCACCGCGTCGCTGCCGCCGACGCAGGTCGTGCGCTATCATCTGAACCAGCCGATCGCGCGCGGGACGATCGCGGTCCAGCCGCTCGACACCGGCACGCCCAGCATCGAGTTCAAGACCTACGCCGCCGCGGTCGAGGGCGAGCTGCTGAAACTCGGCTACACGCTGCCCGCCGCCGGCGCGCGGCCCGATTACGTCGCGACCGTCAACTTCACCCGCACGACGCAGGAAGGCCCGCCGCGCCAGCCGCCGGTCAGCATCGGCCTGGGCGGAGGCGGCTATAGCGGCGGCTATCGTGGTGGCGGCGTGGGCCTCGGCGGCGGCATCAGCTTCCCGATCGGCAAGCGTCGCCCCACCGAAGTGCTCGCCGCGCGCCTGTCGGTGACGATCAAGAACGGCCGCGACCAGTCGCCCGTCTGGGAAGGCCAGGCGCAGGGGATCAGCGATATCAGGAGCGCCGACGAACAGGCGCCGCGCCTCGCCCATGCGTTGTTCGTGGGGTTCCCGGGCGAGTCCGGCCGCACTATCGAGGTCAAATGACCATACAGATCAACGCCGCCTTCGACGGCGGCAACATCCGGCTCGTCGCGATCGACGGGGATCGCGTCGACCTGGAGATCGTCAAGGATCATCAGTCGGATTTCTTCCAGTGGTTCTCGTTCCGCGTCGCCGGCGCGCGCGGGCGGCGGCTGACGCTCCGCATCCTCAATGCGGGCGAATCGGCCTATCCGTTCGGCTGGCCGGGCTACCGGACGCGCGCGAGCACCGATCGAATCCATTGGCGGATGATCGACACCCGCTACGAAGGCGGCGTGCTGTCGTTCGACTATCAGGTCGACGGCGAACTCGCCTGGTTCGCCTATTTCGCGCCCTACACCATGGAGATGCACGAGGCTTTGGTCGCACGCATCGCGCAGGCGCCCGGCGTCACGCACCGCCAGCTCGGCACCTCGCTCGACGGGCAGGCGATCGATTATTTCCGGATCGGCGCGGGGCCGAAGCCGGTGTGGCTGTACGCGCGCCAGCATCCGGGCGAATCGATGGCGGAATGGTGGATGGAAGGCGCGCTCGACTGGCTGACCAGCGACGCCGCCCGGCCGCTCCTGGAAAAGGCGACGGTCCACGTCGTCCCCAACATGAACCCCGACGGCACCCGCCGCGGCCATCTGCGCACCAATGCCGCGGGCGTGAACCTCAACCGCGAATGGCACGCCCCGACCGCGGAACGCAGCCCGGAAGTATTGTGCGTGCGCAACGCGATGGACGAAACCGGCGTCGTCTTCGCGATTGACGTCCATGGCGACGAGGCGATCCCGGCGAACTTCATCGCGGGCTATGAGGGCATCCCCAACTGGACCGAGGATCACGGCGCCAAATTCTACGACTTAGGCCGCCGCCTCGCCGCGCACACGCCCGATTTCCAGGTCGAGAAGGGCTATGAGAAGGCAAGTGCCGGCAACGCCAACCTGTCGATGTCGACCAACCAGCTCGCGCACCGCTTCGGCACGGTGTCGGTGACGCTGGAAATGCCGTTCAAGGACCATGATCCCAATCCCGATGCCGAATTCGGCTGGTCGGGCGAACGGTCGAAGGCTTTGGCCGTGTCCTGCCTCGAGGTCCTCACCGGGATGATCGACACGTTGTGATCGAGGTTCGCCGCGACGACCCCTGCTCACCGGCGGCGGCGGCGCTGATCGCCGAGCATCTCGCCTTCGCGCAGGCGGACGGCGATGCCGCCTTTCGCTTCGCGCTCGGCGCCGCAAAGCTCCGGGCGCCCGACACTGCCTTCTTCACCGCCTGGGATGGCGATGCGCTGGTCGGCATGGGCGCGGTGAAGCGGCTGGACGACGATCACGCCGAGCTGAAATCGATGCGCACCGCCGACGCGCATCGCCGCAAGGGCGTCGCCGCGGCGGTTCTGGCCGCGCTGATCGCGCATGCACGCACGCAAGGCATCGCCCGGTTGAGCCTGGAAACGGGCACCGGCGACCGCTTCGCGCCGGCGCATGCGCTGTACCGCCGCTTCGGCTTCGTGGACTGCGGCGCCTTCGCCGACTATCCCGCCGACAGCACGCAGAATCGCTACATGACCCTGATATTGGAGGCCTGATGCCCACGCTCGTCCTGATCCGCCACGGCCAGTCCGCCTGGAACCTCGAAAACCGCTTCACCGGCTGGTGGGACGTCGACGTGACCGAAAAGGGCGCGGCCGAAGCGCGCGCCGCGGGCGAACTGATGGCGGCCAAAGGCCTCGATTTCGACATGACCTTCACCTCGCTCCAGACGCGGGCGATCAAGACGCTGAACCTCGCGCTCGAGGCGATGGGCCGGCTGTGGCTGCCGGTCGAGAAGGACTGGCGCCTCAACGAGCGCCACTATGGCGGCCTCACCGGCCTCGACAAGGCGGAGACCGCGGCCCGCCATGGCGACGAACAGGTCCACATCTGGCGCCGCAGCTTCGACGTGCCGCCGCCACCGCTCGAAGCGGGCAGCGCATACGACCTCAGCCAGGACCGCCGCTACGCCGGCATCGCCGTGCCCCAGACCGAAAGCCTGAAGGACACGATCGCCCGCGTCCTGCCTTATTGGGATGCCCGCATCGCGCCCGCGCTGAAGGACGGCCAGCGCGTGCTGATCTCCGCGCACGGCAATTCGCTGCGCGCGCTGGTCAAGCATCTGTCCGGCATTTCGGACGAGGAGATCACGGGCCTCGAAATCCCGACCGGCCAGCCGATCGTCTATCAGCTCGACGACCAGCTCAACGCCACCGACCGTTATTATCTGAGCGAGCGCTGACCGGCTTCATCACCCTTGCCATCCCGGCGAAAGCCGGGACCCATGGAGGTGATCGGCGAATGGCGGCGCATCACCGCCGATGGCGCGTGTCCGTGGGTCCCGGCGTCCGCCGGGATGACGAAAGTGGCAACGGACACGCGCCCTTCGCCGTCATCCCCGCGCAGGCGGGGATCCAGACGCGCAGCGCATGGAAGGAGCCGCAGCGTCGACGTCTCTGGATTCCCGCCTGCGCGGGAATGACGAGGCCTTCGAGGCGCAGCGCCGCATACCCTACCCCCTGCCGCTCCAACCCAACGGCGTAAGCGCGCCCGCCGTCCCCCTCCACCGTTGCCCTCCCCCGCACCTTTGGCTAGGCAGCGTCTCCCTCGCGAGGAGCAACGCGTGACAGAGCCTCTGGTCGGCATCATCATGGGATCGACGTCCGACTGGGACACGATGCGCCACGCATCGACCGTGCTCGACGACCTCGGCGTGCCGCATGAAACCAGGGTCGTGTCCGCGCATCGCACCCCCGACCGCCTCTACGATTATGCGAAGACCGCCGCCGGCCGCGGGCTGAAGGTGGTGATCGCCGGCGCCGGCGGCGCGGCGCACCTGCCCGGCATGGCGGCCGCGATGACGCATCTGCCCGTGCTGGGCGTGCCCGTCGAAAGCAAGGCGCTGAAGGGGCAGGACAGCCTCCTCTCGATCGTCCAGATGCCCGGCGGCATTCCCGTCGGCACCCTCGCGATCGGCAAGGCCGGTGCGATCAACGCCGGGCTGCTCGCCGCCGCGATCCTCGCGATCGGCGACGACGCGCTGTCGCAGCGGCTTCAGGACTGGCGCCGCCGCCAGACCGACAGCGTCGCGGTCGATCCGGCATGAGGCTCGATCCCGGCGCGACGATCGGCATTCTCGGTGGCGGCCAGCTCGGCCGCATGCTCGCCGTCGCGGCGGCGCAGCTCGGTTACCGCACGCATGTCCTCGCGCCCGATCGCGAAAGCGTCGCCGCGCAGACCGCGTCCAGCCTGACGCGCGCCGATTACCACAATCGCATCGTCCTCGCCGATTTCGCGGCGGCGTGCGATGTCGTCACCTACGAGTTCGAGAATATCGACGTCGTCCCCGTCGAATGGCTGGCGGCGCGCGTCCCCGTCCACCCCGCGCCCGCCGCGCTGCGCGTCGCGCAGGACCGGATCGCGGAAAAGAGCTTCGTCGAAAAGGTCGGCGGCCGCCCCGCCCCCTGGGCGGCAGTGAACAGCCGCGCCGACCTCGACGCCGCGATCGCGCGCATCGGCACACCCGCAATCCTGAAGACGACGCGCTTCGGCTACGACGGCAAGGGGCAGGCAGTGATCGCGACGCCCGCCGACGCAGGCAGCGTGTGGGATACGATCGGCGGCCCCGCGGTGCTGGAAGGCTTCATCCGCTTCGACCACGAATTTTCGATCCTGATCGCGCGCGGCCACGATGGCGTCGCCGTCCGCTACGACCCGCCGCACAACGTCCATCGCGACGCGATCCTGCGCACTTCCACTATACCCGCGCCTGCCGAAGTGGTCGCGCAGGCGGAAGAGGCGACCGCGCTCGCCTGCCGCATCGCCGACGCGCTCGACTATGTCGGCGTGCTCGCGTGCGAATTCTTCGCGACCGACCAAGGCCCGGTGTTCAACGAGATGGCACCGCGCGTCCACAATTCCGGCCATTGGACGATCGAGGGCGCGGAAACCTCGCAGTTCGAGAACCACATCCGCGCGATCTGCGGCCTGCCGCTGGGCGCGACGACTCCGACCGGCCGCGTCGAGATGCGCAATCTGATCGGCGAGGACCCGTGGGCGGACGCGTTGACCGAACCCGGCGCGCATCTGCACCTCTATGGCAAGGGCGAGGCGCGACCCGGTCGCAAGATGGGCCATGTCACCCGCGTCACGCGCTGAACGGGGCTATCCAAAACAGAACAAACGTGGTACACGGGGTGCCCGCGGAAGTCGGCGCGCTCTTTCTCATGGCAGCCCAAGGTCACGGTGAAACGGAACCGCCCGATCGTTTCGCGCCGGCTCCTTAGTCGACCGATCCGACGTCCGTGCGTGCCCATCGACAGCAGGCCAGTCATACGTCGTCACCCCGGACATGATCCGGGGTCCCGCTTGTGCTGATCGCAGAACATCGCTCAGCCCCCCTGTCCGAAAACTCACCGCGTAAAAATGTCTCGCGAAACTTTATTTTACTAACCCGACACGACATTACCCGTTTAGGTGTCAATTTTGTCAAGACTCGCGCGATGCATCATTTCGGCAAGGGCGGCGCTGCCGGCATCATGAAGTTGACCGGCACGACCACCGGCACGTCGAGCGGCTCGCCATTCCGCCGCACGGGTCGGATACGGAACTGCCCCCACAGCGCCATGGCCGCTTTACCGAAGCCGAAGCCCTTGGGCGTCTCGCTGAGCAGCCAGCAGCGTCGCGGCGGGCCCGGTCGGGGGACGTAGCAGCCCAGTTCGACCCGCCCCGGCACGCGCCGCTTGATCGATTCGCGTGGCCAGTTCGCCTGCATCGCATCGGGCGGCGGCATGCGGATCCATTCCGCCCTCGCATAGCGGACCCCGCCGTCGCCCGGCCCGATTCCGTCGCCGCTGCCGCCACCTGTGCCCCGCCCCGTCCCGGCCGCGTCGCGGCCCGTCCCCGCCAGTTGCGCGGGCACGCCATCCGCGGCGAACGGCGAGGCGACGGCCGGCGGCGCCGGCGGCGCGACCGGCAGCGGCGTCGTGTCGACGCGCTCCGGCGGCGGCGGCGGTGGCGGCGATCCACCCGCGGGCTTGCGCGCCGGCATCGGCGGGCGCGGCGGCGGCGGCTTGGATACGACCGGCGGTGGCGGCGGCGGTGGTGGCGGCACGTCGAACACCGCCAGCGCCGGCATGTCCGGACGTACCGGCAGCGTCCCGTGCGCCTTCAGCAACAGCGCCAGGATCGCGGCATGCGCCCCGATCGCGAGCGCCAGCGCGCGACGATCGGGGGCACGCGGCGGCATTAATCCCGCCGACTCCGCGTGGGGGGCCGCCCGGTCACTTGACGACGGGCAGCGCGATATAGCTGGCGCCCGCGCCCGACACGGTCACCTTCTGCGTCGCCGCGACGAAATCGCCCGGCTTGGCGTTGAAGATGTTGGGCACGAACGTCTGCGGGTTGCGATCGTACAGCGGGAACCAGCTCGACTGCACCTGCACCATGATGCGGTGGCCGGGCAGGAAGACGTGGTTCACCATCGGTAGCGCGAAGTTATAGGGCAAGGGCGTGTTCGCCGCGATCGGCTTTGCCTCCGCCAGGCTCTCGCGATAGCGGCCGCGGAAGATGTCCATCGACACCGCCAGCTGATATCCGGCCATCGCCTGATCCGCCTTCATCCCTTCGGGATAGACGTCGATCAGCTTGACCACCCAGTCGCTGTCGGTGCCGCTCGTCGATGCGGTCAGGTGGACTTCCGGCACGCCGGCGACGGTCACCGCCTGCGTCAGCGGTTCGGTGGTGAAGGTGATGACGTCGGGCCGCCCCGATACGCCGCGCTGATCGTCGACCAGCCACTGGCGCCACGTCGATCCGGGCGCGTAGGTCGGTTTGAGCGGGCGGACACGGAACGACACCGGCGCGCGGGGGTCGGATACGTAATCCACCGTCTGCGCGGCCCCGGCCGCCGGATCGAATCCCAACGCGCCGCCGGGCTTCAGGTAAAGCGGCGTCGCCTTCGCGTCCGCCACGGCCGGCCAGGATTGCAGCCGCTGCCATTCGTTCGCACCGGTCTGGAAGACCGTCACCGGCGCGACGTCCATCGCGGGCTGGTCGCTCTTCAGATAATGGGCAAGGAAGGGCGCGAGCACGTGGCGTCGCCACCATTTGGCGGTGTCGCTGTCCCACTTGATCGCGCCCAGCGCATTACCGTCGCCCGCTTCCTGGCCGTGGAACCACGGCCCCGCGGACAGAAAGACCATGTCGTTGTTCGCGTCCTTGGGCTTCAAGGCGCGATAGACCGCCGGCGCGCCGTAGATGTCCTCCTGGTCCCACAGGCCGTCGACCAGCATCATCGGCACCTTGAACGGCTGTTTCGCCAGCACCTGATCCATCGCCTGGCTCTGCCAGTAGCTGTCGTAGGCGGAGTGCTCGACCAGCTTCTGATAAAAGCCCATCTTGTCGACGCCCTTCGCCTTCGCGACCGCGCCGGCAGAGCCCATCTTCAGGTAATATTCGTAATCGTCGGCATAGCCGGTGCGGAACGGCGTGTCCGCCGCGGCGGTCGCCTCCTGCCCCAGGATATAGGGCAGCATCGTTTCGCGGAATGCGCCGTTGTGGAACCAGTCGTCGCCGCGCCAGCCGTCGACCATCGGGTTCATCGGCACCGCGACCTTCAGCGCCGGATGCGGGTTGATGAGCGGCATCAGCGACAGGAACCCGTCGTAGCTGATTCCGGTGATCCCGACGCGCCCGTTCGATTCCTTGATGTTCTTCACCAGCCAGTCGATCGTGTCGTACGTATCGGTCGAATCATCGACCTGGCTGGGGTTGAACGGCGTGCCGACCGGCGCGGGGTTCATGACGTATCCGCCCTGCGACCCGTGCATGCCGCGCACGTCCTGAAAGACGCGAATATAGCCCGCTTCGGTGATCGCATCGTCGCCGGTCGCGCCATCCGCGGTCGGCGCGGCGTAGAAACCGGGGTTATCGCCGAGCGCTTTTTCCGCGTCATAGGGCGTGCGCGTCATCAAGATACCGGCATCGTGCGCGCCCTTCGGGATCGCAATCACGGTGTGCAGCTTGATGCCGTCGCGCATCGGAATGTCGACGACGCGGCGGACGTAACCGTACGTATCCTCCTTCGCGGGCGGCGTCGCGGGCCGTTCCGTCCAGGTGACGGGCTTGATCCGCTGCTGCGCCGGGGCGGCGCCGGCGGTCAGCAGCAGGGCGGTGGCGGAAGCGAGCAGCAACGGGCGTTTCATCGGACAACCTCTTTCGAGTGCGAAGGCGAGACGGGAGCGGGCGAAAACGAAAAAGGCCCGCCCCCTGCCGCGTCGAGGCGGCGGGGAGCGGGCCGGAAGATCAGCGGGACGATCCCGTCACGCGGTGCGCGTGCCCGACAGCGGGAAGCTGCCGAAGGCGCCGGCGCCGACCGAACCGGTCAGCGTGTCGCCGTCCGCCGTCGCCTCGATATCCAGCGTCATCGGCATCGGCGAGGTCATCTGCTGCTTCCAGGTGATCGTGTTGCCCGCCGCGTCGCCCGCGATATCGCTAGACCCCATCGCGCCGGACGCGGAGCCGGTGAAGCTGCCCCCGTCGGTGGCGATGGTCAGCGTCATATTCTGGTCGCCCAGCGGCGACTTGACGGTGCAATCCCAGGTGCCGTCGATATCGGCCATCGTCACTCTCCCAAAACCAGGCGTTACTTCGCGACCGGCGCGCCGCCGGCGGGGGCGCCGGCGACCGCGTTCGCCGGAATGACCTCGACCGGCAGCCCCAGGGTGTCAAGCTGCGGCTTGACCTTCGCCGCGTCGCCGACGACGACCCAGAACGCCTTGTTCGGATCGATCGCGCCGCGGATCGCGCCGTTGAGATCGGCCAGCGTATAGCCGCGCAGGCGCGTCGCCAGCGTCATCTGGTAATCGTCGGGTCGCCTGTAGGTGTCGTTCGACTGCATCGCGACGAGCACCGCGCCCGACGTTTCGTAACTGCCCGGCAGCGCGTTGATCCCGCCCTTGATCGCACGGTCGAACTCCTCCTGCGTCATCGGCTGCTTCGTCAGGAATTCGACGACGTCCGTCCGTGCGGACGCCAGCGACGGGCCGGTCTGGTCCGCCTGCACCGGCGCGCTGATGACGTAGGGCGCGGCCTCCACCGTCGTCTGGAAACGGCCGTTGGCGCCATAGGACCAGTGACGCGTTTCGCGCAGGTCCATGTTGAGCCGGCTGAGGAAGCTGCCGCCCAGTGCATCGTTCGCCGTCGTGACGGGCAGCAGGTCCTGCGTACCCTTCAGCGCGGTCGGGATCGCGCCGATCACCACCGACTGCGGGCTGTCCGGCCGGTCGACCAGCACGATCCGGGGAGCGGACGGCTGCGGCGGGGCAGAGAAGTCCTTGACGCCCGCCGGACCCATCGGCCGCCAGTCGCCGAAACGCGCGTCGAGCGCGGCACGCACCTCTGCCAGCGGCCGGTCGCTGACGACGAAAATCTTGGCCTTGTCCGGGCGCAGCCACGCCCGCTGGAAGGCGATGAGATCGGCGCGGGTCAACGCCGCCACGGCGCGCGGATCCCCCCCGCCCTGCGCCTTCGCATAGGGATAGGCGGGGCCGTAGAGCAACGGGGGCAGCACGCGACCGACGAGCCCGTTGGGACTGGTCAGTTCCTGCGCGATGCCGGCGAGCGTCTGTTGCTTGACGCGGGCGAGTTCCGCCTCCGGAAAGGTCGGCGCACGCACCACCTTGCCGAACAGGTCGAGCGCGGGGGCGAGATTGGCGCTCGGCACCCCCAGCTGGACCAAGGTGCGATCCGGCGTGCCGTTCGCCCCGAACTGCGCCCCCAGCCGCTCCTTCGCCTCCGCAAGCTGGATGGAGGTCATGCCCTCGATCCCTTCGTCCATCATCGCCAGCGTCACGCCCTGCGTGCCCAGCTTGCCCGGCACGTCGGCTGCCACCCCCGCGTCGAACGACACCGCGATTTGCGTCACCGGCACCGCGCTCCGCTGTGCGTAGACGACCTCGATCCCGTTGCTCAGTCGCGCGCGCTGGACGGTCGGAAAGGTCAGGCCCGTGACGGGACCGACCACCGGCAGCGGCCCGCGCGTACCCTTGACCGGCGTGTCGGGCGCGGCCGCCACGGCCGCCGGCGCCGGGACGCGGGCCTCCTCATAGGCGGCGCGCGGCCCCTTCTCGACGGTCAATGCATAGGCGGGGCGGCTCAGCCATTTGTCGGCTGCGGCCTTGACGCTCGCGGGCGTCTGCGCCGCCAGCGCGGCCAGGTGCTTCTTGTAATAGCCCGGATCGTTGTAGAACAGCGCACCCTGCGCCAGCGCGACCGCCTTGCCGCCAAAGCCGCCGACCGACTCCAGGCCACCGATCGTGCCGGCTGCGCGCGTCGTGACGACGCGGTTGACCTCGTCCGCGGTCGGCCCCGTCGCCAGGAAATCGGCGAGGATCTCGTCGATCCGCCGCCCGACCAGCGCGGGGTCGACGCCAGCGCGGACGATCGCCCGGATCGCGAACGTCCCGACCTGCGCCCCCGGGATGGCGGCCGCCGAGGCGCTGACCGCGAGCTTTTCCTGCTTGACCAGGATGGTGTCGAGCCGGCTGGACGCGAGGCCGCCGAGCACCGACCCGGCGACCTCAAGGGACGCGGCATCGGGGGTGTCGCCGCCGGGGATCGCCCAATAGCGGCTGACCATCACCGCAGCGACGCGGTCCTTGATCGTTTCGGCCTTGGGCGCCGCCAGCGTCGGCACGGGCGCGACTGGGCGGACGCTCTTCGGGCCCGCCGGGATCGCGCCGAAATACTTTTCGACCAAAGGCTTGGCCTGCGCGACATCGATATCGCCCGCCAGCACCAGCACCGCATTGTTGGGGCCATAGTGATCGCGGAACCAGTTCTTCACCGTCTCGAGGCTCGCTGCATCGAGGTCGGCCATCGAGCCGATCGTGTCATGGCCATAGGGGTGCGTTGCCGGGAACAGCCCTTCGGTCACCTTGTAGCGCGTCAGGCCATAGGGCTGGTTATCGCCCTGTCGCTTTTCGTTCTGGACGACGCCGCGCTGCTCGTCGAGCTTCGCCTGTGTGATCGCGCCGAGCAGATAGCCCATGCGATCGGATTCGAGGAACAGTGCGCGTTCCAGCCCCGCCGTCGGCACCGTCTCGAAATAATTGGTGCGATCGAGGTTGGTCGTGCCGTTGAAATCGGTCGCGCCCACCTGTTTCAGGGGTTCGAAGAAGTCGCCCGGCGCATTCTCCGACCCGTTGAACATCAGATGTTCGAACAGATGCGCGAAACCCGTCGATCCCTTGGGCTCGTGCTTCGCGCCGACGTCGTACCAGACGCTGACCGCGACGATCGGCGCCTTGCGATCGGTGCTGACGATGACGCGCAGGCCGTTCTTCAGCGTGAACGCCTGATACGGGATGTTCACCTGCTTGATCAGCGTCGCCGCCGGCACCGGCTTCGCCGTTTGTGCCGTTGCGGGCGCGACGAGCGCGAGGGTGGCCGCCCCTGCGAGCCAAAGCGTTTTCATCGTCATTCTCCCCAACCGGTGTTTGAGCGGAGCATAACGGCGTGAGGACGCCAGACAATAGGATAACATGACGCGATCGGGTGTTTCGCCTTGACGGTCGACGGGTTGCGACCCGATCATCAACATAACCCCTTGTGTTGCCCAAATGCAACACCATCTGACACCCAAAGGAAACAGGGACACCAGATGAACCTCGAAAAATTCACCGACCGGGCGAAGGGCTTTTTGCAGTCCGCGCAAACCGTCGCGATCCGCATGAACCATCAGCAGATCGCCCCCGAACATCTGCTGAAGGCATTGCTCGAGGACGAGCAGGGCATGGCCGCAGGCCTGATCCAGGCGGCAGGCGGAGACCCGCGCCGCGCCATCGCCGACACCGATCTTGCCTTGGCGAAAATCCCCGCCGTCTCGGGTTCGGGCGCGCAATCCTCGCCCGGACTGTCGAACGATGCTGTCCGCGTGCTCGATCAGGCGGAACAGATCGCGCAGAGGGCGGGCGACAGCTTCGTCACCGTCGAACGGTTGCTCGTCGCGCTGGCGCTGTCGCTCAACACCGCCGCGGGTAAGGCGCTACAGGCATCGGGCGCAACCGCGGAGGGGCTCAACGCCGCGATCAACCAGCTGCGTCAGGGGCGGACCGCCGACACCGCAGGCGCCGAAGACCGGTACGACGCGCTCAAGAAGTTCGCGCGCGACCTGACGCAGGCGGCGCGCGACGGCAAGCTCGACCCCGTGATCGGCCGCGACGAGGAGATCCGCCGCACGATCCAGGTGCTCGCGCGCCGCACCAAGAACAACCCCGTGTTGATCGGCGAACCCGGCGTCGGCAAGACCGC
The DNA here is from genome assembly GCF_003355005.1 of Sphingomonas sp. FARSPH. Classification (NCBI taxonomy): domain Bacteria; kingdom Pseudomonadati; phylum Pseudomonadota; class Alphaproteobacteria; order Sphingomonadales; family Sphingomonadaceae; genus Sphingomonas; species Sphingomonas sp. FARSPH. The sequence continues at coordinate 1,736,810 of NZ_CP029985.1, read as the reverse complement.
GATCGTCGAGGGCCTCGCGCTACGCATCGCCAACGGCGACGTGCCCGATGGCCTGAAGGACAAGACGTTGATGGCGCTCGACATGGGCGCGCTGATCGCGGGCGCGAAATATCGCGGCGAGTTCGAGGAGCGGCTGAAAGGCGTCATCGACGAGGTGAAGGCCGCCGAGGGCGACATCATCCTGTTCATCGACGAGATGCACACGCTGATCGGCGCGGGCAAATCCGAAGGCGCGATGGACGCGGGCAATCTGTTGAAACCCGCGCTCGCCCGTGGCGAACTGCACTGCGTCGGCGCGACCACACTCGACGAATATCGCAAGCATGTCGAGAAGGACCCCGCGCTCCAGCGGCGCTTCCAGCCCGTCTTCGTCGGCGAGCCGACCGTCGAGGATACGATCAGCATCCTGCGCGGGCTCAAGGACAAATATGAAATGCACCACGGCGTGCGCATCACCGACGGCGCCCTGGTGTCGGCGGCGACGCTGTCCAACCGCTACATCACCGACCGCTTCCTGCCCGACAAGGCGATCGACCTGATGGACGAGGCCGCGAGCCGAATACGGATGGAAGTCGAATCGAAACCGGAGGAGATCGAAAGCCTCGACCGTCGCATCCTGCGCCTCAAGATCGAGCGCGAGGGCCTTCGCCGCGAGACGGACGAGGCGTCGCAGGACCGGCTCGAGAAGATCGAGGGTGAACTCGCGAACCTCGAACAGCAATCCGCCGAGCTGACCACGCGCTGGCTTGCGGAGAAGGACAAGATCGCGGGCGAGGCGAAGCTCAAGGAACAGCTCGACGCCGCGCGGCTCGAACTGGACCAGGCGCAGCGTGGCGGCGACCTCGCCAAGGCGGGCGAGCTGTCCTACGGCCGCATCCCGGCGCTCGAGAAGCAGCTCGCGGAGGCGCAGGGCTCCACCAAGGGCGCGATGCTGCGCGAAGAGGTGACCGCCGACGATATCGCCGGGGTCGTCAGCCGCTGGACCGGCGTGCCCGTCGATCGGATGCTGGAGGGCGAGCGCGAGAAGCTGCTGCGGATGGAAGAAGTGCTTGGCGCGCGTGTCATCGGACAGAGCGAGGCGGTGCGCGCCGTGTCGACCGCGGTACGGCGCGCGCGCGCGGGGCTGCAGGATCCGAACCGGCCGCTGGGCAGCTTCCTGTTCCTGGGGCCGACGGGCGTCGGCAAGACCGAGCTGACCAAGGCGCTCGCCGAATTCCTGTTCGATGATGCATCCGCGATGGTGCGCATCGACATGAGCGAGTTCATGGAGAAGCACGCCGTCGCCCGCCTGATCGGCGCGCCCCCGGGCTATGTCGGTTACGAGGAAGGCGGCGTGCTGACCGAAGCGGTGCGACGCCGGCCGTATCAGGTCGTGCTGTTCGACGAGGTGGAGAAAGCGCACGGCGACGTGTTCAACGTGCTGCTCCAGGTGCTCGACGACGGCCGCCTGACCGACGGTCAGGGCCGCACGGTCGATTTCAGCAACACGATCATCATCCTGACCAGCAACCTTGGCAGCCAGTATCTCGCCAATCTCGAGGAAGGCCAGGCGGTCGACACCGTCGAGCCACAGGTGATGGAGATCGTCCGCGCGCATTTCCGGCCCGAGTTCCTCAATCGGCTGGACGAGGTGATCCTGTTCCATCGCCTGGGCCAGGCGCATATGGGGCCGATCGTCGACATCCAGGTCGCGCGCGTCGGCAAGCTGCTCGCCGACCGCAAGGTGACGCTCGACCTGACGGATGCGGCGCGGGCGTGGCTAGGCCGGGTCGGCTACGACCCCGTCTACGGCGCGCGGCCGCTCAAGCGCGCAGTGCAGCGGTATCTCCAGGATCCGCTGGCGGAGGCGATCCTGCGCGGCGAGGTGAAGGACGGGTCGATCGTGCATGTCGACGAGGGCGAGGGACGGTTAGTTTTGAATGTCAGCTAAAAAAAGGGGGCGAAGATACTTCGCCCCCTAAAAAAGACTACCTCAATTCGCCTTTAGAAGGCCATGTCGAAACCGAAACGGAACGACCTGGGCTGCTGGTAGACGGTCGGGGTGCCGTACAGCGGATCGGGAACATAGACACCGTTCAGACCCGGCGCCAATTGTGCGGTCTCATGCTGAACATAACGTTGCAAAACAGACTGAGAATTGAACACGTTGAACACATCTGCTCGCAGCACAAAACCTTTTCCAAAGCCCCACGCTTCCGGAAGCGTGAAACGAACCGAGGGATCGAACTGCACGAGCCAGTCAGAACGGTAGCCGGTACCGCGCGGAGACGGGCGGGTTGCCGTGTAGTTTCCGCTAGCAGGGTCAAGCGCGTAAGCACAATAATAGCTCGACGCGCCATAGCCTCCCGCGTTGGCATCGGTCGGATGGAAGCCTTCACAGGACCCCGGCAGCGGCGACTGCACTTGCAGGTTTCCGCCGATGAGCAGATTGTTGCCGATGTGAAGCGAACCGAACAGCTTCAAATTGAGCGCCCGATCGTTCGGAAGTCGTCCGTAGCTGTAATCGGTCAGGCCAAGATAATCGAAGTCCTGCGTCGAGCCTGCGTCCGTCTGAGCGCCATTACCGGCGTCGGACTTGACGGTACCCTCCGTATTACCACGCAGACGCGACCAGGTCAGAGACCCGCGCGCGAACCATTTGCCGTCATCGGCCCGCACGAATTCAAGCGTGACCGCATCATAAGTCCGACGTGGTTTGGGGAAGGCAAGGCCGGTCAGCGTCAGCGTCTTCGAACCATCCAGCCAATCCCGAACCTTCAAAGTCGAGCTTCCTGGATTCCAGATATAATAGGTCGAATTATTCGTGTAAAAGTCGCATTGTGCGGCCGTACCGGACGGCGTGGTGCCGTTACAGCCGAGTTGATTTGCGATGATGGGCGCAAAATCCGTGTCCTCGGAGACACGCGACAAAGCCCTGTGCGTGCCGGTGAGCGAAACCGCCAGCAGAGGCGTAACCTGATAGCGCGCCGCCAGGATGATCTCGTCCTCGTACGTAGCCTTGGTGCCTGGAGCAACCTTAGCATAAGCAGGATCCTGGACACCGCCACCAAGCACCAGACAGGTTGCGGCCCCGTTGACCGGATTACCGGGCGCCGAGGAAATATTAGCGGGGCACGCAGAGCCATAGCCAGAGCCGGTGCGGAACGTTTGGGCGGAGCCCAGCGCCAGGAGCGGCAGGCCTGTTACCGGATCCGTCCGGAACGTACCGGCAATCGCCTGATTTTGTGCGGCGGTGACGGCGCCTGGATAATTAAAGTATTCCGCGAAGTACAAATCTCGACCACGGAATCCAAGATTCATGGCGGGGGGAATGAAATAGCGTCCGTAGCTACCCGTAAACTTGAACGGCGAGTCGCCATTGGGCACATAGCTAAAGCCAACCCGCGGACCCCAATTTCCCTTGAAATTCAGGTATTGCTGACCAGACAGGTTCGATTGGCGGAATTCGTCGTCCCGGATACCGAGGTTTAGGGTGAGACCGGATACCGGCTCCCATGAATCTTGCAGATAATATGCGCGATCCTGGCCGGAAACTTGACCACCAAGCCGCTCGTAAAGCAGCTGCACCCCCGTATTGGTATACGTGTAGCGAATTGGCAGCGTACCATTCAGCTGGTTCAACTTTGTCTCGCTCAGGTTTTCGTTATCCAACCCGAACCGAACATGGTGCGTCCCAAGCAGGGAAAAGCGCAGATCGCCATCAACGCGGTAAAATTCGCGCCGCGTTTGGTCGATAGTATTTCCTTGATATGCCTGCGTCGAGGAAATGATTCTGGTCGAAGTTGTGCCAGTTGGAGAGGTCGAGGCACGCTGATCACGAACATAATAGGACGCCGTATCGGCGGGAACGATATCGTTATTGTCCTTACTGATTCCGTATGCGCCAGAAATCTGGAAGAAATCAGTTATGCCGCTTGTATAGCGACCGACCCAGTTGCTTCCGCCAATACGATTGATCTCGCCCGCTTTGAAGGCACCTATCGTCCCGCCAGTAAACTGCGCATTAGGCGTGAACGTATAGTCAGTTACGTAGGTTCGCGAGTTCGTATTGAAGTACGTGAATTCCAGATGCTGGGTCGATGTGAAATACACGTCGGCCTTGCCACCGTAGAATGGATCCGTGTTCTTCGTGCGTTCGTAGTTGCGCGCCGACGAATATGCGTTCTTCGTGATGACGCGATTATCAGTGAAAAGACCGTAGAGGAACACGTGATCCTTGATCAGCGCACCACCAGCCTCAACCGTCAACTGCGACGTGTCACTGCTTGACAGGGCACCGATAGACGAAGGATTCTTCGGATCACCGATGTTAGGCAGATGAGAGATCGTTCCCGCTGGCGTGAAATTGCCATGGATCGCCATGAATGGGGCATTGGTACCCGACTTCGTAGTGGCATTGACGATGCCGCCCGTCGCCCGTCCGAATTCCGCGGCGTAGCCGCCGGTTTGAACGTCGACCGTCTTGTAAAAATCAAACGGAACCTGCGCACCGCCAACGTACGTGTCAGGATTGGTGATATTCAATCCGTTGATGTAATACGCGTTTTCAGCGACTGAAGACCCGCTGATCGAGGCGACGTCGCCAAACCCTGCAACGCCACGCGTCGTTCCTGGGGCGAGCAAGGTCAGCGCCGTGACCGACCGCGGCAACGCAATCTGCGTTGCGATCGTCGGCACATCGATATTGATGCCGGTGGTGGTCTTGGTGAAATCTTGCCGGACCCGCTGCGCCTTTACGACGATGTCGTTCGCGACATCAACGCCAGCGACCGTAAGTGTGACACGGCTTTCCTGAGCAGCAGCTATGCTGATAACACCCGAAAAATCACGGTAGCCGCTAGCTGCGATCGTGACGTCGTATCCTCCCGGCGTCAGGCCGGCCGCGGAAAAAGAGCCATCACCGTTAGTGGTGAACGTGCGGGTTTGCCCCTGGCCTTGCGATCGCAGGGTAACCTGCGCGCCTGCTACGCTTTTCCCATCGGTGTCGACGACGGCCCCGCGAACAGCGCCAGTCGTATAATCCTGCGCGCTAGCTGGCGCCGCGGCGAAGTTTGCCCCTACGCCCGCCCCGACCAGAGCCAATGCCTGTAGAGCGGTGCCGCCGCGCAATACGCGACGCGCGAAATCAAGAGTATGGATCATGTGTTTCCCTCGCTTAGCCTAGCCGTCCGACCCGCTTCGCGCGGTGTCGATAGCCAGGCCTTACCAAGCCCCCAAAGACCGCCTGATCGGTCTCCACGAGACATGAAGGGAAACAAAGCAGACGTACTGTAGAACTGTAAAGTCGGCATCGGCGCGCATGTGTAGCTTTGGTGAACAATGTGCCAGAAAAGCCACACCGCGGGCCTATGCGCCCCTTTCCGCGATGCAAAATGTGCCTAATACGTAAGCACACGTAGCAAAAATGCTGCAAGCGCGAGCAGCGTTACCGACCCGGCATCGCGCCGGCGATGAGGAGCGGGTCGAGGCGTGCTTCGTCCCAGCGCATGCCCCAATGGAGGTGCGGCCCCGTTGCGCGGCCGGTGGCGCCGACGGCACCGATCACCTGGCCCTGGCGGACGTGGTCGCCGACCCTGACGTCTATGCGCGAGAGATGGAGGAAGGCGCTGTTGAGACCGAGGCCGTGGTCGATCATCAGCAGATTGCCCTCCAGCGTGAAGGGATGGTCGGCGGCGAGGATGACAACGCCGTCGGCGGGCGCGCGGACGAGCGTCCCGGTGGGGAGCGCGACGTCGACGCCGCCGTGATAGGCCCCCGCTTCGCCGCGATAGACGCGCTGCGCCCCGAACAGGCCGGAGATACGCCCCGTCGCAGGCCAGGCGAAGGACTGGCGCCAGCCATTCGCGTCGGTGCGCAGCGCGCGCGCGGCGGCGATCTGCGCGAGTTCGGGCGGACGCAGCCGGGCGAAGACGGGGTCGGGCGCGGGATAGCGCGGCAACGTGTCGAGCCGCTCGATCCGCCACGCGCGCGGCGCGACCGCGAGCCGCTGCGTCACCGCGCTGCCATCCGTGCGCGTCGCGACCAGCGTCGCGACCGGGGCGGCGTCCCGGTCGAAGCCGATGACGAAGGCGGTGCCGGCCAGCGGGACGGGCCGGCCATCGAGCGCGAGGCTGCGCGTTCCGGCGGGCACCGTGCCGCGGATCAGGCCGCCCTGGCTGAGCGTACCCGTCCAGCGAAAGCCGCCCGTCGCCGCGGGCACCCCGGCCGTCACATCGTCTTGCGCGGCGGTTCCCGCCGACACGAGCAGCATCGCCACACCGATCGCCGCGCGCAGGCTCATTGCGGGCGCAGCGCCTCGGCCGCCTGGTCGGCATTGGCGTAGGCTTCCTGGCGCGCGACGCTCCAGTAGCGCAGCATGTCGAGCGGGATACGCGCGCCCGTCACCGCGCAAGTGACGTGGTCGCCGGGGCTGAGCACGCGAAAGCCGTTGGCCATGTAATGCAGCCGGGCCGGACGATCGCTGTTCGATACGAGCATCATGGATATCCTGTCAAAGCAAGGTCGGCTGGTCGCCTCTGGCGACGGCCGGTGGTTTGGAACGCGCGCGCTCCGCCTTTGGGCGCGCGATCATGCCGTCGTCCGCCGCCACGATCGCGTCGACCGCGCCGTCCCGGAAACGCAGGGTCAGCGCCACCGCGGTGCGCGCAGACTCGGCGCTGACCAAAGTCTCGCCGGCGCGCGTGGTGATGCGCGCATAGCCACGGTCGAGCACCGTATCAGGGTTGAGCGACTGGGCGAGCCGCCACGTCGCCTCGAGACGGTGCCGCGCCGCCTCCCACTGGCGTTGCAGCACCGCGGGGCGGAGCGCGCCGCCGTTGCGGTCGAGCTGCCCGCGCGCCACCGCGATCCGCCGTTCGAGCGCGCGGTCGAGCCGCTGGCCCGCCTCGTCGGCACGCTGGCGCTGCGGCCCGAGCAGCGCGTCGCGCCTGGGCAGCAGCCGCGCGGTCGCGCTGAGCCGCTCGCGTCCGCGCTCGACGTAGCGGCTGGCGCAGCGCAGCGTGCGCGCCGCATGGCTCTGCACCGACAGGCGCAGGTCGGCGAGCACCGGCACCGCCAGTTCCGCCGCCGCGGTCGGCGTCGGGGCGCGCAGATCGGCGGCATAATCGCACAAGGTGGTGTCGGTCTCGTGGCCGACCGCCGAGATAATCGGGATCGTGCAGTCCGCGACCGCGCGCACCACCGCCTCTTCGTTGAACGCCCACAGATCCTCGATCGAGCCGCCGCCACGCGCGACGATGACGAGATCGGGGCGCGGCACTGGGCCTTCGGCGGGCAAGGCATCGAAGCCGCGGATCGCCGCCGCCACCTCGTCCGCTGCGCCTGCGCCCTGCACCTTCACGGGCCAGACGACGACGTGGCTGGGGCAACGATCCTCCAGCCGGTGAAGGATGTCGCGGATCACCGCACCGGTCGGCGAGGTGACGACGCCGATCGTGCCCGGCAGGAACGGCAGGCGTTGCTTGCGCGCGGGGTCGAACAGCCCCTCTGCGGCGAGGCCGGCCTTGAGCTTTTCGAACAGCGCCATCAGCGCGCCCGCGCCGGCGAGCTCCATCCGCTCGATGACGACCTGATATTTCGATCGGCCGGGATAGGTAGTGAGTTTGCCCGTCGCGATCACCTCGACGCCGTCCTGCGGCGCGAAGGCGAGGCCCGCCATCTGCCCCTTCCACATCACGCCGTCGATCACCGCCTGGTCGTCCTTGAGGCAGAGATAGGCGTGACCGGAGGCGGCGCGCTTGTAGCCGGAAATCTCGCCGCGCAGGCGGACATGGCCGAATTCGCCCTCCACCATCCGCTTCAGCTTGAAGCTGAGTTCGCCGACCGACAGCGCGAGCGCGTTGTCGCCGGGGCGCGGCTCGGCTAGCAGCCGCGGGTCATCATCGAGGAAGGGATCGGGCATGAACGTCCTGTTGGTCGGCTCCGGCGGACGCGAACACGCATTGGCGTGGAGGCTGGCGCAGTCGCCGACCCTCGATACGCTCTATGCGACGCCAGGCAACCCCGGGATCGCCGCGCACGCGACCTGCGCCGCGCTGGATGCGACGGATCATGCCGCCGTCGTCGCGTTCGTGCGCGATCATGCGATCGGCCTGGTGGTGATCGGGCCCGAGGCGCCGCTGGTCGACGGGCTGGGCGATGCGCTGCGCGCCGCCGGCATCGCGGTGTTCGGGCCGGACAAGGCCGCCGCGCAGCTGGAAGGGTCGAAGGGCTTCACCAAGGACCTGTGCCGCCGCGCGAACATCCCGACCGCCGGCTACGTCCGCGTGGGCAGCCGCGCAGAGGCGGAAGCCGCGCTGGCGACGACGTTCGGCTATCCCGTCGTCATCAAGGCGGACGGGCTCGCCGGAGGCAAGGGCGTGGTGATCGCCGCGAGCGAGGCGGAGGCGGCCGAGGCGTTCGACGCGATGTTCGCCGCCGGCGACGCGCCGGTCGTGCTGGAGGAATTCCTGACCGGCGAGGAGGCGAGCCTGTTCGTCCTGACCGACGGCACGAGCCTGATGCCGTTCGGCAGCGCGCAGGATCACAAGCGCGTCGGCGAGGGCGATACCGGCCCCAACACCGGCGGCATGGGCGCATACAGCCCCGCCCCCGTGCTGACGCCTGAACTGGAACGCCGCGCGATCGACGAGATCGTCGCGCCGACGGTGAAGGCAATGGCCGAAGATGGCATGCCGTTCAGCGGCGTCCTGTATGCCGGGCTGATGCTGACGCCGACGGGGCCGAAGCTGATCGAATATAACGCGCGGTTCGGCGATCCCGAATGCCAGGTGCTGATGCTGCGCTTCCGCGGCGACCTGGTGCAGTTGTTGCTCGCGGTGGCAGAAGGACGACTGGATACGGCCCCGCCGCCCGCCTTCGTCGCGGATGTGGCGATGACGGTGGTGCTCGCGGCGAGGGGCTATCCCGGCACGCCCATAGCAGGGGGCACGATCGACGGGATCGATGCGGCGGAGGCGACGGGCGCTGTCGTGTTCCAGGCGGGCACGCGATCCGACGGGGACCGGCTGGTCGCCGCGGGCGGGCGCGTGCTGGCGGTGACGGCGTCGGGCGCGGACATCGGCGCGGCGCGCGACGCCGCCTATCGCGGGGTCGATGCGATCCGCTTTCCCGATGGCTTCTGCCGCCGCGACATCGGCTGGCGGGAACTGGCGCGCTGACGGCACGTCTATGGCCCGACCCGCTTTTGCTTGCCTCTTTCCCGGACGACCCGTTTGCAGGCTGCGCGGCGGCAATTAGGATGAGACGATGAACGACAGCGCCACATCGGTCCCGGGCGAAAGCCTGCTGCCCAGCACCACCACGCTTTTCACCACCGCGCATCTGACGATCGTCGCGATCTTTGCGATCGTCGTCATCCTCGGCCTGATCTGGGGGGCGCGGCTGAAGCATAGGCGCAGACAGGCGGAGCGTGAGATCGAGGCGCGCAACGCCGAGGTGGCTGAGGCACCAGCGGCGACGCGCAAGGTCGGCGAGGACGTCCGCGAAGCCCCTGCCCCGACGCCCGTCCCGACGGCACCGGTCGCGCCGCCGGTGGCACCGCCGCCGCCGCCGCTGGCACCCGCCGCGCCCGATCCCGCGTCTGTCGCGACCGCGCCGATCGCGGACGAACCGATCGCCGCCGCCGCGCCGCTCGACGCCGCGCCGGCATCGGAGGCGGCGTCCATCCCCGATTCGGGTGCCGCACCGGATGATCCGGCGGACCGGCCGGTAAGCCAGCTGAAGGGCCTGGGCCCGAAGGTTGCGGCGCGGCTGGGCGAGCTCGGCATCACGCGCGTCGGCCAGCTCGCCGCGCTCGACGATGCCGCCGCCGCGCGGCTCGACGCGGATCTCGGCGCGTTCAGCGGGCGGATGGCGCGCGATCGCTGGATCGAACAGGCGCGGCTGCTCGCAGCGGGCGATATCAAGGGGTTCGAGGCGGTGTTCGGTCGGCTGTGACCGCCGGCACGATCAAGACGCCCGACGAAATCGCGCTGATGCGGGTGTCGGGCCGGCTGCTCGCCTCGGTATTCGAAATGCTCGATCGCCAATCACTGCTTGGCCTGTCGACGCTGGCAATCAACGACATGGTCGAACGGTTCATCACCATCGACCTTTCCGCGCGACCGGCGAGCAAGGGGCAATATGGCTTCGCCTATGTGCTCAACAGCTCGATCAACCATGTCGTCTGCCACGGCGTGCCGAGCGCCGACGATGTTCTGCGCGACGGCGATATCGTCAACCTCGACATCACGCTGGAGAAGAACGGCTATATCGCCGATTCAAGCAAGACCTACGCCGTCGGCAACGTCGCGCCCGCCGCGCGGCGGCTGCTCGACGTGACGCAGGCGGCGATGTGGAGGGGCATTCGCGCGGTGCGCCCGGGCGCGCGGCTGGGCGACATCGGCTTTGCGATCGAACGCCATGCTAAGGCCAACGGTTATTCGGTGGTGCGCGACTATGGCGGCCACGGCATCGGCCGCGAGATGCACGAGGAGCCGACCGTGCTGCATTTCGGCCGGGCGGGCACCGGCGAGGTGCTGCGCGCAGGCATGACCTTTACGATCGAACCGATGCTCAACCAGGGCCGGCGCGGCGTGTCGACCGAGGACGACGGCTGGACGGTGGTGACCGACGACGGGAAACTCTCTGCGCAGTTCGAGCATACCGTGGCGGTGACCGCGACGGGTGTCGAGGTGCTGACGCTGCGCGAAGGCGAGGTGGCGGGGCGGTAGGGAGCACGCGCCGGGCCGGGCTCCCGGGACCGGTCCGCCTTAACCTATCACGCGTGTCGAAAGATCAGTTCCTCCGTCACTCCGGAACACATCCGCGGTAACGGTTGCGCCTAGGCCTCGCTGACCAGCAATTTGTCGATGCGGCGGCCGTCGAGGTCGACGACCTCGAACCGCCAGCCCTGTTCCTCGAAGCTTTCGCCCTCGCCGGGCAAATGGCGGAAGGCGGCGAGCGCGAGGCCGGCGACGGTGGCGTAGTCGCGATCCTCGGGCAGGTCGATGCCCAGCCGCTCGGCCAGCGCATCGGCCGCCATCGTGCCCGCGACGAGCAGCGACCCGTCGTCGCGCACCACGACGGATGGCGCGTCGTCGGGATCGGCATCGGACGCGAATTCGCCCGCGATCGCGGCGAGCAGATCCGACGGCGTCACGATCCCTTCGAAATGGCCGTATTCGTCGTGGATCAGCGCCATCGGCACCTCGGCACGGCGCAGTTCGATCAGCGCGTCCATCGCGTCGATCCGGTCGATGACGACGGGCGCCTTGCGCATCAGTTGCGCCAGGTCGAGCGGTGCGCCGCGGAACAGCGCGCCGGCGATGTCGCGCGCCTGGACGACGCCGACGACCGCGTCGATCGATCCTTCCGCGACGGGGATGCGGCTGTGCGGCGAGGCGAGCAGCGCGTCGCGCACCTCGTCGGCGCTGGCGCGCACGTCGAGCCAGTCGACCTCGGTGCGCGGCGTCATCACCTCGCGCACCGGGCGGTCGGCGAGGCGGACGACGCCGGAGATGATCGTGCGCTCATGCTCTTCGATCACGCCCGACTTGCTCGCCTCCGCGACGATCAGGTGCAGCTCCTCCGCCGTCACCTGATCCTCCGATTCGCGGTTGAGGCCGATCAGGCGAAAGACGAGCGCGCTCGACGAATCGAGTAGCCAGACGAGCGGCGCGCAGCCGATCGCGATCCAGCGCATCGGCACCGCGACCAGCGCGGCAACGACCTCTGGCTTGCGCAGCGCGAACTGCTTGGGGACGAGTTCGCCGACGATCAGCGAGGCGTAGGTGGTGAGGCCGATGACGATCGCGAAGCCCAAAGTTTCCGCGCTATGCTGCGACAGGCCGAGCGCCTGGAGCCGCGCCGCGGTCGGTCCGCCGAGGCTGGAGCCGGAATAGGCGCCGGCGAGGATGCCGATCAGCGTGATGCCGATCTGCACCGTCGACAGGAACTTGCCGGGGTCGGCGGCGAGCGCCATCGCGGTCGTCGCGCCCTTGCGCCCGGTGCGGGCCATCGCCTCCAGCCGCGCGCGGCGCGACGAGACGAGCGCGAGTTCGCTCATCGCGAAGACGCCGTTCAACGCGACGAGCGCGAGGATGATGAGGACGTCGATCCAGGGGAAGGGCGGAAGGGGAGCCATCGGCGTTGCCTCTCTTTGCCCGACAAACGCGGACACGACAACCGGTTCGATGATCGCGGTGGCGAAGGCCGCGCGATCATCGCGCGTTCAGACCGGACACGGAACAAGCCGCTTCGGACCTGTGTTTAACGCCGCATCCAATCGGAAAGGGACATGATGAAGAGCAAGCTGTTCGCCGCTGCCGCGCTGACCGCGCTGGTCACCACCACCGCCTGCACCACCGACCCGGAGACGGGCCAGCGACGGCTGTCGTCGACCGCGATCGGCGGCATCGGCGGCGCGCTGGGCGGCTATGTGCTGGGCGACCTCGTCGGCGGACGCAACGACCGCACTGCCAAGATCCTGGGCGCTGGCATCGGCGGCCTCGCCGGCGCGGGCATCGGCGCCTACATGGACAAGCAGGAGCGCGACCTGCGCGCCCGCACGCAGGGCACCGACGTGCAAGTGGTGCGCGAGGGCGACAACCTGCTGCTCAACATCCCGTCGGGCATCACCTTCGCCTACAACAGCGCGACGGTGCAGCCGCAGTTCCAGCGCACGCTCGATCAGGTCGCCGATACGCTGGCGCAGTACAATCAGACGTATATCGACGTGTACGGCTTCACCGATTCGACCGGGTCGGACGCGTACAACCAGCAGTTGTCGGAGCGCCGCGCGACCGCGGTCGCCGATTACCTCGCCAGCCGCGGCGTGCAGCCCGCCCGCATCGGCACGCGCGGCTTCGGGGAGAGCAACCCGATCGCGTCGAACGAGACCGAAGCCGGCCGCGCCGCGAATCGCCGCGTCGAGATCAAGATCGTGCCGATCAACCAGAGCGATCTGCAGCGCTGATGGGGGATAGACGCCGCCCCGGCCGACGCGCCGGGGCGGCGCTTCGCCTCAGCGGCGCGCCGCGAAGAAATCGCGCAACAACGCTGCCGCCTCGCCCTCGCCAATCCCAGCGTAAACCTCGGGCCGGTGATGGCAGGTCGGGTGCGCGAACACACGGGCGCCGTGCTCCACCGCCCCGCCCTTCGCGTCCGATGCCGCATAATAGAGCCGCCCGATCCGAGCATGCGCGATCGCGCCTGCACACATGGCGCACGGTTCCAGCGTCACCCACAATTCGGCCTCTTCCAACCGCTCGCGTTGAAGCAGTGCGGCAGCCGCACGGATGACGCGGATTTCGGCGTGCGCGGTCGGGTCGTGCAGCGCACGCGGGGCATTCGCCGCGGCCGCGATCACCTCTCCCCGCCAGACGAGCGCGGCGCCGACCGGCACCTCGCCCGCCGCGGCGGCATCACGCGCGGCGTCGAGCGCACGGCGCATCGGGGGCGGCAGCGGGAACATGCCTCCCCGTCTGCCGCCGCATGCCGTCGGGGTAAAGCCCCCGCCGACCGGCCCGATTTACTGCGTGTTCGCGGGCTTTTCGACGTTGACGGTCGGCACCGCGACGGTCTTGTTCTCGGTGCCGACGCTGACGCGCGCGACATCCGCCTTGAACGCGGGCGCCTGAACCAGCGCGGGCCGGGTCTGGTCGATGTTGATGAAGCCGAAATACATCAGCGCGACGGCAATCAGCGCGACGATTCCGATGAGCACGAGCAACGTTCGCATGGCGGCACCCCTTCCCTGAAATGATTCACCGGCGTAACAACGACGCCGCCGTGCCGGGGTTGCATCATGCCGTCCGCGACGCTTTCCGGGGCATGGCACGGTTGACGGATCGCCCGTCACCGGTTACTGGCGCCCACTTTCCGGGCAACCGGAACCCAAGGCGAAATTCAGGATCAAAGCGATGTCGCGCATTTGCGAGCTGACCGGCAAGGGCCGGCAGGTGGGTAACAACGTTTCCCACGCCAACAACAAGACCAAGCGGACCTTCCTGCCCAACCTGCAGAACGTCACGCTGATCTCCGACGCGCTCGAGAAGAGCGTGCGTCTGCGCGTGTCGACACACGGTCTGCGTTCGGTCGAGCATAACGGCGGCCTCGACAACTGGCTGGTCAAGACCAGCGACGAGAAGCTGTCGCTGCGTTGCCGCCGCCTGAAGCGCGACATCGTCAAGAAGCTGTCGACCGCCGCACAGGCGGCGTAAGCCTTTCTTCTCCGACGGATTCATCGGCCCGCCGCTCCACCCCGGAGCGGCGGGCCATTGGCGTGCGCGCTATCGGCGGGCAGCCGTATCGATCCGAAACTTGAGCAGCAACGTGCGCTGCAACAGCGACTGGTTGTCGTCCGACACGATCCACAGCATCGTCGCCCTGCCCTCGCGCGTCACGGCGATCCCTTCGAAATTGTCGTGAATCAGCGGCGCGTCGAGATAGGCGAGCGTGACGCCGCGCGCCATGCCGCCCGGCCGAATCGCCGATGCGGGAACCCGCGCGATGCGGTTGTGGAATCGATAGGGTAGTCGGAAATCGCGCTCCAGCACGACCAGGTCGCCGTTCGGCAGTGCGGCGGCATCGGCGGGATCGAATCGCCCCTCCGGCTCATAGGCGAAGGCCTCGGGCGCGCCGCCCGCGATCGGATCGCCCGCGAAGATCAGGGCGTCGCGCGTCTTCAGCCGCGCCGCCCGCGTACCCGGCCAGCGTGACGCGGGAACATGACCCGTCTCGCTGATCGTCACGAACCGTCCATCGGGCAGGCGTGCCAGCGATTCGGGGCCGCCGTTGACCGGCCAGTCGCGCATCGCCCGTGGTTCGACATGCCCCTCGACCCGCGCGAACCCGGGGGCGTAGCGCCAGATCGCATTGTAATTCTCATACCCGACCCAGCTTTGCCCCGTGGCGGGATCACGCACCATCGATTCGGTGTCGCGGTCGCGCTTGTCCCAGCCGATGCCGGGGCCGGCGGGCAGGTTGCGGAAGCCGATCGCGCGCGGGTGCCAGTCCGCGCCCATGCGGAACGTGACGACGTTGCCGCCGTCGCTGAGCAAGGTGAAATCCTCACCATCGACCGCGAGCGAGGAATAGCCGCCGAACGCCGGGTCTAGGCTGCGCAGGCCGACCCCACCCATGTAGGTGAGCGCGCCCAGTCGCAAGCGCGCAGGGTCATGCGGATCGAGCGCGACGCGCGTCGCGATCATCTGCGGATGGTCGCCAAGCAAGGCGAGGCGCGTCTCGCCCGTCCAGCCGGGTACCACCGCCAGCACCGCAAGAACGACCAACAGGATGCTGACAACCACGCGCATGGCCGCCCCTCATAGGGAGCGCGTCCGCGCCGGGAAGCCTGAACGATGGATAACATGCGCATTCAGGGTCGGCTCAACGCGAATCGCGCAAAAGCCCTTCATCGACGACGGAAACGAGATGGCCGACCGGCCTTCCACCGTCGCCACGGAATAACGGGAGAAGACCCATGCTGAAGACCCTGAGCCTCGCCGCTGCCGCGCTGACCATGACCGCGGGCGCCATCGTGCCGACCGCCCCCGCCGCGGCACAGCGTTATTACGGCAACGGCTATTACGATCGCGGCGGCTACGATTATGGCCGCGGCGGCTACGATTATGGCCGCGGCTATAACGACGGCCGCGTCTATCGGGGCGACCGCGGTTACTACCGCGACCGTGCGCCGCGCCGCTGCAACAGCGGCACCACCGGCACGATCGTCGGTGCGATCGCCGGCGGCCTGCTCGGCCGCACGATCGACACGCGCGGCGATCGCACGCTGGGCACCGTGCTCGGTGCCGGCGCGGGCGCGCTCGCCGGCCGCGCGGTGGAGCGGTCGGATCGTCCGGGTTACTGCCGCTAACGCCCGGTCGGGCGCATACCCTCACGGTTTCCCGCGTGGCGTATCGGGGTGGAAGGGGTCGGCTCGCGAGAGCCGGCCCTTTTTGCGTGCAGGGGACGGCTCGGCGGCAGCGCGGCGACGGCGAAGCCGCCGCCGTGACGTCGGACGGGATCGGTCTTTGCCGATCCCGCCGGCCGTGCCGGGCGCTGCGCCGCTGTGACCGGCGCATCGGCCCGCGGCACGCGGGCCCGCGCCCGTCAGTACATATGCTGGCCGCCGTTGATGCTCAGGGTCGATCCAGTGACGAAGCCCGCCTCGTCCGAACAGAGGAAGGCGACGCCGCGCGCGATCTCGCTCGCCTGGCCCAGACGACCGACGGGAATCTTGGCGACGATCTTTTCCAGCACGTCGCCCGGCACGGCGGCGACCATGTCGGTGTCGATATAGCCCGGCGCGATCGCGTTGACGGTGACGCCGAACCGCGCGCCTTCCTGTGCCAGCGCCTTGGTGAAGCCGTGGATACCCGACTTGGCAGCGGCATAGTTGACCTGGCCATACTGGCCCGCCTGGCCGTTGATCGATCCGATGTTGACGATCCGCCCCCATTTGCGCTCGCGCATGCCGGGGAACACCGCCTTGGCCATGTTGAAACATCCGCCCAGGTTGGTGTCGATCACCTCTTTCCAGGCCTGATAGTCCATCTTCAGGATGGTGCCGTCGCGGGTGATGCCGGCGTTGTTGACGACGATGTCGATCGGGCCGACCTCCGCCGCGACGCGCGCGCAGCCATCCTGGCACGCGTCATAGTCGGCGACGTCCCACTTGCGCGCGGCGATGCCGGTGCGCGCGGTGAAGGCCTGCGCACGTTCGTCGTTACCGGCGTAATTGGCGACGACGGTGACCCCCGCCTCTTTCAACGCGAGGCTGATCGCCTCGCCGATGCCGCGCGTACCGCCCGTGACGATCGCAACCCGTGCCATAAAGCGCCTCTCCCATAGTTATTAGGTTCGGGCCGGACGCTACGGCTCCCGCGGAAAAGCCGCAATGGGCGAAGCGTGACGTTTCGTGTTCGGAGTGGTGCGATGTCAGGCCCAGCCCATCAACTCACGCGCGATCAGCGCCTGCAGCATCGCAAGGCCGACCGCGCTGTCGTTGAGGCACGACAGATAGGCGAAATGGGTGCCGCCCGCGCCTTCGAAGCTCTCTCGGCCGCGGATCGCCAGTTCCTCCAGCGTCTCGATACAATCCGCGGAGAATCCGGGCGCGACCACCGCGACCTTGCGGATGCCGCGGCCGGGCATCGCCTCCAGCACCCTATCCGTCGCAGGGCCCAGCCATTTGGCGCGGCCGAAGCGCGACTGGAAGGCGATCGTGACATCGCGCCCCATCGCCTCGCCCAGCAGCCGCGCCGTCTTCTGGCAATGGCAGTGGTAGGGGTCGCCCAGCTCCAGGGTCCGCTGCGGCATGCCGTGGAAGCTGACGAGCAGCGCATCGGGTGCGAAGTCCAGTGCCTCCAACTGGGTCTCCACCGACGCCTTCAGCGCGTCGATATAGGCGGGATCGTCGTGATAGGGCGGCAGGGTGCGGATCGCCGGTTGCCAGCGCATCGCGGCGAGCGCGGCGAACGCCTTGTCGTTGGCGGTCGCGGTCGTCGCCGCGCAATATTGCGGGTAGAGCGGCGCGATCAGGATGCGCTCGCACCCTTGCGCCTTCATCGCCGCCAGCCGGTCGCCGATCGCGGGATTGCCATAGCGCATCGCCCAGTCGACGACGACGTTCGGCCCGAACGCATCGGCGAGCTTCGTCGCCTGCGCGCGCGTGATCGCGGCCAGCGGCGAACCGTCATCGCGCCAGACGAGGCCATAGGCATGCGCGCTCTTCTTCGGGCGCGTCGTCAGCACCGCGCCGCGCAGAATGGGTTGCCACACGATCTGCGGAATTTCGACGACGCGCTTGTCCGACAGGAATTCGGCGAGATAGCGTCTGACCGACGCCGGGTCCGGCGCATCGGGCGTGCCGAGGTTGACGAGGAGGACGCCGACCTTGCGCGGCGGGATGGCGGGATGGTCGGCGGGCGGTGTCATGGTCCGTGCCTCTATACGCGCCGGTCGCGGCGATGATCCAGCGTCACGCCCGAAGGGGCAGATGGCGCCATCGCCGTCCCGTCGCCGCGAACAGCGCATTGGCGACCGCGGGGCCGACCGGCGGTACCGCGAGTTCGGCAACGCCGCCCGGCTCCTCGTCCGAGCGGATCAGCTCGATGTTGATGTCGGGCGAATCGACCAGCCGCGGCAGGCCGAGGTCGCCGATTCGCCGAGCCGTCGCGCGCCCCGCCGCGATGCCCGTCGTCGCACCGGTCGCCTGTGCCAGGCCGTGGATCAGGCCGCCCTCGATCGCCTGCAGCACCAGGTCGGCGTTGATCGTCCGCCCGCAATCGACCGCCGCGACCAGCCTGCCGACGCGCACGCGCCCGTCCTCCAGCGCGGCCTCCGCCAGTACCGCGACGAAGCTGCCGCGAAACGCGTGGCAGGCGATCCCCTGCCCGCTGCCCGGCACGCCGCCGCCCCAGCCGCCGAGCGATGCGACCGTCGACAGGCATCGCGCCAGCCGCGTATCGCCGCCGAGCATGCCGATCCGGTAGGAGACGGGCTCGCTGTTCGCCGCGCGTGCCAGTTCGTCGACGAAGCTTTCGGTGAAGAAACACGTCGCCCCATGCGCGCCGCCGCGGACATGGCCTGTCGGCACGCCGATGTCGGCAGGGTGGTGATCGATCGCAACCGCGGGGATGCGATAGGGCGGCAGCGCGCCCGCCACCGCATAGCGATCCGCCTCGCCCAGCCCGCTCGCCGCCGCGACAAAGGCGGCGGGCAGCAGCTGCGCCGCGAGTGCGCGCCCCGTGGCCGGCGCGGCGATCGCCGCCTGCCACGCCGCCACCCCGCCATTGCCCGCCAGCCGCGCCGACAGACGCGCGCGCGCCGGCGGGCGGTAGCGGTCGTGCGCGATGTCCTCGGCCCGCGACCAGACGAGGCAGACGGGCCGCTTCAGCCGCACCGCGAGGATCGCCGCCTGTTCCGCGACCAAAGGATCGAGCGTCGCCGACGACACGCCGCCGCCCATCACCGGGTGGACGACGACCTCGCCCTCGCCGATGCCCGCCGCCCGCGCCGCGGCGGCGCGCACCACCGCGGGCGCGCCGGTCGGCAGCCACAATTCGAGCCGCCCGTCGCGATAGGCCGCGGTCGCGCTCGGCGTCTCGAGCGCCGCATGGAGGCCGATGTCGACCGCATAGTCCGCCGCGATCACACCGTTGCCGTCTAGCAGCTGGCCGATCTCGCCGACCGCGGCCAGCCGATGTCCCTTCGCCTTGAGCGCGTCCGCCAGCGTCGCTGCGATGCGCGCATCGTCCACCGCCGGCGCCGGCGTGGCGAAGCGCGGCGCCATCGCCTGCAGCGCGCGCTCCGCCGCCCACCAGGTCGTCGCCACCGCCGCGACCCAGCGCGGGTTTTCGACGACGGTCAGCACGCCGCGGGTCCGATCGGCCACGGCGGGATCGACCGCGACCAGCCGGCTGTCGCCGGTCGGCCCTTGCCGGATCGCGGCATGGACCATGTCGGGCAAACGGATGTCGCCTGCAAAGGTGGCGGAGCCGTCGACCTTTGCGGGCGCATCGAGCCGCGGCACCGCGCGTCCGGCGAGCTTGCCGGCGCCCTGCATTCCGATGGGCAGCGGATCGGGCGGGGTCAGCCGCGCCGCCTCCGCCGCGAGCGCCGCAAAGCGCAGCCGCTTGTCGCCGTGGACGACGAAGCCGCCCGCGACGCCGCACGCATCCCACGCGACGCCCCAGCGCTTCGCCGCCGCCATGCACAGCAAGGCGCGCGCCGCCGCACCCGCCTGGCGGCAGCCGTCCTCGAACATGCGGATCGACGAGGAGCCCGCGGTCAGCATCAGCGTCGCGCGCGCGGCGAGCGTCCGGCGCAGCGCCTCCGGCACGCGGTCATACTGCCCCTCGAACAGCGAATCGAGCGCGACGGGATTGGCGTAGAGCGGGTTGAGCGGCGCGGGCTCGACGCCGACGGTGCGCCAGTCCGCGCCGAGCTCGTCCGCGACGACCTGCGCCAGCGCGGTCCAGATGCCCTGGCCGTGTTCGAGCTGCGGCACCGCGACGGTGACATGGCCATCCTCGCCGACCTTCAGCCACGCGCCGAACGCATGCTCGCCCGGCGCGGCGGCAAGGTTCGGGCGATAGCGACGCGGCCACAGCGCCCAAGCGACGACGAGCCCGACCCCCGCTCCGCCGCCTGCGATCACCCCGCGCCTGCTGATCCGTGCCATGCGCGCGGCTCTATCGGCGCGCGCGGGGCGTGGGAAGGTGCTGCGCTGACAAGGTTTTTCCGCGAGTCTTGACAAAATTGACACCTGAACGCGCAATGTTGTTACGTGCTCGCCACATTTTCGAAGCCTCGCCTCTGTCGGCGGGCGACGAGCCTACGATCTCAACGGTTCAAACAGCAGGGACAGCAAATCTTCGCTAAATGCCTAGCACAAACTACGTCTTGTAGGACAGCGTCATATTCAGGGATCGGATGGTCGCAGCCCCTGATTGCCCTCGAAAATATGCCACGATAGGATCATGGCATGTGGACATTCGCACTGTGGACCATCGCCGCACTGATCGCGGGCGTCTATTGTATCGTCAAGGCCGCCGCAGACTTGCGCGCGCGACGGTACGGCTGGGGCGTCGTCGGCCTGCTCAGTGGCATCGTCTTCCTGACGACGCCGGTCCAGACCCACGCGGTGAAGATCGATCTACCCGCGGCGAGGCCATGAGGCCGCAAGCCCCCCTCACCCCGCCGCGGCGAGCGCGCGGTAGGTGGTGCGCAGGGCGACCTTGTCGATCTTTTCCGTGCCCAGCCGCGGTAGCGGGACGGCGGAGAGCCACAGGCGGGCGGGTATTTTGAAGGCGGCGATGTGGTCGGCGAGGAAGGCCTTGAGCGCCGCCTCGTCGATGTCCGCATCCTCGCCCTCGCGCAGGTGGACGACCGCACCGGGCACTTCGCCATAGCGTTCGTCGGCGAGGCCGAAGACGGCGGCCTCGGCCACGGCCGGATGCGTGTAGAGCGCGGCCTCGACCTCCTGGCAGGAGATGTTCTCGCCGCCGCGGATGACGATGTCTTTCGCGCGATCGACGATGAACAGATAGCCGTCCTCGTCCAGATAGCCGATGTCGCCGGTGCGGAAGAAACCGTCGGGCGTGATGCACGCCGCGGTCGCCGCCGGGTTGTTCCAATAGCCGCGAAAGTTGCAGATCGAGCGGATCGCGATCTCGCCGCGCTCCCCCTGCGGCAGCGACGCGCCGTCGTCGTCGAGGACCGCGATCTCGACCAGCGGCGCCGATGCGCGTCCGGTGCTGGCGGGCTTGGCGAGATAGTTGCTGCGCCAATTGCCCGCGCCGACCGCGTTGGTTTCGGTAAGGCCGTAGCCGATCAGCGGCGCGCCGCCGCCCATTTCCGCCTGAATGCGGCGGACGTGCTCTTCGGGCCGGGGCGCGCCGCCGGCGGCGAAATCGGTGACCGTGCTGAGGTCGAATTGCGCGCGATCGGGATGGTTGAGCATTTCGAAGCTCATCAGCGGCACACCGACGAAATAGGTGACCTGTTCCGCCGCGATCAGGCGCATCGCCTCGCGCGCGTCCCATTTGGGCATCAGCACCAGCTTGCGTCCCATCGCGAAGCTTTGCAGCAGCACCGCGACCTCCGCCGTCACGTGAAACAGCGGCAGCGTCAGCAGCGTCGCGGGCTGCAGCGTCGGCGGATTGCCGTCGGCGGTCGCGATGCCGAGCATCATGATCGCCTGCGACAGGAAGCTGAAGGTCCCTTGCACCACCGCGCGATGATCGGACACCGCGCCCTTCGACTTGCCGGTCGAGCCGGAGGTGAACAGGATCGTCGCGTCATCCTCCGCGCCGACCGCGGGCAGCGCCGCATCGGCGTCGTCGCGCGCGATGACGGGCGCAAGCGCATCGGCGATCGGCAGGCGATCCTCGATCGTGACCACCGGCGGCTTGGTCCCGGGCGCGGCGACCAGCCGCTCGGCGCGCGGCGGATCGGCGAAGATCAGCGCGCATTCGACATCGCCGATGGCCGCGGCCAGCTCCTCTGCCTGCCACCAGCCGTTGAGCAATGTCGCGACGCCGCCCGCCATCAGGATGCCCATGTAGAGCACGATCCACGACGGCGAATTGCGCATCGCAATGCCGACGCGGTCCCCCCTGGCGATGCCATAGCCCGCGACCAGCGCGCGCGCGACGCGGGTCGCGGCGGCATGCGTCTCCGCGAAGGTCAGTCGCTCCGCGCCCGCGACGAGAAAGGGCTTTTCGGCATGCTCGGCGCAATAATGCGCGAAATACTGGGGCAGCGCGGGCGGCGCCGCGGCGATGACGGGCAGGGTGCGGCCGAATTTTTCGACGCCGGCGAGCGCGAGCATCGCGCCCGGCGCGGTCAGTGCCGCCATCGTCGCATCCATGCGCTGGTCGAGTTCGGTCCGCATACACCTCTCCGCTTGGTCTTGGCCTTTTGCGCCACTATGCAGGCGGCTCATCCCTGGGGGAAGCCCGTGATCCTGCCTATCCTCGCCGCCGCCGCGCCCGCGGCCGGCCATATCCGCTTCGACGACCTGGGGCTGCACCCCGACGTCTTCTCGATCGGCTTCTTCACGCTGCGCTGGTACAGCCTGGCGTATATCACCGGCATCCTCGTCGGCTGGTGGTATCTGCTGAAGCTGCTCGCGCAGCCGGGCGCGCCAATGGCGCGGCGGCATGCCGACGACCTCGTCTTCTATGCGACGCTGGGCATCATCCTGGGCGGCCGCATCGGCTACGTCCTGTTCTACGCGCCCGAGATGATCCTGCATCCGATCCGCATCCTCCGGCTGTGGGACGGGGGGATGAGCTTCCACGGCGGCGCGGCGGGCACGTCGATCGGCCTCATCCTGTTCGCACGAAAGCACAAGCTCAACTGGCTGCGCGTGCACGATTATATCGCCTGCTGCGTCCCCTTTGGCCTGTTCTTCGGCCGGCTCGCCAATTTCGTGAACGGCGAATTGTGGGGCAAGCCCGCGACCGTGCCCTGGGCGATCGTGTTCAACCGCACGCTTCCCTATGGCATCCCCGAGCCCGCGCGCCATCCCAGCCAGCTGTACGAAGCGGGGCTGGAGGGTGTGCTGCTGTTCGCGGTGCTGTGGTTCGCCTTCTGGCGGACGAAGGCGCGGTACCAGCCGGGGCGGCTGGTCGGGCTGTTCGTGCTCGGTTACGGCATCGCGCGCTTCATCGTCGAATTCTTCCGCGAGCCGGACGCGCAGTTTCGCGGCACCTTCATCGAGGCGACGGGGCTGCACATGGGCCAGTGGCTGTGCGTGCCGATGATCGCGGGCGGGCTCTACCTGTTTCTGACCGCGCCGAAGCGGCGCGTGCGCGTCGAGCCGACGCTGGGGACGGAGAGCGTGGCGTAGGGATCCGCCCCTCTCCTCCGTCATCCCGGCGTTCGCCGGGATGACGGTGTTGGGGTGCGAGGACGATGTGGTGTGGTGTGGTGTGGTGTGGAGCAACTTGGCATGGTGTGGGGACGCTGCGGGATAGGCCTTGCGCCTTGCTTCTGCCGCCTGCATTTCCGCCGGCGTGACGGACGCCCCTGCCCAGCCTTTCCCCGACGACGGCCCCCTTCCCGATCGGCTCGCGCGCGCGATCACGCTCGCCGGGCCGATGCCGGTGTCGCAGTTCATGGCGGCCGCCAACGCGCATTATTATGCGACGCGCGATCCGCTGGGCGCGGGCGGCGATTTCGTCACCGCACCCGAGATCAGTCAGATGTTCGGCGAGCTGATCGGCCTGTGGTGCGCGGACCTGTGGGACCGCGCGGGACGGCCGGCGACCGCGTGGGTGGAGCTGGGCCCGGGGCGCGGCACGCTCGCCGCCGATGCGCGCCGCGCGATGGCGCGGGCGGGGTTTTCGCCCGCGGTGCATCTGGTCGAAACCAGCCCGGTGCTGCGCGCGGCGCAGGCTCGCCACCTGGCCGATGCGACGTGGCATGACGGCGTCGACACGCTGCCGGGCGACGTCGCGCTGATCGTCGTCGCCAACGAATTCTTCGATGCGTTGCCGATCCGCCAGCTGATCCGCCGCGCCGATGCGTGGCACGAACGGCTCGTCGCGTGCCAGGACACGATGTTTCTGCCGATCGCCGGCAAGCCGATCCCTGCCGAGGTGCTGCCCGAGGCGATGCGCGATGCGCCCGCGGGGTCGATCCTCGAAACCTCGCCGGCGAGCGTCGCGGTGGTCCGCGCGCTGGCGGGGCGGATCGCGCATCAGGGCGGCGCGCTGCTCGCGATCGATTACGGTTACGAAGGTCCGGCGCTCGGCGACACGCTGCAGGCGGTGCGCGGCCATGGCTTCGCCAATCCGTTCGAGACGCCGGGGGAGGTCGACCTGTCCGCGCATGTCGATTTCGCGACGCTCGCCGCCGCGGGGCAGAGCGCGGGCGCGACCGCCTGGGGCCCGATCAGCCAGCGCGACCTACTCGGCCAGCTCGGCATCGACGCGCGCACCAGCGCGCTGGCGCAGCGTGCGCCGGATCGCGCCGCGCAATTGCTCGCCGATCGCAACCGGTTGATGGAGGATATGGGCGCGCTGTTCCGCGCGCTTGCGCTGACCGGTGGCGGCTGGCCCGTGCCCGCGGGCTATGGCGAATGACGGCGACGCTGCGCCCCGCGACGCGCGACGACGCCCCCGCGATCGCCGCGCTGATGCGCGACAGCTTCACCGCGACCTTCGGCCACCTCTATGCGCCGGCCGATCTCGCCGCGTTTCTCGATGGCCTGACGCTGGCGCGCTGGCAGGCGGAGATCGCCGATCCCGCCTTCGCCTTCCTGCTCGCGGAAGCGGAGGGGCGGCTGCTCGGCTTCGCCAAGCTCGGGCCGCACTCGCTGCCCGTCACGCCGACAGGGCCGATGATCGAGCTGCGCCAGCTCTACCTCGCCGATGCGGCGCAGGGCACGGGGCTGGCGCAACGGATGATGGACTGGGCGATCGCCACCGCGCGCGAGCGGGGGGCTGCCGAAGTGTTCCTGTCGGTCTATGTCGACAACGATCGCGCGCGCCGCTTCTACGAACGCTACGGCTTCGTGCGGGTCGGGCGGTACGATTTCATGGTCGGCAACCACCGCGACGAGGATGATCTGATGAGGCTGGCGCTGTGAGCCCCGACGCACCAATCGACGCGGCGCGGGTGCGCGGCTTCGGCGAGGTGCCGCACGGCTTCCTCGGCCGGCGCGGCGGCGTGTCGACCGGGCTGGTCGCGGGGCTCAACGTCGGGCTCGGGTCCGCCGACGATCCCGCTGCCGTGGCGGAAAACCGCCGCCGCGCCGCCTATGCGGTGCTGCCGGGTGCGCCCCTGGTCACCGCCTATCAGGTTCATTCCGCCGATGTCGTGACGGTGACGCAGCCATGGCCCGACGAGGCGCGGCCGCGTGCCGACGCGCTCGTCACCGACCGGCCGGGCATATTGCTCGGCATCCTCACCGCCGATTGCGCGCCGGTGCTGTTCCTCGACCCGCAGGCGGGCGTGGTCGGCGCGGCGCATGCCGGTTGGAAAGGCGCGCTCGCCGGCGTCACGGACGCGACGCTGGATGCCATGGAGGCGCTGGGCGCGGCGCGCGGGCGCATCGTCGCGGCGATCGGCCCGTGCATCGCGCGCGCCAGTTATGAGGTAGACGAAGCATTTTTCGCGCGCTTCGCCGCGGTGGATCCTGCCGATGCGCGCTTCTTCGCCGACGGGCGCGACGGACATCACCAGTTCGACCTCGAGGCCTATGTCGCGCACCGCCTCGCCGCCGCCGGCGTCGGCCGCGTCACCGCGCTCGGCCGCGACACCTATGCCGATGCCGAGGGCTATTACAGCTTCCGCCGCGCGACGCATCGGGGCGAGCCCGATTACGGGCGGCAGATCAGCCTGATCGGATTGCCGCGATAGCGCCTCTGCATACGGCAAGCTGGTATCGCCGGTTACGATCCGGCGCTATTGCGGCCTGCATATTCAGGAGATGACGATGCCCGACCGCGACACGCAACCGCGCGAAACCCCCCTCGGCGGAACCGAAGCCGAGCTGACCGGCGTGCCCGCCCCCGACGCGGCGCCCAGCACGCCCAAGACGATTGCCGGCCGCAAGCTCAAGCCCTCGACGCTGATGATGGGCCACGGCTTCGACCCCGCTTTGTCCGAAGGATCGCTCAAACCCCCGATCTTCCTCACCTCCACCTTCGTCTTCCCCAATGCGGCCGCAGGCAAGCGCCATTTCGAGGGCGTGACGGGCAAGCGGCCGGGCGGGGCGGAGGGCCTCGTCTATTCGCGCTTCAACGGGCCGAACCAGGAAATCCTCGAGGATCGCCTGTCGGTGTGGGAAGAGGCGGAGGACGCGCTCGCCTTTTCCAGCGGCATGTCGGCGATCGCGACCCTGTTCCTGTCGATGGTCAAGCCCGGTGACACGATCGTCCATTCGGGGCCCCTCTATGCGGCTACCGAGACGCTGATCGCGCGCATTCTCGGCCGGTTCGGCGTCCACTGGCTCGATTTCCCAGCGGGCGCGACGCGCGCCGAGATCGACGCGGTGCTGAGCAAGGCGGCGAGCGGCAACGTCGCGCTCATCTACCTCGAAAGCCCCGCCAACCCGACCAACGCCTTGGTCGACGTCGAGGCGGTGCGCGCCAGCCGCGATGCGATCTTCGCCAATGCCGCCGTGAAACCGCCGATCGCGATCGACAACACGTTCCTGGGGCCGCTCTGGTCGAAGCCGCTACAACATGGCGCGGACATCGTCGTCTATTCGCTGACCAAATATGCCGGCGGCCATTCCGATCTCGTCGCCGGCGGCGTGCTGGGGACGAAGGAGCACATCAACACGATCCGCGCGATGCGCAACACGATCGGCACGATCTGCGATCCCAACACCGCGTGGATGCTGCTGCGCAGCCTCGAGACGCTGGAACTGCGCATGAGCCGCGCGGGCGAGAATGCCGCCAAGGTGTGCGCCTTCCTGCGCCAGCATCCCAAGGTGGAGAGCATGGGCTATCTCGGCTTCATCGAGGATGCGCGCCAGAAGGACATCTACGAGAGGCATTGCACCGGCGCGGGATCGACCTTCTCATTGCTGGTCAAGGGCGGCGAGGCGGAAGCGTTCCGCTTCCTCGACGCGCTGAAGATCGCCAAGCTCGCGGTCAGCCTCGGCGGCACCGAGACGTTGGCGTCGCATCCGGCGGCGATGACGCATCTGTCGGTGCCCGAAGCGCGCAAGCAGGCGCTGGGCATCACCGACAACCTGGTGCGCATCTCGATCGGGGTCGAGGATGCAGACGACCTGATCGCCGATTTCGACCAGGCGCTGGCGGCGATCTAAGGAGCCCGCATGCCTGTGTTCACCGTCATCCCGCACGATGATTTCGTCGCCGACGTCCGCACGCTGGCCGCGGCGGTCGCGGGCGATGCGGAATGGCGGCCGGACCATATCGTCGGCATCGGCCGGGGCGGGCTGGTGCCGGCGGTCTACCTCAGCCACGCGATCGGGGTGCCGACGGTGTCGTGCGATCAGTCGAGCGGGATCGACGGGCTGGTCGATACGGTGCTCGTCCGCGTCGCGGGGTGGGCGGCGGCGGGCCGGCGGCTGTTGTTCGTTGACGACATCAACGATTCCGGCCGCACGATCGCCGGGCTGCGCGCGACGCTGGCCGAGGCGGGCGCGCCCGCGGCAAACGTGCGTTTCGCGACGCTGATCGACAATGCGGTGTCGACGGTGCGCGTCGACTATCGCGCGCGCACGATCGACCGGCGCGTCACCAAGGACTGGTTCGTCTTCCCCTGGGAAGCGGTCGCATCCGAGGACGCGATCGCGCACGATGCGGCCGAGGTGCCGGACCGCATCGCCTGACCCGCCTTCCCGTCACGACGGGAAGGCTCGGGATCAGCCGTCGCTGACGCGTTCGATATCGGCGCCGACCGCCGACAACTTTTCCTCCAGCCGCTCATACCCGCGATCGAGGTGATAGACGCGGGCCACCGCCGTCTCGCCCTCCGCGACGAGGCCGGCGAGGATCAGGCTCATCGACGCGCGCAGGTCGGTCGCCATCACCGGCGCGCCGACGAGCGCGCTTCTGCCCTTCACCACCGCGGTGCGGCCGTGGACCTGGATGTCCGCGCCCATCCGCGCGAGTTCGGGCACGTGCATGTAGCGGTTCTCGAAGATCGTCTCGGTCAAGACGCTGGCGCCGTCCGCCTGCGTCAGCATCGCCATGAACTGCGCCTGCATGTCGGTCGCGAAGCCCGGGAAGGGCGCGGTCGACAGCGTCACCGGGCCGAGCGGCGCGTCGGCCGCGACCTTCACCCCGTCGCGCGTCTCGGTGACGGCGACGCCCGCCTCACGCAGCGCGTCGATCGTCGCCCGCATATCCGCGGCGCGCGCGCCGACCAGTTCCAGTTCGCCGCCGGTGATCGCCGCGGCGCAGGCATAGCTGCCCGCCTCGATCCGGTCGGGCATCACCGCATAGGTCGCGCCGTGCAGGCGATCGACGCCCTCGATCTCCAGCGTCTCGGTGCCGATGCCCTCGATCCGCGCGCCCATGGCGACCAGCAGGTTGCACAGGTCGACGATCTCGGGCTCGCGCGCGGCATTTTCGATGACGCTGGGCCCCTGCGCCGTTGCCGCCGCCATCAGCACGTTCTCGGTCGCGCCGACCGAGACGACGGGGAAGCGATAGCGCCCCCCGGACAGCCGCCCGCGCGTTCCGTTGATCCTGGGCGCCCGCGCCGTGACGTAGCCCGCCGCCATCTCCAGCTCGGCACCGATCGCCTCCAGCGCCTTCAGGTGGAGGTCGATCGGGCGGTTGCCGATCGCGCAGCCGCCGGGCAGCGACACGCGCGCCTCGCCCGCGCGCGCCAGCACGGGCCCCAGTACCAGGATCGACGCGCGCATCTTGCGCACGATGTCGTAGGGCGCCTCGGTCGAGGTCAGCTGCCCCGCCCGGATCGTCATCACCCGGCCGAAATCCTCCGGCCGGGTGCCCTGGATCGCGGTCGACGCGCCAAGCTGGTTGAGCAGATGACCGAAGCCGTCGACGTCGGCGAGCCGCGGCAGGTTGCGCAGTGTCACCGGCTCGTCGGTCAGCAGCGCACACGGCATCAGCGTCAGGGCGGCGTTCTTCGCGCCGGAAATGGGCAGGCGGCCGGACAGGCGATGGCCGCCGCGGATCAGGATACGGTCCATCGCCCAGCGTCTAGGAGCATATCCCGGGATCGGCAATGGTCCGCCATAACCACGTCTTGATCGATTTTAATGCAGCAAGCCTGCCGCTTTGCTTTGTGCCGCGCACAGCATTTTCGGGGGTTTCAACCGCGTGGCCAATTGCCTCGCCGCTCGTATCGGCGAACTCATCGACCTGTCGGCAACGGAAACGGCGGTGCTGGATTCCCTTGAGCAACGCGAGCGGCATTTGCGCCGCGGGGCGGTGCTGGTGCGCGAGAACGACCGGCTGACCGAGCTGTTCGTCATCAAGCGCGGCACGATGATGAGTTATGTCATCCTGCCCGACGGCAGCCGCCAGATCCTGCGCTTCCTGTTCCCTGGCGACATGGTGGCGATGTCGGGGCTGATCTATCGCGGCGCGACCGAAACCGCGATGGCGCTGACCGAATGCGCGGTCGCGCCGGTCGAGCGCAGCCTGCTCGCAGCGTTGATCGCGGACCATCCGCGGCTGGCCGCGATGTTCCTGGCGCTCGACCAGATGGAGCGGGTCGCGCTGACCGACCGGCTGGCGGGGCTTGGCCGCACATCAGCGAAGGCGCGCGTCGCCGCGCTGCTGATCGAGATCCGCAACCGCCTTCATGCCGGCCGTGCGCGCGACGAGGCGACGTTCGTGCTCGGGCTGACGCAGGAGGAGGTGGGCGATGCCACCGGGCTGACCGCGGTGCACGTCAACCGCATGCTGCGACAGCTGGAGGACGAGGGGCTGATCGCGCGCGAGGGCGGGCGCTTCACCTTCCTCGACGAAGCCGGCCTGATGCGCGCGGCGAACCACGTCGAGCGCGGCGCGGGTATCGATCTGGCGTGGTTGCCCGCGGGACGGTGACGCACGCGGGCTCAGTGCGAATCTGGGACTAGGCCGGGGGCAAGCTGAGCGGCTCGGCGAGCGTTCGCCTGCTCACGCCTTTTCGAGCGTGCATTGCAGCGGATGCTGGTTCTGGCGCGCGAAGTCGATGACCTGCCCGACCTTCGTTTCCGCCACCTCGTAGGAAAAGACGCCGCAGACGCCGACGCCCTTCTGGTGGACGTGCAGCATCACGCGAGTCGCTTCTTCCATGTTCATGCGAAAGAAGCGTTGCAGGCACAGCACGACGAACTCCATCGGCGTGTAATCGTCGTTGAGCATCAGCACGCGGTACGGCGTCGGCTGCTTCGTTCGCGTACGCGTCTTGGTGGCGAGGCCGGTGCCGGTCCCGTCATCCTGCCCATCGTCGCGGCGGTCGGCCATGTGGATCGGTGCGATTGTCATGGTGAGACGCCGAAATATGGCATGCGAGGGCGTGGGGGCAAGGCCCTCGCCTCGCAAAAAGGGCGGCCGCATCGCTGCGGCCGCCCCGTTCGTCCCATTATCGGGGATCAGTGCATAGGTTACGCGCTGACCTTCATCTTCTCGGCGGCGAGCGCGACGCGGTTCGAGATCGGCTGGGCGACCTCGCCCGCCAGCTTCAGCATGGTCTCGGCGCGAGCCGAGCTCTCCGCGACCAGCGCGTCGAACGCGTTACGCGCGTAATCGGCCTGCAGCTTCAGCAGCTCGGTCGGCGACTTGACGCTGGCCATCTGCTTGGCGGTGGCGGTCGCTTCCTCGAACGCCTTCTTGGCATAGGCGACGCCGTCGTGGCTCAGCGCTTCCAGGCCGCGTGCCGCGATGCGCGACGATTCGACCAGCGCCTCGACATTGCCGCGGCCGAAGTCCGCGGCGTCTTCCATCAACTTCCGGCCCTTTTCCAACGCGCCCTTCGCACGGTCGCCGGCCTCGTTCACGAAGGTCTGCGCCTTGGCGGTGGCGTTCTCGGCGGCGGTCTTTGCGGTATCGATCGTGTCCATGGTCACTTCCTTTGCTGCGGGGGCCGGCGGCGCGACGGGCGCCGCGGCGGGGGGTTGCGGCGCGGGGCTCGGGGCCGCGCGCGGTGCCGGCTTGGAACCGGTCGGTTCGGATTTCACGGGAACGGCGGTCTTCGCATGCGCGACAGGAGCCGCGGCCGGTGCGACCGGCGGCTTCGTCGCCTTGCGGACCGGCTTGGTCGGCTGGGCCATCGTCCTGCTCCAACGTTTTTGCTGCAATGCACAATAAGCCGTTTAACGCTACGTTTCAAGGCTTTTTGTGCGCCGCACCATCATCGTCGGGATGTGACCGTTCCCATGAATGTCACCGCGTACGGACGTACGCGCCCGGCGCCTCCGCCAGCGCGGGCAGCGCCCCCTCGCCCGGGATCCGCGCGCCGGTCGCCGCGACGGTTTCGCCATCGCGTTCCCGCAACCATGCCGCCCAGTCAGGCCACCAGCTGCCGCGCGTTTCGCGGGCGCCTGCGACGAAAGCCTCCAGCGATTCGGCGGGCGCGTCGTTGGTCCAATATTGATACTTGCCCGCCGCCGGCGGGTTGACGACGCCGGCGATATGACCCGACCCCGCAAGCACGAACCGCAAAGGGCCGGTGAACAGCCGCGTGATCTTCCACACGCTTTCGGGCGGCGCGATATGATCCTCGCGCCCCGCCTGGACATAGGCGGGCGTCGCCACCTTCGTCAGGTCGAGCGGCACCCCCGCGATCGACAGCGCACCCGGCTTCACCAGCAGATTGTCGCGGTAGAGATCGGTCAGATACGACAGATGCCATTTCGCCGGCAGGTTGGTGACGTCGCCGTTCCAGTGCAGCAGGTCGAAGGGCATGTGATCCTTGCCCAGCAGATAGTTGCTGGTGACGTAGCTCCAGATCAGGTCGCGCCCGCGCAGCAGGTTGAACGTCGCCGCGAGATAGCGCCCGTCGAGGAACCCCTGCGGCGACAGCGCGCCGATCAGCGCAAGCTGCTCGTCATCGACGAAGTGCGTCAGGTCGCCCGCCGCGGCGAAATCGACCTGCGCGGTCAGGAAGGTCGCCGATGCGACCTTGTCCGCCGCCCCGCACGCCGACAGCAGCGCGAGCGTCGCGGCCAGCGTCGTCCCCGCGACGCAATAGCCGACCGTATGCACCGCGGGCACGGACAGCAGGCCGCGCACGGTATCGATCGCGTCGATCTGCGCCCCGACGTAATCGTCCCAGATCACGTCCTTCATCGATGCGTCCGCTGATTTCCACGACACCATGAACACGGTGATGCCCTGGTCCACTGCCCAGCGGATGAAGCTTTTTTCCGGCGTCAGGTCGAGGATGTAAAAACGGTTGATCCACGGCGGGAAGATGACCAGCGGCGTCGCCAGCACGCTCTCGGTGGTCGGCGCATATTGGATCAGTTCGTAGAGCGGCGTGCGCTTGACCACCTTGCCCGGCGTCGTCGCCAGGTCCCGCCCGACCTCGAACGCTTCGGCCGGGCTGTGCGTCATCTGGCCGCGCCCCAGATCGGCGAGCATGTGCTGCAATCCGTCGAGCAGGTTCTGCCCCTTGGTTTCGATCGTCTTTTGCACGACTTCCGGATTGGTGGCGGGAAAGTTCGACGGGCTCATCGCATCGACGAAACCCTTCGCCGCAAAGCGCAGCTGCTCCTTCTGCTTCTCCTCCAGCCCGTCCAGCCGGTCGACGCCGCGCAGCATGTGGTCGGCGATCAGATTGTAGCTGCGCCGGACCCAGTCGAAATAGGGATCCTCGCGCCACGCCGGGTCCTTGAAGCGCTTGTCGCGGGCATCGCCCTCCGACGCGGGCGGTGCGGGCGGTGCGGGCGGCGCGGCGGCGGGGTCGAGGAAGCGTTGCCAAAGGATCAGGCTGTCGTGCCAGAAATCGCGCACCTGCGCCGCGGCGGGCGTGTCGGCGACGTCGGGCAAGCGCGCAGCGTCGAACCAGTCGAGCCCCTGCTCCATCATCATCTGCTGCGCACGGCCCATCACCCAGGTCCAGTGCTGCAGCTCGGCGAGATCGGGCGTCTTCGAAAACGTCGGCTCTGCGTCGGCCATGGCTACCTCTCCGCCCGCAGACATAGCGGGTTCGGGGGGGACGGGGAACCGCCATCGCCAATCCTTCCCTGCTTTTGCGGGGAAGCGGGGAGGAATTTTCAGGACTTGCCCCCGCCTTGCGAACCGGCCTAGCTCGCCGACACTTCAGCGGGAGAGCGGACATGATGCGGATCGACAGGCGCGGCTACATGGCGATGATGGCGGGTGCCGCGGCGACGGCGCTGGTGCCTGCGCCGGTATGGGCCGAGGCGACGGCCGGCCCCGACGATGCCGCGCTGCTCGCCTTTCTCGACGCGGCCTTCGATGCGCAGACCGCGCTCAGCCCGGAAACGCAGACGAGCCTCGGCCTCAAGACCAACTACGACAGGCTCGACGATTACACCGATGCCGCCGCGCGGCGCAGCCTGGCGCTCGAACAGAGCCAGCTTGCCGAGATGAAGCGCCGCTTCCGCCCCGAACGGCTGGGGCCGCAGGGGCGGCTGAGCTATCGCCTGTTCGAGGAGCAGGTCGCCACAGATGCCCGGCAGGCGCGCTATCGCGACTATGCGTTTCCCGTGTCGACCAACGGCAGCCCGGCGGGCGACATCCCCGTCTTCCTCATCAACCAGCATCGCGTCGAGAGCGTCGCGGACGCCAAGGCCTATGTCGCCCGGCTGCGGGACAGCCGCCGCGTGATGCAGGAGGTCGCCGACCGGATCCGCGCGCAGGCCGCCAAGGGCATCGTTCCGCCCAAGATGGTGTTCGCCCCCGCGCGCGGCGATGCGCGCAAGGTCATCACCGGCGCACCGTTCGACAGCGGCGCCGACAGCACGTTGCTCGCCGACTTCAAGGCGAAAGTTGGCAAGCTTTCCGCCCCGGCCGCGACCAAGGCGCAGCTGATCGCCGACGCGACCGCCGCGCTGACGGGGCCGTTCCGCCAGGGCTTCGACATCCTGTTCGCCGCGCTCGACGCGATCGAGCCGCAGGCGAAGGGCAATGACGGCGCATGGAGCCTGCCCGGCGGCGACGCTTATTATCAGGCGCGCCTCGCTTATTACACGACGACGGACCTGACCGCGGAGCAGATCCACCAGCTCGGCCTTGCGCAGGTCGCGGCGATCCATGCCGAGATGAAGGGCGTGATGACGCGCATCGGCTATACCGGCACGTTGCAGCAGCTGTTCACGGACCTGCGCACCGACCCCAAGTTCAAATATCCCAATACCGACGCGGGCCGGCAGCAATATCTGGCGGACGCGCGCGCCGCGATCGCGCAGACGATGGCCGCCGCGCCGCGCTTCTTCCGCCGGCTGCCCAAAGCGGCGCTGGAGGTGCGCAGCGTCGAGCCGTGGCGGCAGGAGACGGCGTCGGTCGCCTTCTACAACCCGCCCGCCCCGGACGGGTCGCGGCCGGGCATCTTCTACGTCAACCTCGCCGACATGACCCAGGTGCAGAAGCCGCAGGTGGAGGGCATCGCCCACCACGAGGGCGCGCCCGGCCACCATTTCCAGATCGCGCGCGCGCAGGAACTGGGGACTTTGCCCAAGTTCCGCCGCTTCGGCTATTACGGCGCCTATACCGAAGGCTGGGGCCTCTATTCGGAGCGGCTGGCTAAAGAGATGGGGGCCTATACCGATCCCTATGCCGAACTCGGCATGCTGTCGCTGCAGGTGTGGCGCGCCTGCCGCCTCGTCCTCGACACGGGGATGCACGCCAAGCGCTG
This sequence comes from Sphingomonas sp. FARSPH, assembly GCF_003355005.1. Lineage (NCBI taxonomy): Bacteria > Pseudomonadati > Pseudomonadota > Alphaproteobacteria > Sphingomonadales > Sphingomonadaceae > Sphingomonas > Sphingomonas sp. FARSPH. The sequence goes on along the minus strand of NZ_CP029985.1, from coordinate 1,702,052 downwards.
GAGCCGCGACAAGGCGATCGCCTATTTTACGGAGAACGCTCCGCTGTCGCAGCGCGACGTCACGAAGGAGGTCGACCGCTACATTAACAATCCCGGGCAGGCGACGAGCTACATGGTCGGCCAGTTGCGTATCGCGGGCCTGCGGCGCAAGGCGGAGAGCGCCTTGGGGGCGAAATTCCAGCTGCCCGATTTCCACGAGGTGGTGCTGGCGAACGGCGCCCTGCCGCTCGGCGTGCTCGAGGAGCAGGTCGATGCCTGGGTGGCGGGGGTGCGGTAGGCGACGGATCGGCTGACGCCGCATACGCCGATCCAACCCCGTAATCCGTTCGTCCTGAGCTTGTCGAAGGACAAGCCCCAGGCGTCGCGTTCGCCGCACGTGCTTCGACAAGCTCAGCACGAACGGTAGTGGTGGGCTCGTGGAAACGGCGCAGGGGCGGTCCACACTCACACCCCCACCCGCAACATCTTTGCGTCTTCGCGGCTTTGCGCGAACGTTTCCCATCGCCCGAGGGTGGCCACCCGTGCGCGCCGGGGGTAAAGCGAAAGGCACCTGCAAACCACACGGTGCCCCATGTCCGACGACTTCTACCGCATCAAACGCCTGCCGCCCTATATCATCGCCGAGGTCAATGCGATGCGGGCGGCGGCGCGCAGCGGTGGCGAGGATATCATCGACCTTGGCATGGGCAATCCCGACCTGCCGCCACCGCCGCACGTCATCGAAAAGCTGGTCGAGGTCGCGCAGAAGCCGTCCGCGCACGGCTATTCGCAGTCGAAGGGCATCCCCGGCCTGCGCCGCGCCCAGGCCAATTACTACGGCCGTCGCTTCGGCGTCGACGTCGACCCGGAGACGGAGGTCGTCGTGACGATGGGGTCGAAGGAGGGGCTGGCCAGCCTCGCCACCGCGATCACCGCGCCGGGCGACGTCATCCTCGCGCCCAATCCGTCTTATCCGATCCACACCTTCGGTTTCATCATCGCCGGCGCAACGATCCGCGCGGTGCCGACGACGCCGGACGAGCATTATTTCGAGAGCCTGCAGCGTGCGATGGAATTCACCATTCCGCGCCCCAGCATGCTCGTCGTCAACTATCCGTCCAATCCGACCGCGGAGACGGTCGACCTCGCCTTTTACGAACGGCTCGTCGCCTGGGCGAAGGAGAACCAGGTCTGGATCATCTCCGACCTCGCCTATTCGGAGCTTTATTACGACGGGAAGCCGACCGTCTCGATCCTGCAGGTGCCAGGCGCGAAGGACGTCGCGATCGAATTCACCAGCCTGTCGAAGACCTATTCGATGGCGGGCTGGCGGATCGGCTTCGCGGTCGGCAACCGAAAACTGATCGCGGCGATGACGCGGGTGAAATCGTATCTCGACTATGGCGCCTTCACGCCCATCCAGGCGGCGGCCTGCGCCGCGCTCAACGGCCCGCAGGACATCGTCGAGGCGAACCGCCAGCTGTATCACAAGCGCCGCGACGTGCTGGTCGAAAGCTTCGGCCGCGCCGGTTGGGACATTCCCGCGCCGCGCGCGTCGATGTTCGCCTGGGCGCCGCTGCCGCCCGCGCTCCGGCACCTAGGCAGCCTTGAGTTCTCCAAACAATTGCTGACGTGCGCGCATGTCGCGGTTGCGCCAGGTGTTGGGTACGGCGAAAACGGGGAAGGCTTTGTGCGCATCGCATTGGTGGAAAACGAACAGCGGCTGCGCCAGGCGGCGCGCAACGTGAAACGCTACCTCACCAGCATGGGCGTCAATACGCCGAGCCGGAACGCGGGTTGAGGGGTTCGCTCCGCGCTGCGTCGGAACCGGCACGGGTCGCGCGCCCCCATCGCTCGCCCCGGCGGAGGCCAGGATCCAGGTGGGGGACGCTCACGGCCGATGACGACGCACCGTTGCCGCCGCCTTTCCCGCTGGCCCCCGGCGTCCGCCGGGGAAGCGCAACGCTGTGTGGGGTCGCAGCGTCCGTCGTCGCAAGAGCACCCGCCGGCCGATCGCATCGCGTGTTGAGATCTCCAGCATGACCATCGAACCGCTCTATTCGCTGGCCGGCGTCCTCGTCGGCGTGCTCGTCGGGCTGACCGGGGTCGGCGGCGGATCGTTGATGACACCGATCCTGGTGCTCGCCTTCGGCTTTCACCCTGCGACCGCGGTCGGCACCGACCTGCTTTACGCCGCCGCGACCAAGACGGTCGGCACCACCGTGCACGGCTGGCGCGGCACGCTCGACTGGCGGATCGTGCGGCGGCTGGCGACGGGCAGCGTGCCCGCCACGATCGTGACGTTGCTGCTGCTCGGCCAGGCGCAGGAGCATTCCGCCGCGACGCAGCATCTGCTCGCCAGCCTGCTCGGCATCGTCCTCGTCGCCTCCGCCATCGCGACGCTGCTGCGGCACCGCATCGTCGCCGCACTGACCCCGCGGCTCGGCGAGACGGAAGGACGCGAACCCGCGCTGCTCACGGTCGCGCTCGGCGCGATCCTGGGCGTACTCGTCTCGCTGACCTCGGTCGGTGCCGGCGCGCTCGGCATGACCGCGCTGCTCGTCCTCTACCCACGGCGGCCGCTGAAAAGTCTCGTCGGCGCGGACATCGCGCATGCCGTGCCGCTCACCCTGCTTGCGGGGGCGGGACATTGGCTGCTCGGCTCGGTCGATCTCGCGCTGCTCGGCTCGCTCCTCGTCGGGTCGATCCCCGGCATCGTCATCGGCAGCCTGCTGGCGGGCATGATGCGCGAGGGCGTGCTGCGCCCGATCCTGGCGACCGTGCTCGCGATCGTCGGCGTCAAGCTGTTGATGTGACCGACGCGCGGCTGGTGCGTCAGTCCCCGACCTCTTCCGGCCGCGCCCAGATCATCTCGCCCTTGCCCAGCACGCGGCCATCGTGCGCGCGCACCGCCATTGGCGCGATCGGCCGCTTGTCGCGCGTATCGACCAGCACCGGAAAGGCGGGCTGGCACGTTTCCCATCGTTCGCCCCACTGGCGAAGCGCGACCATCGTCGGCAGCAGCGCGAATCCCTTTTCGGTCAGCGAATAGCGCACCTTGCGCCGGTCGTCGGCCATCGCCTCGCGCTGCAGGATGCCATGTTCGACCAGCCGGCCCAGTCGGTTGGCGAGGATGTTGCGCGCGATGCCCAGTTCCGACTGAAACTCCTCAAAATGATGCAGACCGTTGAACGATGCGCGCAGGATCAGGAACGCCCAACGCTCGCCCATCGCTTCCAGAGCGGCGGGCAGGCTGCATGCCTTGAGCGTTTCGCGCAGTTTTTCCATCGTCACCTCGGGCATGGGCTGGCCCTCCAGATTAGACCAAACGCATGAATGCGGCAAAAACGATCATGTTGATCGGCAACAAACCATTGCCAAATCATGCTGCAACGCCCCATGAATGGTGCCGTGCTGCGGCAATATGAACTGGTCGACCGGGTGCTCGAATACGACCCCGATGCCGATGAGGCGCTGCTCAACCGCGCCTACGTTTTCTCGATGCGCGCGCACGGCAGCCAGAAGCGCGCGTCGGGCGACCCGTATTTCAGCCATCCGATCGAGGTGGCCGGCATCCTGACCGACCTGCGCCTCGACGACGAGACGATCGCGACGGCGATCCTGCACGACACGGTCGAGGATACGGTCGCGACCTCGGACGAGATCGAGCGCGTGTTCGGCACCAACGTCGCCCGCCTCGTCGACGGCGTCACCAAGCTTTCCAAGATCGAGGCGCAGACCGAGAACGAACGCGCGGCGGAAAACCTGCGCAAATTCCTGCTCGCCATGTCCGACGACATCCGCGTGCTGTTGGTGAAGCTCGCCGATCGCCTGCACAACATGCGCACGCTCCACCACATCCCCAAGCCCGAGAAACGGCGGCGGATCGCGAAGGAGACGATGGACATCTACGCCCCCCTCGCCGAGCGGGTGGGCATGTACGAATTCATGAAGGAGATGCAGACGCTCGCCTTCGAACAGCTCGAACCAGAGGCGTATCAGTCGATCAGCAAGCGGCTGGAGCAGCTGAAGCTGGGCGGCGGCGACCGGATCGCCAAGATCGGCTCGGGCCTGAAACTGCTGCTCGCGCGCGCCGGGGTAGAGGCGGAGGTGACGGGGCGCGAGAAGCATCCCTATTCGATCTGGCGCAAGATGAGCGAGCGCCACATCAGCTTCGAACAGCTGTCGGATATCATGGCGTTCCGCGTGATCGTGCCGACGATCGAGGATTGCTACCGCGCGCTCGGCATCATCCACCGCCGCTGGCCGATGGTGCCCGGGCGGTTCAAGGATTACATCTCGACGCCCAAGCGCAACGGCTATCGCTCGCTGCACACCAGCGTCATCCACGCCGACAATGCGCGCATCGAAATCCAGATCAGGACGCCCGAAATGCATGCGGAGGCCGAATTCGGCCTCGCCGCGCATTGGGCCTACAAGGAGAAGAAGGTCCGCGCCGACAGCCAGCACAGCTGGATCGCCGACCTGGTCGAAATCCTCGACACCGCGGGCAGCCCGGAAGAGCTGCTCGAACACACGCGCATGGCGATGTACCAGGATCGCATCTTCGCCTTCACGCCCAAGGGCGAGCTGATCCAGCTGCCCAAGGGCGCGACGCCGATCGACTTCGCCTATGCCGTCCATACCGACCTCGGCGACCAGGCGGTCGGTGCGAAGATCAACGGCCGCGTCGTGCCGCTATCGACCGTCATCGAGAATGGCGACCAGGTGCAGGTGCTGCGGTCCAAGGGCCAGGTGCCGCAGCCCGGCTGGCTCAACTTCGCGATCACGGGCAAGGCGTCGGCGGCGATCCGCCGCCACCTGCGTCATACCGAGCGTGCCGAGCAGATCGCGCTCGGCCGCACGCTCTACGACGACATCGTGCGCCGTCTGCCCGCCACGTTGGCGCCCGGTGCGCTCGATCATGCGGTGCAGCGGCTGAAACTGCCGGACGAACCCGCGCTGATGATGGCGATCGCCCGCCGCCACGTGTCGGACGTGCAGGTGATGGAGGCGCTGATGCCCGGTTCCGCGGGCACCGACGCCGGCCGCCTTGCGCCGCAGTCCACCGCCATCTCGATCAAGGGACTGACGCCGGGCGTCGCCTTCGACCTTGCCGAATGCTGCCACCCCGTGCCCGGCGACCGCATCGTCGGCCTGCGCCGGCCCGATGCGGGGATCGAGGTGCATGCGATCGATTGCCCGGTGCTCGCCGAGCTTGCCGAACGCGGCGCGGACGAAACCGACTGGGTCGACGTCGACTGGGGCGATCAGTCCGACGGCGCCGTCGCGCGGATCAGCGTGCAGGTCAGGAACGAACCCGGCGCGCTCGGCATCGTCTCGACGATCATCGGCGCGCACAAGGCGAACATCATCGCGCTGCGCCTCGACACGCGCGACACCGTCTTCCACACCAATGTGATCGACGTCGAGGTCCACGACGTCCACCAGCTGATGCGCCTGATCGCCGCCCTGCGCGCCGCCGACGCGGTGAATGCGGTGGAGCGGGTCTAGCCACACGCGCCTTTCGCCACGGCAGCAAAGCGCGACGCGCTATTGCGTCGAACGGTGCCGCTGTGCTGTGCGATTTCTACCGCCCACAAAAAAGGGCCGGGTGCATCGCACCCGGCCCGCGAGGGAAACGATGTCAACGGTCGCTTAGAACGACACGCCCAGCTGCACGCGCACGTAGCGCGGCGTCTGGTAGACCTGCGGCAGGCGGTAGGTCGCGCTCGGGACGCCGCCGGTCAGCGTGCCGATCTCGTTGAAGTCGGACTTCGCCTGCCAGTTGAAGACGTTGAACACCGAGAAGCGGACGAAGCCGTTGAAGGCGTCGGTCGGAATCTGCACCGTCGCGTCGAGGTTGAGCAGGTACACCCAATCCGACTGGAACGCCGTGCCGCGGCGAACGACCTGCAACGTGCTCGGCTTGACGCCGCCGGGCTGGTTGAACGGATCGTTGATCACCTGGAACCCGACCGGGTTGGTGACGATCTGCCCGTTGGAGACGTTGCAATAGGCGGCGGCGCCGGGGTTGTACAACGGCCCGGCGATGCCCGACACCTGCGTCGCGTTGAAGTCGGCGGATGCCGGCGCGGTGCCGAAGCAGCCGAAGTGGCGCGGCGACGTCATCGACCCGTTGGCGCCCAGCGTCAGCCAGTCGGCGATGCGATAGCTGCCGAACGCCTTCAGCGCATGGCGGCGATCGTTGGGCAGATAGCCGTAGGTGCCGGTGACGAGCGCCGGGAAGTCGAACGCGGTGGTCAGGCCGGAATCGGTCTGCCCGTTGTCCGAACGGACGCCGCCCTCGATGTTACCGTAGAGCTTCGAATAGGTGTAGTTGAGGTGGAAATCCCACTTGCCGTCGAACTCGCGATCGAAGGTGAAGCTCATCGCGCGATAATGGCGTTCCGCGCGTGGATAATTGAGCGCCGCGGCCGACAGCAGAACCTGACGGCGCACCGCCGTCTCGCCCGGTAGCGGCTTGGCCAGATCGACGACGACATCGCTGCCCGGATTGATGAGCGCGCCCTGCGTCGAGCCGGAGAAGGTCGCCTGGCACGCGGCCAGCGCCTTGCCCTGCGACACGCAATACGGAACGATCGCCTGGTCGAGCTCCGCGTCCTCCAGCGAGTTGCGCAGCTTGGTGAGCGTGAAATAGGCGCCGATCTTGATCCGGCTGCCGATCCGCTGCTCGCCGCCGAGGATATATTCCTCCGTCGACTGCGCCTTGAGGTTCGAGCTGACCGTCGATCCGGTCGGCTGCGCCGCATCGCCCGGCTGGCGGATCAGGCACGAGGTTCCCGCCGGCGTGCCGCCCGGGCAGGCGACGTTGCCGGGGACCGTGGTCAGCGGCGTGGTCAGGATCGGCGTGTTGTCTGAGTTCAACCCACTGAACTGATAGAAGGCGTCATAGTCCTGCTGCACGCCGGCAAGACGCACGTTGGTGTTGACCGCGACCGGCAGATAGTAGCGGCTGAACGAGCCGTAGACGCGCGAGCGGCCTTCGCCCTGCGGGTCGAGGCTGAACCCGAGACGCGGCGACCACAGGTTCTTCTGTCGGAAGAACGTGACGTTGCTGCCGTTCTTCGAATTGAACGAGTCGTTGCGCACGCCCAGGTTGAGCAGCAGGCGGTTAGAGAACAGCGACCAGCTGTCCTGGACATAAAATGCCTGGTTGATCGAGTTGAACTCGCCCCCGGTGCGGAAGCGGCGGACCTTCACATAGGACGTGCCGGCGGGAAGACCCGTCTGGTTGAGACCGGTCGAGGTGAGCAGCGTCACCTGGCCCGGGCCGTTCGACAGCGTTTGCTGGTTGAGGTTCAGCTCCTCGCGATCGTAACCGCCGCGGATGTGGTGCGACCCGACGAAGTTGAAGTTCAGATCGACGTCGGCGCGATAGAAGGTGCGCTTGTCGAAGTTGACCGAGTTGTTCGCTGTGACGTTGCCGATCTGCGAATTGCCGCCGTTACGCTGGTCGACGATCGACGGCAGGTTTGGGAACGCCGATTCGGTGGTATCCGTATTCTTGTTGACGCCGTAGGCGCCCGACAGCGTCAGCCAGTTGGTGAAGGTGCCGGTGTAGCGGAACACGTAATTCTCGCCGCCCGAGCGGAAGCGGGTGGTCGTCGCGTACCGCCCGATCTGGTTGGTGTTGAGATTGTAGCGGCCGCCGTTGGCGAAGGTGCGCGTGAAGCCGTCGGTCAGTCCCGAGGTACCGAAGATCTGCCGCACCGTCTCGCCCGCAGTGCGGAAGTAGGTCGCCTCGATCCGCTGGCCATCGACGATGACCGCATCGATCTTGCCCGCATAGAACGGCGTCGTGTTCCGGTCGAAGTTGTACGACGTGCCGGCGATCTTCAAGTTCGCCGCCGACAGGTTGCCGAAGTCGGCGCAATAGCCCGGATTGGTGACGCAGCCGTTGACGCCCGTGCCGGTCGCGCTGATCGTCGCGGTGCTGCCGAAGTTCGACTGGACGTCGCGGGCATTGTAGATGCCGTAGAAGAACAAATGGTCCTTGATGATCGGACCCGACAGCTGGGCGATGAATTCCTTGCGCTCGTTGAACGCCGCGTCGTTGTCGGACGCGTAGGTGTTGGGCGACTTCGAACGGAGGCCGTTCGGCTCCCAGTTGAAGGTGATGCCGCCGTGGAATTCGTTCGAGCCCGACTTGGTCGTCGCGTTGACGAAGCCGCCCGTGATGCGGCCGAACTCTGCGGAAATGCCGCCGGTCTTGGTTTCGACGGTCTGATAGAATTCGAACGGGATCGCCGCCGCGCCAAGGCCATTGCGGAATTGGGTAACGTTCAGGCCGTTGATGTAATAGGCGTTTTCGGACACCGACGCGCCGTTGACCGACGGCAGGTTGCCGAACGCGGTATCGCCGCCGGTGGTGCCGGGCGCGAGCAGGACGACCGAGGTGAGGTCGCGCGCGACGGGCACGCGGGTCGCAAGGTCGCTGACGTTGATGACCGCACCTGTTGTCGTGCGATCGAAGTCGACGACGCGGACGCGGCCGGCGCGCACGACGATATCGCCGGCATCGGCGCCGCCGGTCGGCGACAGCGTGAACTGGTTGGCCGAGTTGCCTTGCGTCAGCGAGACGTTCGGATCGGTAAACGTATCGAATCCGTCGGCGGCGACGTTGAACGTGTAATTGCCCTGGGGCAGCGCCTGTACACGGAACGTGCCGTCAGATCCGGTCGTGACCGTGCGCACGAAACCCTGGTCGTTCGAGGTGACCGTCACCGTCGCGCCGGCGATCGGCTGGCCGTTCGTTCCCTGGACGCGGCCGGTCGCCTGAACCTGGTTATAATCCTGCGCCACGGCAGGCGCCGATACACTGACGGCGGCGACGCCCGCGCCGAGCAGTGCCAAGGCCTTCAGCGCCGCGCTGAGGCGCGGCCGTGCGACGCGACGATCGAAAACTGCCTGCATTGAATCCCCCCTTGCATCGCCGATGGCCGTCCGGAATTGCCCGTCTATCGCGATCCACACCGTATTCACGACGCCGGCATCGGAATTCCGCACCGCGAGATGACAAAAAAGTAACAGAATTTTCATGTGCCGCATTTGCGCAACACTGCCGGCGGCCTGGCTTTCCGAGCGGCGCCTTGCCATGTCGGTCGCGAAGGCCGCGGCTCAGGGCGTCGGCTGCACCGGGACGGGTGATGATGACGCCGCCGCCGCGAGCCGCTACAAGGCGGCGCATCATGCATCGTCCCGCCCTGTCCGTCGTCGTTCCGTGTTACAACGAAGCCGCCTGCCTTGAGCTGCTGCACGCGCGCGTGTCCGCGGCCGCGCGCGCGGCGGTGGGGGATGATTACGAGATCGTGCTGATCAACGACGGCAGCCGCGACGACAGCTGGCCGGTGATGCAGCGCCTGGCCGCCGCCGACCCGCGGCTCGTCGCGATCAACCTGTCGCGCAACCACGGCCACCAGCTCGCGCTGACCGCGGGGCTCGACCTGTGCTGCGGCGCGCAGATCCTGATCATCGACGCCGATCTGCAGGACCCGCCCGAACTGCTCGCCGACATGCGCGCGACGATGGCGCAGCAAGAGGCTGATGTCGTCTACGCCGTCCGGCGCAAGCGCGAGGGCGAGACGATCTTCAAGAAGGCGACCGCCGCCGCCTTTTACCGCGTGCTCGATCGCGTCACCGACACGCCGATCCCGCTCGACACGGGCGATTTCCGCCTGATGAGCCGGCGCGCGCTCGATGCGTTGCTGTCGCTGCCCGAACAGGCGCGTTTCATCCGCGGCATGGTCGCCTGGGTCGGCTTCCGCCAGGTCCCCTTCCCCTACGACCGCGCCGAGCGCCATGCGGGCGAGACCAATTATCCGCTCGGCAAGATGATGCGGCTCGCGTTCGATGCGGTCACCGGCTTTTCGACCGCGCCGCTGCGCTTCGCCAGCCACGCCTCGGTGATCCTCGCCGGCGCGTCGCTGCTGCTGCTCATCTACATCCTGTGGGGCTTCTTCGAAGGGTCGCCGGTGCAGGGCTGGACCTCGACGATGCTCGTCGTCACCGTCCTGTCGGCGGTGCAGATGTTCGTGCTGGGCATGATCGGGGAGTATCTGGGCCGGCTGTACATCGAATCGAAGCGACGGCCGCTGTATCTGGTCGCGGACATCGCCGGCCCGGTGAAGGGCCATTCCAGCCTCGGCTTCAACGCCGCAGAGCCGTCGCCGGAATTCGACGCGCCCCTAGAGCAGCGCGCGGCAGAGTAACCCCCACGGATTAGCGGATCAGCGCGGTTCCGCCAGCGTCACGATCGATACCCCCGGCGTCAGCGGCACGCGGCCGACCGCGTGGCGTTCGAGGCGGAAGATCGTCTCGAACAAGGCGTTGAGCGGCTTGGCGGGCGGCGAATCGTCGCTGTCGTCGCGCCCCGTCAGCCGCCCTGCGATCCGCGCCGCCGCGGCGAGCGGGAAGAGCAGAGAATTGAAATAGGTGAGCTTGCGCGGCGCGAGTCCCGCCGCGGCGATCGCCTTTGCCAGCGTCGCCTTCGAATAGCGACGATGGTGATGGTTGACGACGTCGTGCGCGCTCCACATCCACTGGTGCGCCGGAACCGCGATCAGGATCTTGCCGCCGGGCTTCAGCAGCGCCTTCATCGCGGCGAGCGCGGCGACGTCGTCCTCGATATGCTCGACGACGTCGAGCACCGCGACGAGGTCGTAGGCGCCGCGCGCGACGCCGGGCAGTTCAGGCAGCGGCGCCGCGCCGACCGGCTTGCCGAGCCGCTCACTCGCGATCGCACGCGCCGCCGGATCGATCTCGATCGCATCGACCGCACCGAATGCGGCGAGCATCGGCAGATTGTGGCCGGTGCCGCAGCCGATTTCGAGGATGCGCGCGCCCGTGGGGACGTTGCCATAGCGCTTCAGATAGTCGCTGAGGATGTCGCGGCGCGCGCGATACCACCAATGGGTGGAATCATGCGCGGCCATGCGGTCGTAGACGATGCGATCCATTATGCGAAGACCAGATAGCGGTTGAGGACGAAGGTGACCATCGTCGCAAGAAGGATGGCGGGGACGAGCGGCACCCAGGGGGCAAGGCCGAAACCGGCGGTGCCGATCCAGGTGACGAGCGCGTTCAGCGCCATGCCGCTCGCCTGCACGCCGACGAACTTCAGCTGCTGCGTCATGCCGGGTTGGCGCGTGCCGTGCCCCTTGAAGCTCCAGCGGCTGTGCAGGAAGAAGCCGCAGATCACCGCGACGAGGAAGCTGGGCGGCACGGCGTAGACGGCATGGTCGCGCGGCAGCACCCAGGCGGTGAGCGGCAGGTAGACGGCCGAATAGATGATCGTCGAGACGCCGCCGGCGATGCCGAAGCGCACGATCTGCGCCAGCAGCCCGCTGCGCCGCATCTCTTCCAGTTTCGCGAACGCTTCCCTCGCCATGGCACGCGCCCTAAAGGACATGGACCGGGAACGGAACGGCAATTCGAAGGGCCCTCGCTTGAACACTTCCCCGCGCGGCCGGCTGGACGCCGAGCTGGACCGCAACTGGATCGCGCTGACGCTCGTCGCGTGGCTCGCGGTGACCGCCTGGTACGTCTGGCACGACTGGAACATGGTGCGCTGGCTGTCGCTGGGCGACACCGACGACAACATGCGCCTGATGCAGGTGCGCGCCTGGTTGGGGGGCCAGGGCTGGTACGACCTGCGCCAGTATCGGCTCAACCCGCCGCAGGGGTTCGACATCCACTGGAGCCGCATCGTCGACCTGCCGATCGCCGGGCTGATCCTGTTCTTCCGCCTGTTCACCAGCAATTACTGGGCCGAGCGGCTGGCGTGCGGGATCGCGCCGCTGCTGCCCCTGTCGATCACGATGATCGGCCTCGGCGCGACGGTGCGCCGGCTGATCCACCCGCTCGCCTGGCCGCTCGCCATCGTCTTCCTGCTGATGACGTCGGCGACGATGCTGATGTTCCTGCCCGAACGGATCGACCACCACGGCTGGCAGCTCGCGATGCTGAGCCTGACCGTCGCGGGGCTGTGCGACCGCAGGCCGGTGCGCGGCGGCATCATGGTCGGCCTCGCCAGCGCGGTCAGCCTGTCGATAGGGCTGGAGATGCTGCCCTATTGCGCGATGGCGGGCGCGATCCTGGCGCTGGCGTGGGTTTGGGACCGGCGCGAGGCGGCCCGGCTGGCGCCCTATGCACTCAGCCTCGGCGGCGGCAGCGCAATCGGCTATGCCGCCTTCGCCTCCTATGCCAATGCCGCGATGCGCTGCGACGCGCTGACGCCGGTGTGGCTGTCGGTGATGGTCGCGGCGGGCGCGCTCCTCTTCGCGATGGCCTGGGCCAATCCCGAAAGCCGCAACGTGCGCCTGGGCCTCGCCGTCGTCGCGGGCGCGGTGATCGCGGCGGGCTTCGTCCATTTCTTCCCGCAATGCCTCGGCCGGCCGGAAGGCGTGTCGCCCGAATTGCAGAAGAACTGGCTGGACAACGTCCGCGAGGCGAAGCCGATCTACAAACACCCGTTGCGCCTCGGCGTGCCGATCGCGGCGCTGCCGGCGATCGGCATCGTCGGCGTCATCGTCGGCGCGTGGCGCGCGCGGCGCAGCCCGATGCTGGTCGGCTGGGTCGCGGTGGCGCTGTTCGTCACCTTCGCCGGGCTGATGCTGCTGTGGCAGGTGCGTGCGGGTCCGGCGGCACAGCTGCTCGGCGTGCCGGGCGCGGTACTGCTGGCGTGGATCGTGCTGCCGCGGCTGCTCGACCATCGCAACATCGCGGTGCGCGTCGCGGGCAGTGCAGTGGCGTTCCTCGTCATCTCCGGCGTCGCCGCGCCGCTGGTCTTCAAGCCGTTCGACATGAACCTGTTCGGCAAAAAGCTGGCCTATACGCCGCCCGACCGGCCCAACGCCTATCAGAAGCGGGTCAACGGCGCGACGGGCAACTGCATCCGCTATACCGTGCTGAAGCCGCTCGACGCCTATCCGGCGCAGACGATCTTCACCTTCGTCGACCTGGGGCCGCGGCTGATCACGCTGACGCACCACAGCGCGATCGCGGGGCCGTATCACCGCAACGGCGACGCGATCCTCGACGTGCAGCATGCGTTCGGCGGGACCGAGCAACAGGCGCATGCGATCATGAAGCGGCACGGCGCAACGCTGCTGCTGCTCTGCCCGAACATGGCGGAATCGACCAACTATCGCGCGCGCAATCCGGGCGGGTTCTACGACCATATGGCGCGAGGATGGGTGCCCGACTGGCTGACCCCGCTGCCTCTGCCCAAGGGATCGCCGCTTCGGCTGTTCGCGATCGACGGGGCACAGCACGGGATGCGCCCACGCGAGTCTTGACAAAGTTGACACCTGAACGTGACATGTTCGTGCGCGTTTTGGTTCTTTTGTTACTCAGGTTGAGAAAGAGCGGCGATCAGCCTGAACCGATATGGTTCGTATAGCACAATGCGGGGCTGTAGGACAGCGACCTCGTCTCCCGTGCCGCTTGCGGGAGATGTCCCGAACTGCTTCCCCATGCAGCGTGCCCCACCCCAACCCCTCCCCTAAAGGGGAGGGGCTTTTCGATTCCTTCAGCCCAGGCTTTTAGACGCTTGTTCGAACAGGTCCTTCGACAGGCCGGGCGTCGCGACGATGCGTTCGAGTTCGGCGCGCATCCGCTCCGCGCGGTGCGCGTCAAAACGGCGCCAGCGGCCGAGCGGGGGGAGCAGCTTCGCCGCGGTCTGCGGATTGAGCTTGTCGAGCGCGATCAGCTGATCGGCGAGGAAGCGATAGCCCGAACCATCGGGTGCGTTGAACGCGCGCTGGTTGACGCCGAACGCGCCGAGCAAGGCGCGCGCACGATTGGGGTTCGCCAGCGTGAAGTCGGGATGGCGCGCGAGGTCCGCGACGAGCGCGGCGGTATCGTCGCGCGACGACAGCGCCTGCGTCTGGAACCATTTGTCGATGACGAGCGGATTGCCCGCATAGCGGTTGTAGAAGATGTCGAGCGCCGCCTCGCGCGCGCCGGAATGACCGCTGGCGAGCACGGTGAGCGCGCCCTGCCGGTCGGTCATATTGTCCGCCGCCTCGAACTGGCGGAAGGCGAGCGCATCGGCATCCGCCGCGCCGCCCGCCGCGATATAGCCGAGCGCGACGTTGCGCAGGCGGCGCCGCCCCTTCGCTTCCGGCGTGTAAACGTACGGCCCCTGGGGCGCCTGCGCGTAAGCGACACGCCAGCGGTCGGCGAGCCGGCGGCCTAGATCGCGGCGCAGCGCCTCGCGCGCGTGGAAGATGGCATCGGGATCGACCATCGACAATTGATCGCCGACGAAGCTTTCCGACGGCAGCAGCACCGCCTCCGCGACGAAGGCGGGGTCGAGATCGGGGTTTTCGAGCGTATTCGCGACCGCGGTGACGACCGCTTCGTGATCCGCACGGCCGCCGTCGATCGCACCGGCGACGAGCGTGTCGAGCATCAGCTGCTGCATCGCCTCGTAGCGCGCGAAGGGATCGTCGTCGTGCGCCGACAGGAAGGCGAGTTCGGCGGGGCTGCGATCGCTTTCGATCACGACGGGCGCGGAAAAGCCGCGATTGATCGACAGCACCGGCCGTTCGGTCACCGCCTCGAACACGATCGTCTCGGCCGGGTCCTTGAGCAGCACGAGCTGTTCGTCGCCGAGCGGACGCCCGGTCTCCAGCCCGAACAGCCGCACCTTGAGCGGCAGCACCATCGGCGCCTTGTCGGGCTGGCCGGGCGTCGCGGGCACCTGCTGCGCGAGGCGCAAGGTCGCGCGGCCGCTGCCCGCGGTGTGCGACAGGCTGGCGGAGACGCGCGGCGTGCCCGCCTGGCTGTACCATAAGCGGAATTGCGCGAGGTCGACGTCGCCCGCCTCTTCCATGCAGGCGACGAAATCCTCGCACGTCGCCGCGGTGCCGTCGAACCGCTTGAAGTAGAGGTCGGTGGCGGCGCGGAACTTTACGGGCCCCAGGATGGTCGCCATCATCCGGATGAGCTCCGCGCCCTTGTTGTAGATGGTCGCCGTGTAGAAATTGCTGATCTCGAGATAGCTTTCCGGACGGACGGGGTGGGCGAGAGGCCCTGAATCCTCCGGAAACTGGCTGGCGCGCAGGCCGCGCACGTCCTCGATCCGCTTGACCGCCGCCGATCCCTGATCGGCGGAGAAACCCTGGTCGCGATAGACGGTGAAGCCTTCCTTGAGCGAAAGCTGGAACCAGTCGCGGCAGGTGATGCGGTTGCCCGACCAATTGTGGAAATATTCGTGCGCGACGACCGCCGCGATCGCGTCGTAATCGTAATCGGTCGCGGTGTCGGGATCGGCGAGGATGTAGCGGCTGTTGAAGATGTTCAGCCCCTTGTTCTCCATCGCGCCGAAGTTGAAATCGTCGACCGCGACGATGTTGAACACGTCGAGATCATATTCGCGGCCGTAGACGCGCTCGTCCCACGCCATCGACGTCTTGAGCGCGTCGAGCGCATGGTCGGTCTTCGCGATATCCGCCGCGCGCACCCAGATGCCCAATTGCACCTCGCGCCCCGAGGCGGTGACGAACGTGCCGCGATTGACCGCGAGATCGCCCGCGACGAGCGCGAAGAGGTAGCAGGGTTTGGGGAAGGGATCGTTCCATTCCGCCCAGTGGCGCCCGTCGTCGAGGTCGCCCGCCGCGACCGGATCGCCGTTCGCGAGCAGGACGGGAAAGCGCGCCTTGTCCGCGGTCATCCGCACGCTGTAGCGGCTGAGTACGTCGGGCCGGTCCGGGAAATAGGTGATGCGGCGGAACCCTTCCGCCTCGCATTGCGTGCACAGGATGCCGCTGGACGCGTAGAGGCCCATCAGCTGCGTGTTGCTTTCGGGGACGATCGCCACCTCGGTCTCGACGACGTGCGCGTCGCCGGCGAGCGGGACGACGAGCTGATCGCCCGCCACCTGCCAGTCGTTGACCGTCTGGCCGTCGACGCGGACGCCACGCACCTGCTGCCCCGCGCCGTCGAGACGCAGCGGCTCGTCATGCGCGCCGCTGCGCGTCACGGACAGGCGCGCGCGCACGATCGTCGCGGCGGGATCGAGGTCGAAGTCCAGATGGATGTCGGGCACCAGCCAGGCGGGGCGACGATAGTCGCCGCGATGGATAACGGACGGCTGGGCGGGCGCGGTCTGAACGTCGAGCATGGATGTACGTATACGCGGGCGGCGCGGGAGTTCCATGCGGCGTTTGCCCGGTGGGACGAACGCGTGTCGTGCGCGCGTCACCCCCGGCTCGCCCCGGCGGTGACGGAGGCTTGCGCCGCGTCCATGCTGTGCTACCCGAACCGCACAGATAAGGGTCCGGCCACCGGACCGACGGGGAGATTTGCCGCATGTTCCGTACGTTTGGCGCGTTGGCGCTGCTCGCGCTGTCGACCTCTGCTTTTGCCCAGACGGCGCCCGCCCCGGCCGCAACATCGCCGACCGCGAAGCTGGACCTCGCCGCGATCAACGCGCCGCTGCCCGCCGACCAGGCGGCGATGAAGGCGCACGTGCTGTTCCTGGCGTCGGACGCGATGAAGGGACGCGAGGCGGGCAGCCCGGAATTCGACATCGCCGCGCAATATGTCGCCGCGCAATTCTATGCCGCGGGGCTGCGCCCGGCGGGCGATGACGGCGGCTATCTGCAGAAGGTGCCGCTCGTCACGTACAAGGCGGCCGGCAAGGGCGACATGGTGTGGACCGCGAAGCGCGGCCAGCCGCAGCCGCTCATCTTCGGCGAGGATTTCGTGCCGAGCGCCAATCCGGCCGCCAAGGAAACCAACGTCTCCGCGCCCGTCGTCTTCGTCGGCCGCGGCATCGTCGCGCCGCAATACAAGGTCGACGATTACAAAGGCGTCGACGTGCGCGGCAAGATCGTCGCGATCTTCGCCGGCGCGCCGGACACGTTCGGCGGCGAGGAGCGCGCCTATTTCGGCAGCCCCGCGACCAAGGCATGGATCGCCGAGCAGCATGGCGCGATCGGCATCGTCACGCTCGACAGCCCGCGCGCCGGGCCGCGGGCGCGGCCATTTTCGGCGATGACGCAATATTATGATGCGCCGCGGATGACCTGGGCCAATCCGGACGGCACGGGGACGAGCGCGGCGGCGACGACGCCCTATCTGGGCACGATAAGCCAGGCGGGCGCAGCGAAGCTGTTCGCGGGCGCGAAGACGCCCTGGGCGACGATCGCGGCGCAGGCGGCGGGCGACAATCCGCGCTACGCACCCGTCGCGCTCGCCGGCACGCTGACCGCGAGCACGTCGACCGCCTTCACCCCGGCGGCGAGCAGCAACGTCATCGGCATCATCCCCGGCGCGGACCCGGTGTTGGGCAAGGAGGTGGTGATCCTGTCCGCGCACCTCGACCATATCGGCGTCAGCGCGGAGCGGCCGGGCCAGCCCGCGGGCGCGGACCGGATCAACAACGGCGCGCTCGACAATGCGATCGGCATCGCCAGCCTGATCGAGGAAGCGAAGACCTTCACCGCGAGCGGCAAGCCGCCCAGGCGCACCGTCATGTTCCTGGCGGTGACCGGCGAGGAGAAGGGGCTGGTCGGATCGGACTTTTTCGCCAACCACCCGACCGTGCCGCTGAAAGACATCGTCGCCGACGTCAATCTCGACATGCCCGTGCTGCTCTACAAGTTCGAGGACATGATCGTGTTCGGCGCGGACCGATCGACATTGGGCCCGATCGTCAAGACCGCGGTCAATGCGGCGGGCGTCGACCTGTCGCCCGATCCGATGCCCGAACAGGGCTTCTTCGTCCGCTCCGACCATTTCAACTTCGTCAAGAAGGGCATCCCCAGCGTCTTCCTGTGGCCGGGCATGAAGGGCGAAGGCCGCGCCAAGTTCGAGGATTTCCTGTCGCACCGCTATCACCGGCCGGGCGACGACCTGACTCAGCCGATCCTGTGGGATCAGGGCGTGCGCTTCGTCGCGACCAATTACGCGATCGCGCGCGAGATCGCCGACGCAGGCGTGCGGCCAATGTGGAACAAGGGCGATTATTTCGGCACGACGTACAAGGGCGTGATCGCCAAGTGACATGCTGCTGATCTTCGGCCTCGGCTATACCGCGTCGCGTATCGCCGGGGCGTGGCCGGGGGCGGTGATCGGGACGACGCGCGACGGGCGCGACGGGACGCTGCGCTTCGACGACGAGGCGGCGGTGCGCGTGGCGCTGGCGGGAACGAGCCATGTGCTTTCCTCCGTACCGCCGGAGGGGGACGCGGACCCGGTGCTGGCGCGCTATGGCGACGCGCTGGGCGGGCGCTGGCTCGGCTATCTGTCGTCCACCGGCGTCTATGGCGATGCGGGCGGCGCATGGGTGGACGAAAGCGCGCCGACCGGCGGCGGGCGACGCTCGGCGCGGGCGCAGGCGGATGCGGCGTGGCTGGCGCGCGGCGCGCGGGTGTTCCGCTTGCCCGGCATATACGGCCCCGGCCGATCGCCGCTGGAGCGGGTGCACGACGGCCGCGCGCATCGCGTGGGCTTGGCCGATCAGGTGTTCAGCCGCGTGCACGTCGACGACATCGTCGCGGGCGTGATCGCGGCGCGAGGCGCGCCGGCGGGAGCCTACAACCTCGCCGACGATCGGCCGTGCGCGCAGGATGACGTCGTCGCTTATGCCGCGGCGTTGCTCGGCCTGCCGCCGCCGCCCTTGGTGTCGCTCGACAGCCTGTCGCCGATAGCGCGGGGGTTCTATGCGGAGAATCGCCGCGTCGCCAACGGCAAGGCGAAGCGGCTGCTCGGCTGGGCGCCGCGCTATCCCGACTACCGGTTCGGCCTGCGTGCCCTGAGCGCGATGACCAGTCCGGTCGCGGTCAGCGCCGCACCGCCCGCCGCCAGCGCCGACCAGCGATAGCCCTCGAACACCGTCGACAGCAGCATCGCGATGACGGGGACGATGACGCTGGAATAGGCCGCCTTAGCCGGGCCAATAACGCGCAGCACGGTGTAATAGAGCGGGAAGGACAAGGTCGAGCCGGCAAGGCCGAGGTAGAGGATGCCCGCCCAATAGGCCGGGCGCATCTCCACCACCGGCGGCCCGGTGAGCCACCAGGCGAGCGCGCCGTCGACGGCGGCGCCGATCAGCATCGCAAAGGCGAGCGCGACGAGCATCGGGTAGCGGCGCGCGGTGGGCGTCGCCTGCATCACGTTGGCGCTTGACGCCGCAAGGATCGCGCAGGCGGTGAGCGCGAGGCCGATCAGCGTGTCCGCCCGCCCCGCCGCGCCGCTGCGCGCCTCATGGACGAACAGCAGGGCGATGCCCGCCACCGCGACTGCGGAGCCCGCGATCAGCTGGCGCCCCATCCGCTGGCCGAGCACGATGCGCGCGAGCAGCGCGTTGGGGACGAGCAGCAGCGCGAAAGCGACCGCGACGAGGCCGGAGGTGATGTGATGTTCCGCCCGGTAGACGAAGTTGAAATTGAGGCAGAACTGGCACAGCCCGACCGCGGCGGCGAACAGCCAGCCGCGCCCGTCGAGCGCCAGCCGCTCGCCGCGGAATTTGGCGTAGAGCGCCATCGCGGTGCCTGCGACGATGAAGCGATAGGTGACCGACCAGCTGGGCGGCACGACGCCCAATTGGTCGCGGATCACCAGCCACGTCGATCCCCAGATGAGCGTGACGATCGCGAACGGGATGAGGATCGCGGCGCGGGTCGATTGCGGGGCGGCCGGATCGTTCGCAGCCCGGTTCATAGGGTGGCGATCGCCTCCGCGAGCGCGGCGACATGGCCCGGATCGCTGTCCCATGCGGTGACGAGGCGGATTTCGCCCGGTGCCCAGTCATAGAAGTCGAACCCCTGCGCGCGCAGCGCCGCGGCCTCTTCGGGCGTGACGCGCAGGAACACCTCGTTCGCCTCGACCGGATGGACCAGCCGGGCGGGCGCCGCGGCGGCGAGCCGGGCGGCGTGCGCATTGGCGGCGGCGCCATTGGCGATCCACAGGTCGTCCTCCAGCATCGCCAGCACCTGCGCGGCGAGATAGCGGCCCTTGGAGAGCAGCAGCCCGGCACGCTTGCGGCGATAGCGCGTGACGTCGGCAAGGTCGGGGCGGAAGAAGAGGAGCAGTTCCGCGCTCATCGCGCCGTTCTTGACGAAGCCGAACGACAAAGCGTCGACGCCCGCGCGCCACGTCACGTCGGCGGGGGCGCAGCCGAGCGTCGCGATCGCATTTGCGAAACGCGCGCCGTCCATGTGCAGGCCAAGGCCGCGCGCCTTGGCGAGGTCGCCGATCGCCGCGACCTCGGCCGGCGTGTAGACGCGGCCATATTCGGTGGCGTTGGTGATCGATATCGCGTGCGGCTGCACCCGGTGGACGTCGTTGGGAATGGCATCGATCACGCCGCGGATCGCGTCCGGCGTCAGCTTCGCGCCCGGCCCGTCGGCGAGGAACAGCTTCGCGCCGTGCGTGTAGAATTCGGGCGCGCCGCCTTCGTCGTTCTGGATATGCGCGTCGCGGTGGCACACGATGCCGCCGTGCGGCGGGCACAGCGCGGCGAGCGCGAGGCAATTCGCCGCGGTGCCCGTCGGCACCCATAGCGCGGCGACATCGGTGCCGAACAGCGTGGACAACCGCGCATCGAGCCCGCGCGAGCGCGCATCGCCGTCATAGGCGGTGTCGAGCGTGTCGGCGGCGATGATGGCGGCCATCACCTGTGGGTGGACGGGCGCGGCATTGTCGGAGAAGAAGCGCATGGCGTTCGCCTTGCGGCGGCCCGCCCCGCCGGTCAACGCAGGAAGCGTCGGCCGGAGGAACAGCGGCGGTCCGGCGCCCGAAACCCCGGCGCCAGGGCGGATCGACATTCACCGATCCAGACTTTCCGCCGTGACCCCGGACTTGATCCGGGGTCCCGCTATTTGAGGATCGAAGAAGCGGGACCCCGGCTCTGCGGCCGGGGTAACGAGAAGAGGACCGTATGTCGTCCAGAGGTAGCGATATCCGCGCCAAAAGCTGAAGGCCGATCCGACCTAAAAGCGCAGGGCCACGCGCCCGACCAGCGTATCGCCGGCGTGCCCGCCCGACAGGCGCGCCGCGTCGCGCGCGATGTCGGTGCCGACATAGTCGAGACCGATCGACAGCCGCCCGCGCACATGGCGGCCGCCGATCGTCCAGTCGGTATAGTCGCCGCCAGGACGCAGCCGGGCCGCGGCCACCGCGTCGTCGGTAGCGCCGCCGGTGCGGCCGATCTGCGCATGCAGGCTGATCGGGGTGCCGGGCACGCCGCCCTCGGCGCGGGCGAACAGATAGAGGATGTCGCCGCCGATCGACGATTGGCGCGGGGCGTAGCGCGCGCCGCCGGTCAAGGTGAGCGGGCCGATCAGATAGTCGAGATCCGCACCGCCCTCGACGAAGTCCTGCCGCCCGCGCGCACCGGCGAACAGATGCGCCGCGCCGACCCCGACGAGATCGACGCCGCCGCCGAGCGGCAGCGTATAGCCGAGGTCGAGATCGCCGACCGCATCCGCGCCGCCGAACCGCGCGCTGCCGCGCGTCGCAGTGAGGCGCGCACCCGCATCGAACGGGCCGGCGGTGGCGCGCACCGCGACCGACGGGGCGAGCGCGCCGTCGCTCCAGCTGAGCCCGCGGCGGCGATCGTCGCTGGCGGCGGCGACGTCGATGCTGGTCGTAGTCTGCGCGATCGCCGGAGCGGCGGCGAACAGCGACAAGAGCGCGATGGCGAGGGAATGACGCATGGGTCCGCCGCCCTGTCGCGTGGTATCTCGGCGGTCAAGCACGCTGTACGGCACGATCGCGCAATGTCGTCCAACGAAGGCGCACAACCTTTGGTGAGATTGACGCAAGCTCGTCATTGCGAGCGTAGCGAAGCAATCCAGCGACGGATCAAGACGCCCTGGATTGCTTCGCTACGCTCGCAATGATGGATCGCCTTGCCGGCATCCTATTCTGCAGGCATCGTGCCTGACGGCAGATTTGAACCGGATGCGGCAGTGTTCCCCCTCCCGCTGCCGCCAGCTGGCGACGGCCCGTCAGTCGGCGATCACATGCGGGACGAAGCGCGCGGTGTTGCCGGTGATGAGGCCGTCCTCGCGGATGCCGATCCCCGCAGGCGCGCCGTCGACGATCCAGCTGCCGATCACCGGGTAACAGCCGGGCGCGGCTTCGGGCAGCGGGTAGAAGGCCTGGTAGACGTAGCCCATATCGCCATAGGCGCCGTCGGCCTCCGCGACGACGCGGCCGCCGCAGCGGATCGACACGTTCGCCCCCTCGCGCGCGAGCAGCGGCTTGGCGACCGTGTCGCCATCGGGGATGTCGAAGCTCGCGGGCAGCAGATTGGGATGGCCGGGATTGCGCTGCCACAGGATCGGCAGGATCGCCTTGTTCGACCAGATCATCTTCCACACCGGCTCGATCCACAATGTCGTGCCGGCGGCGAGGCTTTCGGCGAGCTGGGGCGCGAACGCCTCGCGCGTCAGCCATTCCCAGGGATAGAGCTTGTACAAAGCCTCGACCGGCGCATCGTCGCCGTCGACGAAGCGGCGCGCATCCTCGTCCCAGCCGATATCGTCCATCGTGACGCCGGCGGTCGCGATCCCCGCCGCCTCCGCGGTGTCGCGCAGATAGGCGACGGTCACCGCATCCTCGCCGCTGTCCTCGTCGGCATGCGCGAAATGGACGCGCGGCGGCAGATACGGGGCGATGTCGCGCCATTTCGCGACCAGCGCCTCGTGCAGGTCGTTATACTGGCCGAGCGCGGGGAACACCGCCTCCTTCCAGTCCCATTGCACCACCGCCGCCTCGAGCAGGGAGGTCGGCGTGTCGCAGTTGAATTCGAACAGCTTGGGCGGCCCGGCGCCGTCATAGCCGAGGTCGAAGCGCCCGATGTTGAGCGCGGGCGGCTCCGCGGCCCAGGCGTCGCGGATCGGCTGATGGAAGGCGGCGGGAATGTCGAAGCGCGCGAGCAGGGCGGGATCGGCGAGGATCGCGTCGCCCGCATCGACGAACAGGCGGTAAAGCTCGGCGGTCGCCGTCTCGATCGCGGCGATCTGCGCAGGCGTGAAGCGGTAATGCGCACCCTCGTGCCAATAGGGCTTGCCGTCGGCGGTGTGCCAGACGAGCCCTTGCGCCTCGACCGCCGCCTGCCAGTCGGGGCGCGGCGCCGTCTCGATGCGGATCACGAGCGGCCGCCGCCGAAGAAGCGGGCCGCGCTGCCGAAGCCGCCGCGACTGATCGCGCCGCTGCGCGTCACCGCGGTGGCGGGCGGCGCAAAGGCGTAACGCGCCGCCGGGTTGCGGGCGTAGGAGCCGCCGCCAACCCGCTCGCCGAGGAACGGCAGCCGCGCGTTGCGGCCAAGATAATACCAACCGAAGCCCCCGCCCCCGTGCGCATAGGATGCGCGGCGGCAATTGGCGTCGGCGACGCGGTTGCCCTGCTTGTCGGTGCATACCGCGGTGTCCTGCGCGGTCGTCCAGCCATTGTCCTTGGGCTGGCGGTCGCAACCGCTTGCGAGCAGGCTGGCGGCGACGGCGGTGGTGATCCTGAGGTCGATCTTCATACGCTTCCCCCCCTTATCCTCCCCGCCCGCGGGGAGGTGGCAGCGCGTCAGCGCTGACGATGGGGTTCTCCACGCTGCACAGCGTTTGTGGAAGCCCCCCTCCACCGCCTTCGGCGGTCCCCCTCCCCTTGCAGGGGAGGATAGTTACCCTCCCTCGTCCGCCGGCGGCCCCTCCTCGCCGCGACGCGGCTCGCGCGGCGGCGGCGGACCGTCGGGCGTGCGGCGCGGCGTGATCGAGATGCTGCCGTCGCGGTTGGTGTTGAGATCGATGCCGGCGCCGCGCAGTGCGCCCTGCACCTGCGGAATGGCATCGCCGACCGTATCCTGGATGAGGTCGCCAACGGCATCGCCGACATTGTCGGTCAGCGCTTCGGGGTCCATCGCATTCTCCTCGACCACCACCGGCCGCTCGACCGGCGCGATGCCCAGCGCGGACACCATGAAGTTGCGCCACAGCTGCGCGGGGATGCCGCCGCCGTGCAGGCCGGGGTTGGGCGAACTGTCGTCGTTACCCACCCAGACCCCGACGACGAGATCGCCCGCAAAGCCGATGAACCACGCATCGCGGCTGTTCTGGCTGGTGCCCGTCTTCCCGTAGGCGGGGACGGTCAACGCCGCCTCGCGCCCCGTCCCGCGCAGCGACGATCCGAGCAGTTCCAGCATCTTCTGCCGCGTGTCGTCGTCGAGCGACTTCTGCCCGCCGGTCAGCGACTGGTACCAGGCGCCCTTGTTGGCGACCTCCTGAAGCCCGCGCGGCTGGACGGGATAATGGCCGTTGGCGATGGCCGCATAGGCGGCGGTGAGTTCGAGCAGCGTCACCTCCGACGTGCCGAGCCCGATCGTCGCCTCGTTGGCGATCGGCGTCGAGATGCCGAGGTCGCGCGCCGCCTGGATGACGTTGCGCACGCCGACCTGCTGCGTCAGCCGCGCGGCGACGACGTTCGACGAACGCGCGAAGGCGCGGCGCAGCGTGATCGGCCCCAGATAGCGGTTATCGTCGTTCTTGGGCTTCCACCCGGCAATCTCGACGCGGCTGTCGTCCATCACCGAATCGGGCGTCATGCCGGCGCGCATCGCGGCGAGGTAGACGAACAATTTGAAGGTCGATCCCGGCTGGCGCATCGCCTGCGTCGCGCGGTTGAACGGGCTCTTGGTGTAGTCCTTGCCGCCGACCATCGCGACGACGCGGCCGTCGGGCCGCATCGCGACGATCGCCGCCTGCGCCTGCCGAAGGCCCGCCTGGCGGATGACGCGTTCCGCGGTCGCCTGCAACCGGCGGTCGAGTGTCGTCTTCACCGTCGATTCGCTCTTCACCTCGCCGGCCTGATCGCGCGCCTCGGGCAGCACCCAGTCGGCGAAATAGGTACCGCTGGGCAATTGCGCGGGCCGGCTGGCGAGCACGCGCTGCGGCTGGACGTCGACGGCTTCCGCCTTGGTCAGGAAGCCCGCATCCGCCATCGCGCGCACCACGACCATCTCGCGCTTGCGTGCGCCCTCCAGATTGCTCGTCGGAGCGAGGCGTGATGGCGCCTTGACGAGGCCGGCCAGCATCGCCGCCTGGCCGATGTTCATATCCTCCGGCGCGCGGCCGAAATAATGTTTTGCCGCCGCGGTCAGGCCATAGACGTTGTCGCCGAAATAGACGTTCGACAGATAGCGCGACAGGATCTGGTCCTTCGACAGCCATGCTTCGAGCCAAAAGGCGATCATCACCTCGCGGATCTTGCGCGCGGCGGTGCGATCCGAATCGAGGAAGGCGTTCTTCGCCAGCTGCTGCGTGATCGTGCTGCCGCCCTCGCGCACGCCGCCCGAGCCGACGTTGTGGACGAAGGCGCGCAGGATGCCGCGCGGGTCGATGCCCCAGTGGCTGTAGAAGCGCCGATCCTCGATCGCGAGGAACGCCTGCGTGACGTGTTTCGGCAGCTTCGCCGCGTCGACCGGCGCGCCGATGACCGCGCCGCGCCGCGCGATCGGCGTGCCGTCGTCCGCGGTCAGCGTGATCGAGGGCGGCGTCGGCGGCTGCAGCGACTTCGACAAGGGCGCGGTGAAGGCGAGCCAGCCGACCGCGATGACGAACAGCACGATCAGCGCGCCGAGCCCGCGCACGATCCAGCGGCCGACCGGCAAGCGGCGGCGCGGCGCGACGTCGTCGGCGGGCGCATCGTCATGGAAATCGGCGAAGCGATCCGCATAGCGGTCGTGCACGTCGGCCGCCGGCGCCTCGTCGTCGAGCGCGTAACGCCGCCCGATCGGGCCAAGGCGGTGAGTGTCGATGGAATCGTGACGCATCGGCTCGTCCCAGCGGTCAGCCATGGGGTGTATTACTATCCTAAAGCGGCTGGAGGCAAGTCTTTCGCGCCGATCCGCGCCATTTACCGTGTCGCAAGGCGGATGGCCAGCATCGGGACCGGCATCGCCGCACGGCACCGACGCGTGCTGGCGCAGGGGGACGACGCACGCTATCGCTCGCGGCCATGACCGCATCCCCTCCCCCGCTCGTCGTCGGCATCGGCGGCACCATCGGCGGCGTCTCGTCGACCGAGCGCGCGCTGCGCATCGCGCTCGACGCCGCGGCGGAACAGGGGTTCGCGACGCAGATGTTCGGCGGCGCCGACATGGCGCGGCTGCCGCTCTACGACCCGCGCGCGCATACGCGGACCGATGACGAGCAGGCATTCGTCGCCGCGGTGCGGCGCGCGTCGGCGGTGATCATCGCGAGTCCCGGCTATCACGGGTCGATCAGCGGCGTCGTCAAGAACGCGCTCGACCTGCTCGAGGAGACGGCGAAGGATGCGCGGCCGTACCTCGCCGACATGCCCGTCGGGCTGATCGCGACCGCTTATGGCTGGCAGGCGACGGGATCGACGATCGCGGCGCTGCGCTCGATCGTCCACGCGCTGCGCGGCTGGCCGACGCCGTTCGCCGCCGCGATCAACACGCAGGTGACCAAGTTCGACGATCAGGGCGGCGCCAGCGACCCCGCGGTGCTCGAGCAACTGCGGCTGATCGGCCGCCAGGTCGCCCGCTTCGCGCCGCTCGCCACAGCCTGATCGGCACGGGCTAGGCGGCGGCGAGCGCGCCGCCCTGCGTCTCGCCCAGCATCCCCTGCCGCTTGGCGACGATCGTCGGGATCAGCGCCTGGCCCGCGACATTGACCGCCGTGCGCCCCATGTCGAGGATCGGGTCGATCGCGAGCAACAGGCCCGCGCCCTCCAGCGGCAAACCGAGCGTCGACAGCGTCAGCGTCAGCATGACCAGCGCGCCGGTCAGCCCCGCGGTCGCCGCCGAGCCGAGCACCGACACCATCACGATCAGCAGGTAATCGACGCCGTGCAGCGGGATGCCGTAATATTGCGCGACGAACAAAGCCGCGATCGCCGGATAGATGGCGGCGCATCCGTCCATCTTCGTCGTCGCGGCGAAGGGCACGGCAAAGGCCGCGTAGCTGCGCGGCACGCCAAGGCGCTGTTCGACCACCTCTTCGGTGACCGGCAGGGTCGCGATCGACGAGCGCGAGACGAAGCCGAGCTGGATCGCGGGCCAGGCGGCGGCGAAGAAGCGCCGCGGACTGATCCCGTTCGCCAGCATCAGCAGCGGGTAGACGACGAACAGCACCAGCGCCAAGCCGATGTAGACGGCGATCGCAAAGGTGCCGAGCGCGGACAGCGACTGCCAGCCGTAGCGCACGACCGCGCTGCCGAGCAGCGCGCCGGTGCCAATGGGGGTCAGCCGCACCACCCAGCGCAGGATGCGGCGGAAGATCGCCAGCGCCGACGCGTTGAAGGCGAGGAACGGCGCCCCCGCCTCGCCGACGCGCACCGCCGCGACGCCGATCGCGACCGCGGCGACGATCAGCTGCAGCACGTTGAACGACAGTTTGGTCGTTGCCGCGCCATCCTTCAGACTGGTCGACGCCTCCAATCCCAGAATGTTGACCGGCACCAGCCCGCGCAGGAAATCGAGCCACGAGCCCGCCGTATCGGGCCGCACCGCGCTTGCCGCGCTGACCCCGGCATGGACGCCCGGCTGCAGCAGGGCGCCGAGCGCCAGCCCGATGCTGACCGCGATCAGCGCGCTGATCGCGAACCAGACGAACGTGCCCGCGACCAGCCGCGCGGCATTGTTGAGATCGCGCAGCGCCGCGATCGATGCGACGATCGCGGTGAAGACGAGCGGGATGACCAGCGCCTTCAGCAATTGCACGAACAGGTCGCCGACGATGCGCAGCCCCTCCGCCAGCCCGGCGACCCCGGTGCTGCGCGCGACGAAGCCGAGCATCAGGCCGACGCCCATGCCGACGAACACCTGGACCCCGAACGGGGGCATGCGGAAACGGGCCGATTCGGTCATCACCGCGGTGTAGGTGCCCCATGCCCGTGCCGGGCACAAGAAATGCGTGGGCCGGGTAAAGCCGCCGTCGCGGGCGGCCTCGATCCCCTGTCGCGGGCTCCAGCGAGCGGTGCCCCGTCACCCCGGGCTTGACCCGGGGTCCCGCTTCCGTGCGACAGTGCACGACGACGCAAGGCCCCCGGCGCTTCGGGCGGCGGACAAACGCGAGATAACGGAGCCCCTTTCCATGACGGTATCCGCGCGCCGCACGATCCGGCGCAACGCCTTCCTCGCCCTGATCCTTGCGGGGATATGCTGGGGCCTCGGCTTTCCGCTCGGCAAGCTCGCGCTGCGCGAGACGACGCCCGCGCACATGGTGCTGCTGCGCTTCGCCGTCGCCGCGGTCGCCGCCCTGCCGTTCGTGCTGGGGCGCGAGGCGCGGGCGCTGTTCGCCTCGCCCGCGGTCCTCCTTGCCGGATCGCTCTACGCGCTCGGCTTCCTCGTCCAGTTCGAAGGCCTGGCACGGGTCAGCGTGACGCTCGCCGCGCTGCTGGTCGGCGCGATGCCCGCGCTGATCGCGGTATCGGCGCGCCTGCTCGGCGAGCGGACGACCGCGAAAAGCTGGGCCGGCGTCGCGGCCGCGACGCTGGGCGCGGTGCTGATCGCGGGCGATCCGGGCGGCGCGGGGTCGCTCGCGGGCGTGCTGCTCTCCCTCGCCTCGCTGCTGCTGTTCCTCGGCTGGTTCTATGCGCTGAAGGGCGCGCCGACGGTGCGCGCGCCGCTCGCGATGCCGGCGGTGACGGTGATCGTCGCCGCGCTCGCGATCCTGCCGATCTCGCTCGCGATGCACGGCGCGCCGCGCCTCGACCTCAGCGTCGGCGCCTGGGCCGGCATCGTCGGGCAGGGGCTGCTCTCGACGATGCTCGCCACGGCGGCATGGCAATATGGCTCCTCGCGGGTCGGCAGCGCCAGCGCGGGCGTGTTCATCAACATCGAACCGCTGATGGGCGCGATCATCGGCGTCGCGCTGTTCGGTGACCGCCTGACCGCAGCGCTGGCCGCGGGCGGCGTGCTCATTATCCTCGGCAGCCTTGCCGTCGTGCTCGGCGAAGACCACCACCACGACGCACCGCCAACGGTGGCCTGAGCGACGACCGGAATGCCGGTCGCATGGCAAAGGATTATGATGTCGCTTTCCCGCGGACGCGCCGGGTTCAACCGGATCGCCGCCAGCGGGGGCCGACCTCGATCCGATCGAACAGGTGACGCCCGACGAGGGCGAGTGCGCTGCCGGCGCTCGCGCTTGCGAAGCCGGTCAGGGCGAGGGCATAGGCCAGGATGCCGGCCCGCTGGGTCGGCAGATGCAGCGCCACCAGCCCCAGGATCGCGCGGTAGCTTACCCAGCAGAGAAGAAGCCCCGCGGCGCGTAGACCGATGTCGGCGCGCCGCGACCGATGCCATGCCGCCATGCCCTTACCCTCGTCGTCCTTGTCCTCGTCGTGATGCTCCGGCTATCGGCCCGACATGGTGTCGGGGCCGGCAGGCCGCGTCAGCGCGCCGGTGTGGCGAAGGCGGGAACGGGCTGCAGCGCATCCAGCGCCCGGTTGAGCGCCAGGACGTTGACGTGCGGATCGCCGAACAGCGACGTCTCCACGTTCTGGCTGACGAGCGCGCGGATGCGATCGATCGAAACGCCCCGCACCCGCGCGACCCGGGGCGCCTGTGCCCACGCCGCGTCGGGCGACAGATCGGGATCGAGGCCCGAGCCGCTCGCCGTGACGAGATCCGCGGGCAGTGCGCCGGCGACGCCCTCGCTGCGCCGCTTCGCGATGTCGGCCTTCACCCGATCCACCAGCGCCTTGCTCGTCGGGCCGAAGTTCGAGCCGGACGAATTGAGGCCGTCATAGCCCTTGCCGGCGGCCGAGGGGCGCGTCTGGAAATAGCGGTCGGCGACGAAGGCCTGGCCGACGACCGTCGAACCGATCACCTTGCCCCCGGTGTCGCGGACCAGGCTGCCATTGGCCTGGCCGGGGAAGACGGCCTGACCGATGCCGGTCATCGCCAGCGGATAGGCGAGCCCGAGAAGCGCGGCGAACAGGATCGTCATGACGATCGCGGGGCGCAGCGCGGAAGAGAAATCCTTGCCCATTTTCTTGATCCTTACGCGAGGCCGAGGCCACCGACCACGAGGTCGATGAGCTTGATGCCGACGAACGGCGCGACGAGGCCGCCAAGGCCGTAGACGGCGAGGTTGCGCGCCAGCAGCGGGCCCGCCCCCATCGGTTTGTAGGCGACGCCCTTCAGCGCGAGCGGCACCAGCAGCGGGATGATGATCGCGTTGAAGATGATCGCGCTGAGGATCGCCGACTGTGGCGTCGCCAGCCCCATGACGTTGAGCACGCCGAGGCCGGGGTAGAGCGCCACGAACATCGCCGGGATGATCGCGAAATATTTGGCGACGTCGTTCGCGACCGAAAAGGTCGTCAGCGCGCCGCGCGTCATCAGCAGCTGCTTGCCCAGCCCGACGACCTCGATCAGCTTGGTCGGATCGCTGTCGAGGTCGACCATGTTGCCCGCCTCGCGCGCGGCCTGCGTGCCGGTGTTCATCGCGACGCCGACGTCGGCCTGCGCCAGCGCGGGCGCATCGTTGGTGCCGTCGCCGCACATCGCGACCAGCTTGCCGCCCTGCTGCTCCTTGCGGATCAGGTCCAGCTTGTCCTCCGGCGTCGCCTGGGCGAGGAAATCGTCGACCCCCGCCTCGGCCGCGATCGCCGCGGCGGTGAGCGGGTTGTCGCCGGTGATCATCACCGTGCGGATGCCCATCGTGCGCAATTCGCCGAAGCGCTCGCGGATCCCCGCCTTGACCACGTCCTTCAGGAAGATCGCGCCGAGCAGGCGGCCGTCCTTCGCGACGGCGAGCGGCGTGCCGCCCGCGCGCGCGATCTCGTCGGTGATGCGGCGCAGCTCGGTCGCCGCCGCCGTCTCGCCCGATCCGGCGTTGGCGCGCAGGATCGAATCGACCGCGCCCTTCTGGATCAGCGTGTCGCCGAAGCGGACGCCGGATACGCGCGTCTGCGCGGTGAAGGGGATGACTTCCGCCCCCTCCGGCATCGCGCGCTGCAGGTTGAACCGGTCGCGCGCCAGGACGACGATCGAGCGGCCTTCCGGCGTCTCGTCCGCCAGGCTGGCAAGCAGCGCCGCCTCCGCCAGTTCGGCATCGCTGGTGCCACCGACGCTGCGGAACTCGCTGGCCTGGCGATCACCGATGGTGATCGTGCCGGTCTTGTCGAGCAGCAGGACGTCGATGTCGCCGGCCGCCTCCACCGCGCGGCCCGACTTGGCGAGCACGTTGAAGCGCACGAGCCGGTCCATGCCCGCGATGCCGATCGCCGACAGCAATGCCGCGATCGTCGTCGGGATCAGCGTGATGAGCAGCGCCGCCAGGATCGCGACGGGAATGCTGCCGCCGGCGTAGCTGGCGAAGCCGGGGATGGTGCCGACGGCGATCAGGAAGATGATCGTCAGGCCGACGAGCAGGATGGTCAGCGCGACTTCGTTCGGCGTCTTCTGCCGCTCCGCCCCCTCGACCAGCGCGATCATCCGATCGAGGAAGCCCTTGCCCGGCTCCACCGTCACCTTGACGCGGATCTCGTCCGAGATGACGCGGGTGCCCGCCGTCACCGCCGACCGGTCGCCGCCCGCCTCGCGGATCACCGGCGCGCTTTCCCCGGTGATCGCCGCCTCGTTGACCGAGGCGACACCCGACACGACGTCGCCGTCCGACGGGATGAGATCGTTGGTTTCGACCAGCACGATGTCGCCGACCTTGAGCTGGCTGGCCGACACGTTGTCATAGGCGCGGCCGTCGCCCTTCAGCCGTTTGGCGGTCAGTTCCGCCTTGGTCGCACGCAGGCTGGCGGCCTGCGCCTTGCCGCGGCCTTCGGCGAGCGCTTCGGCGAAGGTGCCGAACAGCACGGTCAGCCACAGCCAGACGGCGAGCTGCGCCTTGAAGGCGGTCGTCAGGTTGTCGTGCCCGATGACAAGCAGGACGGTCATCAGCGCCGCGACCGCAGCGGTCACGAACATGACGGGGTTGCGGACCAGCTGGCGCGGGTCGAGCTTCAGGAACGACGCCTTGATCGCGGGCACGACCAGGTCGGCGGTGAACAGGCTTTTGGCCGAAGATTTTTGGGATTGGGCTTTTGCCATGGTGGCCCCCGATCAGAACAGCTGGCCGCGGATCATCGCGAGATGATCGGCGATGGGACCGAGCGCGAGGCTCGGCAGGAAGGTGAGGCCGCCCAGGATCAGCACGATGCCGACGAGCAGTCCGACCCACAGGCCCCCGGTGGTCGGGAACGAGCCGGCGCTTTCAGGCGTGTACTTCTTCGCCGCGAGGCTGCCGGCGATCGCCAGCATCGGCACGATGATGAAGAATCGACCGCCCCACATCGCGATCCCGAGCAGCCCATTGTAATAGGGCGTGTTGGCGGTGAGCCCCGCGAAGGCGGACCCGTTGTTCCCCACCGCGCTGGTGAAGGCGTACAGGATTTCGCTGAAGCCGTGCGGCCCCTTGTTGAGCGGTCCGGCGAGACCCTGCTGCAGCACCGACGACAAGGCGGTCAGCCCCAGGATGAGCAGCGGCAGCACCGCGATGGCGAGCACGGCGAGCTTCACCTCGCGGCTCTCGATTTTCTTGCCGACATATTCCGGCGTGCGCCCGACCATCAGGCCCGCGACGAACACCGCCAGGATGGCGAACAGCAGGAAGCCGTAGATGCCCGCACCGACGCCGCCGACCACGACCTCGCCCAGCTGGATGTTGAACAGCGGGATCATGCCGCCGAGCGCGGTGAAGCTGTCGTGCATGGCATTGACCGCGCCGCACGATGCCGCCGTGGTCACGACCGAGAACAGGGCGGAGGCGGCGATGCCGAAGCGCACCTCCTTGCCCTCCATATTGCCCCCGGCGACGCCGACATGGTGAAGGATCGGGTTGCCTGCCGCTTCCTGCCAATAGGTGACCGTCACGCCGGCGAGGAATAGGATCACCATCGCCGACAGGATCGCCCAGCCCTGACGCGTGTTGCCGACGGCCTTGCCGAACGTCCAGGTCAGGCCGAAACCGATGACGAAGATCGACAGCATCTGCGCGAAATCGACCAGCGCGGTCGGGTTTTCGAACGGGTGGGCGCTGTTGGCGTTGAAGAAGCCGCCGCCGTTGGTGCCGAGCATCTTGATCGCTTCCTGGCTGGCGACCGGCCCCAGCAGCAGCGCCTGTTTCGCGCCTTCCAGCGTCTGGACGTTGACGACGCCCGCCATCGTCTGCGGCACGCCGCTGGCGATCAGGAAGACAGTGTAGACGATGCACAGCGGCAGCAGCAGGTACAGCGTGATCCGCGTGACGTCGGCCCAGAAATTGCCGATCGCCCCCATCCCGTTCTTCAGGGCCTCGCGCCGCGCGAAACCGCGGAACAGGGCAAAGGCGAGCGCGATCCCCGTCGCGGCCGACAGGAAGTTGTGGATGGTCAGCCCCAGCATCTGGCTGAGGTTCGACATGGTGCTTTCGCCGCTGTAGCTCTGCCAGTTGGTGTTGGTGGTGAAGCTGACCGCGGTGTTGAAGGCGAGATCCGGCGACAGGCCCGCCAGACCCTGCGGATTGCCCGGCAGCACGCCCTGGAGCCTCAGCACGGCATAGGTCAGGATCAGCAGCGCCACGTTGAACAGCAGCATGTGGACGGCGTAGCGGCGCCAGCTCTGCTCGGCCGCCGGATCGATGCCGGAGAGCCTGTAGAAGCCGCGTTCGATCGGGCCCAGCACGCCGTGCAGCGGCGTCCGCCGGCCTTCGTAGAGCGTATGGAGCCACAGCCCCATCGGTTTGGTGAGCGCCAGCAGGATGCCGACGAACAGGAGGATCAGGAACCAGCCCTGGAGTGTCATGGATCGCCTCCCTCAGAAGCGTTCGGGGCGGATCAGCACCGCCACGAGATAGACAAGAAGGCCAAATGCGGTCAGCGCCGCCAGCCAGAGGTCGAGCGTCATCGCCGGGTCTCCCTTATGCGTTGTCGCAAAGACGGGCGAAGGCGAGCGTGAGCGCGACGAGCCCGATGATGATCGCGATCCAGACCAGATCCTGCATTGCCATCCTCCAACGATCAGAATGCCGCGGTCAGCGTGGCGAGGAGGGTGCTTCCGGCGATGTTGCCGGTGCCGTCCTGGCCCTTGCTGAAGCTCGGCCGCAGATAGGCGGCGTCGCGGTCGGAAATGCTGGTGTCGACCCACGACAGGCCCAGCGTCAGGTTGCGGTACGTCGTGTCGGCGCCCAGCGACCAGTCCCAGTATGCGCCGGTCGGCGTCGGCGCCGTGGCGTTGGGTCCGAGCCCGTCCATGCCCCAGCTGTGGCCGATGTGCGCCTTGGCGGTGAAGGGCGTGCCGTGGATCGCGGCGGCGCCGTCACCCCACAGATACAGGTTGTCGCTCTTCGCGCCGGGATGATCGTAGACCCCACGCGCCGCGCTGGCGCCGTTGTCGTACCATTTGCCGATCGCCTGCTGCTTGGGGGCATAAGCGGCGCCTGCGGTCAACGACACCGGGCCGGCCGTGCCGGACAGCTTCGCATAGGGTTCGGCATAGTCGGTCTTCGACGCGCCGCCGGGATACATGTACCAGGTCAGGCCGACGTCGAGCGTGCCGGTCGGCGACACCCTGGTCTTGTAGCCGCCGATCAGGTCGAGCTCCATGTTCGCGCCGCCGAACGTGCCCCAGCCGGCAAGGTTCGAGGCCCAGGTGCCGACGTAGAAGCCGCTGTCGTGCGCGACGGTGATGCCCGCCTGGACGGCCATGTGCTCGTCGCTCTGCGAGATGCCGCGCAGACGGTAATCCGACACGATCGCGGCCGAGCCGCTGATCGTGAGCGCCGGCGGCGGCGGCGTATCGGTCGCAGCCTCGCTCTTGCCCGGAGGCGCGGACTGCGCGTGCGCGACAACCGGCAGCGCGAGAACCACGGCGGCGGCGACGGCTTGGCAAAACTTCATTCTTGCACCCCTTGAGGAGCGATCGCCCCATGACGATCCGCTTCAGGGGAGCGCGATTAGGCCCGGCGTGCGTTGCAATTCGAGAGCGATTCCGATGATTCGCATAGCGCTGGCATATAGCGGCCGCTTTTTTCGCCGCCGGCGACGGCGCGCGGCGTCACCGGGTTCGGTGACGGATTCGCCGCGATCGCTCATCGCGCCCGGCGCGTCATCAAGATTGGGCCTTGGCGCGGCGAGCTGGACCGTCCAGGTTTTCGGATCGCGGGCCAGCGCCGGATATCGTCGGATCATCGGCTGGCGGAGACGGAGGGATTCGAACCCTCGGTACGGTTTCCCGTACGACGCTTTAGCAAAGCGTTGGTTTCAGCCACTCACCCACGTCTCCGGATGCGGCAGGATCGCGGCTATAGCGGCGGTATTTCGGGGGATCAACCGGGTGTTGCCGATGATCGGGCGCAAATTCGCCCCCGTCCGGCACTTCGTTCATTGCCCCGCAAGCGCGCGAGTGGTTAACCCGGCGGACGACGGGGCTGACGAGGGGCACGGAATGACGAAGCGGGTGATCGGATGCATGGCGCTGGCCGCGCTGCTGCTGGCGGGCAACGCCACCGCGCAGGTGGCGACGATCGATCCCAATCGCGCGATCGATGGCGATCTCGCGACGCGTGCGCCGCCGGCGCGCCAGGCGACGCGATCGACCCCGTCCCAGTCCCCAGCCCAGCCCCAATCCCAGCCCCAGCCTGGTTTCGATCAATCCGACCCCACGGCCGCGCCCGCCGATCCCTCGACCGCGCAGCAGCAGGCGCGGGCCGAAGCGACACAGCGCGCCGACACCACGTACGAGCGCGAAGACCTGATGGCCGCGGGCGAGGGCGTGTTCGGCAAGGGCGCGGCGGGGCTCGCCGGGCTGCTCGAAAAGGTGCTGAAGGAACAGGGCCGCCCCAACGCCTATATCGCGGGGCGCGAGGCGGCGGGCGCGTTCGTCGTCGGCCTGCGCTACGGATCGGGCATCATGT
Source organism: Sphingomonas sp. FARSPH (assembly GCF_003355005.1). NCBI lineage: Bacteria > Pseudomonadati > Pseudomonadota > Alphaproteobacteria > Sphingomonadales > Sphingomonadaceae > Sphingomonas > Sphingomonas sp. FARSPH. The sequence continues at coordinate 1,666,182 of NZ_CP029985.1, read as the reverse complement.
CGCACAAGGTGGAGGGGCAGATGCCCGTCTACTGGACCGGTCCCTCGGTCGGCTTCGACGTCGGCGGCGATGCGAACAAGGTGTTCGTTCTCGTCTACAACCTCTACGACAGCGAGGATCTGTTCCATCGCTTCCCCGCGGCGGAGGGGCGGTTGTATCTGGTCGGCGGGTTCGCCGCGACCTATCTGCGCCGCGGCAACGTGGTGCTGATCCCGATCCGGCTCGGCGTCGGCTATCGCGCCGGCGTCAACGTCGGCTATATGAAGTTCACGCACAAGGCGAAGTGGCTACCCTTCTGACGGGGCAGCCGGCGGCCTTCAGTCCGCCATCCGCCACGCGAGCGTCTGACCGGCGAGGAACGGCACCACCGCCGTCTCGCCCGTGCCCGTCGTCGCGGGCACGTCGACCGGCGCGCGGACCAGCGTCACCGTCCCCTCGTTGAGCGGCAGGCCGTAGAAGCGCGCGCCATGTTCCGACACGAAGCCTTCGAACCGGTCGAGCGCGCCTTCCTCGTCGAACACCTGCAGATACGCCTCGAGCGCGAACGGCGCGTTGTAGATGCCCGCGCAGCCGCAGCCCGATTCTTTCGCGCCGACGACATGCGGCGCGCTGTCGGTCCCAAGGAAGAAGCGCGCGCTGCCCGACACCGCGGCGCGGCGCACCGCGAGCCGATGCGCCTCGCGCTTGGCGACGGGCAGGCAATAAGCGTGCGGGCGCAGGCCGCCGTCGAAGATCGCGTTGCGGTTAATGATGAGATGCTGCGGCGTGATCGTCGCGGCGATCGGATGGTCGGCCTCGGCGACGAAGGCGGCGGCCTCCGCGGTGGTGATGTGCTCGAGCACGATCCGGAGCGCGGGATAGGCGGCGATCAGCGGCGTCAGCACGCGATCGAGGAACACCGCCTCGCGATCGAAGATGTCGATCGCGCGATCGGTCACCTCGCCATGGATCAGCAATGGCATGCCGATCCGCTGCATCGTCTCCAGCACGTCGCGCAGCGCGAGGATATCGGTGACGCCATGCGCCGAATTGGTCGTCGCGTGCGCGGGATAGAGCTTGCACGCCGCGAACGTGCCGTTCTCGTAGCCGCGCGCGATCTCGGCCGCATCGCTGTGATCGGTGAGATAGCAGGTCATCAGTGGGGTGAAGCCGTGGTCGGGGCCCGCGGCCGCCGTGACCGCCGTCATGATCCGCGCGCGATACGCCTGTGCCGCGGCGATGTCGGTAACCGGCGGGGTCAGATTGGGCATGATTATCGCACGCGCGAACTGGCGTGCGGTGGCGCCGGCAACCGCGCGCAGCATCGCGCCTTCGCGCAGGTGGACGTGCCAGTCGTCGGGGCGGCGGATGGTCAGGCGATCGGTCATCCCGCTCCCCTAATCGCCGCGCCGCCGATGCGCCAGCATGGGCTTGGAAACGCCGCGCCAATGCCTAGGTCGGGGTGATGACCGCCACGATGCTCGCCGACCGTTCGCTGCTCCGCCTGTCGGGGGAGGGTGTGCGCGATTTCCTGCAGGGCCTCGTCACCTGCGACCTTGCCACCCTCGCACCGGATCGGCCGATCTGGGGCGCACTGCTGACGCCGCAGGGCAAGGCGCTGTTCGATTTTCTGCTGTGGGACGATGGCGAAGCCGTGCTGGTCGATGCGGAGGCGGCGCAGCGCGACGCGCTCGCGCGGCGGCTCGCAATGTATCGGCTGCGGCGCGCGATCGCGATCGATCCCGTCGACGATCGCGCCGTCCATTGGTCGCGTGACGGGACGATCGGCGTGCCCGACCCGCGCCTGCCCGCACTCGGCCGCCGCTGGCTCGGCCCCGCCGCGCCGGCTACGGCCGACTGGCACGCGCATCGCCTGGCACTGGGCGTGACCGAGGGGGTGGCCGAACTCGGCAGTGGCGAGACACTCTGGCTCGAATGCAATGCGCGCGAGCTCAACGGCGTCAGCTTCACCAAGGGCTGCTACGTCGGGCAGGAAAACACCGCGCGCATGCATCACCGCAGCAAGGTGAACCGCCGTCTCGTCATCGCGCCGCTCGCCGCGCCGGGCGACCGGACGCGGGCGCGGTATCCCGATCTCGGCCTGATGGTCGAGCATCGCCGGGTCGATGGGCTCGGCGACGCGTTGGTCCCCGATTGGCTGGCCGCAGCGATCGCCGAGGATCAGCGCCCGACGGCGGTATAGCCGAAACCGAGCGCCTCGACCTCTTCGCGGCGGTAGATGTTGCGCAGGTCGACGAGCACCGGCGCGGCCATCGTCTGCTTCAGCCGGGTCAGGTCGAGCGCGCGGAACGCGTCCCATTCGGTGACGATCACCACCGCGTCCGCGCCGGTCGCCGCCTCGTAGGCGTCGCTGCAATAGGTCAGGTCGGGCATCATCCGCTTCGCCTGCTCGGTGCCCTCGGGGTCGAACGCGCGAACGGTCACGCCCGCGTCGGTCAGCGCCTGCGCGATCGCGATCGACGGCGCGTCGCGCATGTCGTCGGTGTTGGGCTTGAACGTCAGGCCGAGCAGCGCGACGCTCTTGCCCCGCGCGGCTTCCGCGCCGCCCAGCGCATTGAGCACCTTGCGGCCCATCGCGCGCTTGCGGCTGTCGTTCACCTTGACCACCGCCTCGACGATGTGGACGGGCGTCTCGAAATCCTCCGCGGTCTTGAGCAGCGCCAGCGTGTCCTTGGGGAAGCAGGACCCGCCATAGCCGGGGCCGGCGTGCAGAAACTTCTTGCCGATGCGGTTGTCCAGGCCGATGCCGCGGCTGACGTCCTGCACGTTCGCGCCGACCGCCTCGCACAGATCGGCGATCTCGTTGATGAAGGTGATCTTGGTCGCCAGGAAGGCGTTGGCGGCATATTTGATCAGCTCGCTGGTGCGGCGGCCGGTGAACAGGATCGGCGATTCGTTGAGATAGAGCGGGCGATAGACGCCCTGCATGACCTTGCGCGCACCGTCGTCTTCGGTGCCGATGACGATACGGTCGGGACGCTTGAAGTCGCCGATCGCCGCGCCCTCGCGCAGGAATTCGGGGTTGGAGACGACCTGGACGTCGACGTCTGGGCGCTTCTCGCGCAGGATCGCCTCGACCTTGTCGCCGGTGCCGACTGGCACGGTCGACTTGGTGACGACCACCGTCGGTCCGGTCACCGCCGCGGCGATCTCCTCGGTCGCAGCGAACACGTAGCTGAGGTCGGCATGGCCGTCACCGCGCCGCGACGGCGTGCCGACCGCGATGAAGATCGCATCGACGCCTGCGACGGACGCGGCGAGGTCGGTGGTGAAGCTCAACCGGCCCGCCGCGACGTTCTTTTCGACCAGCGCTTCGAGCCCCGGCTCGTAGATCGGCATCCGGCCGGCCTTGAGCGCGGCGATCTTGCTCTCGTCCTTGTCGACGCAGATCACGTCATGGCCGAAGTCCGAGAAACAGGCCCCCGATACCAGGCCCACATAGCCCGAGCCGATCATCGTAATGCGCATGCGTCATCCATCGCTGCTGCACGGCCCGAAAGCCGCCAAGGAACATGCGCGCTCTAGGCTGCGGCACCGGAAGCGGCAATGGGGCGATGCATGCCGAACACCGGACGCGATGGCTGCGATCGCAAGGGGGGGGCGCAGTAGCCCGTCGCAGGCGGCGTCAGCGATTCGGGGCAGACCTGGGGCCCGCGTCGCCACGGTCTGCCGATCCGCATGAAAGGCGGCCGAATCTGTAACGGCTACGCGTCACAAAGAAAAAGGGAGGCCGGCTGATGCCGACCTCCCCAATTTCCGATTACCTTGATCTGTGTAGGGCTTACTGCCCCGCACCCGGACCATAGGTGATCTCGACGCGACGGTTCTGGACCTCGCGGACGCCGTCCGCGGTCTGAACGCGCAGGTGCGTCTCGCCGAAGGCTTCCGTCGAAATCGCGCCATCCGGGATCGCATGCGAAGACAGATAAGCCTTCACCGCGTCGGCACGACGCTGCGAGAGACCCATGTTGTACTTCGCCGTACCCGACGTGTCGGTGTAACCCGCAACCATCACCTTCGCGCTGTTGCAGCTCTGATACTGCGTCACGGCGTTGTCGAGGATCGACGCCGCTTCCGGCGTGATGTCCGACTTGTCCCACTCGAAGAACACGATGAACGGTCCCGGCGAGCAGACCGGCGGCTCCGCAACCGGCGCCGGCGGCGGGGGCGGCGGGGGAGGCGGCGGCGGCGGCGGAGGCGGCGGCGGCGGCGGGGTCGGCGAACCGAAGTTGTAGGTCACGCCGCCCAGGATGCTGTGCGAGCGATAGCGACCGTCGAACGTGCGGTTGGTGACGTCGACCAGCTTGACGTTGTCGGCGTTGAAGAAGCGATACTTCAGCGTCGCGTCGATGTGGTCGGTCAGCGGGGCGCGAACGCCGGCGAGGCCCTGCCACGCGAACACGGTGTCCGAGTCGTCGAGGAAGTTGCCGCGGGTGTTCAGGCCGTACTTGGCCTTGACGCGCGCGACACCGACACCGCCGCCGACGAAGCCCTGGATGCCGTCGTCGGCACCGAAGTCGAGCAGGCCGTTCAGCATGAAGCTGAGCGCCGAGGTCGAACCGCCGGCATAGTCATACTGGCCAGCCGGCGAGTTGCCCAGACCAGCCGCCGTGTAGGTCGGGGTGGTCAGGGTCGAGCGATAGCTGTCCACCGTCGCACGACGATAGCCAACCTCGGTCTCGACGCGGAAGCCGCCGAAGTCGTAACCGACGACGCCGTCGACGTCGTAGCCATAATTGTGGTTGACGGTCGCAGCCTTCGAGGTCGCGCCGATGTCATAGTCGATATCTTCGACAATCATCGCACCGCCTTCGATACCCACGTACCACGACTTGTCGCGGGCGAGGGCCGGAGAGGCGAGAGCGGTGGATGCCAATGCCAGAACGGCAGCAAGCTTCCGCATAGAAGTCCCCTTTCTTGAGTGTCACTACGGACAGCGCAAACTCACTATCTGGAGCTTGGTTTCCACGCAAGCGCACAAAAGAACGGACCTGTGGCGCAAAAGACACAGCGTCAGGTGGCGATCAGCCCGTGCCGCCGCAGCGCCGCCAGCACGGCGCCCAGTGTCGCGCGCGCCTCGCCGTCGATGGTCGTGCCGCCCGTCGGATCGGGAATCGCCGCCGTCCTGGCACCGACGACGACGTCCCCGTTGACGATGATCCGTGCCGCCAGAATGTCACCATCGCGCCACAGTCCGCCCGAGTAAATGATTGTTCTTGCAGCGAAACTATTCCATGCGGCGAACCCTTCGCGTGGCACGACGAAGCGCCATCCCGCCCCCGTCCATCCCGCCAGGCACCCCGCGTGGCCCTGCCACGCATCGACCGGCCGATCGCCCACGATCCAGCATGCACCGCGCTGCGGATCGGCCGGCGGCACGTTGGTTCCGACGCCGACGACGGCCGCCTGCATCGTCAGATCGATCGCCGCGATCGCCTCGTTGTGGGTCAGTTCCTTGCCCGCCTGCCCGGCCGCGAGCAGCGGCAGTGCGAATCGGTCGGAAAGAAAATCGCTCATGGTTCGGCTCCATCGATGAAAAGCATGGCGGGCGCGGACGCGGCCAGCGTCCCGGCCTGCGACACCGCGATGTGCCCGCCCGGCCCGGGCCAGGCAGCCGCCGTGATGCGCAACTGCGGTGCGGTCGTCTCGATCGCCGTGGCCCGGCCATCGGCATCGACGATCCGCACGCGATACGCCTCGCGTTCCTCGGCCAGCGGCGCGTCGATCGCATCCACCCAGCCCCAGCCCGTACGGCTCCGCCGCGTCCAGCGCACCATCACGCCATCGCCGTCGCGCATCGCGGTCAGGTGGACCGGTGAAGGGGGCGCCACCGATCGCCCGTCGATGTCCACCCGCGCGCTGGCCGGCGTGTCGCCGTCGCCGCTGCTGCTCGCGATGATGCGCAGCGTCCGCCCGATCGCATCGCCCGGCAGATCGAGCGTGCGCGTGGCTGCCGGCTCGACGAGGACGAAGCGGTCGCCCGCCGCCTGTGTCCCGATTATCGCCTCCGTCCCGCGCAGCCCGCGCCGCAGCTCTTCCAGCCGCCATCGCCCCGGCGCCAGCCGCGTCGCCCGACCGAACTGGACCAGCTCGTCGCCGAGCAGCGCCAGATTGACGCCGCGCGCCAGCGCCGTCGCATCCGCATCGCCCAACGCCGATCGGTCGTGCCGCAACGCGACCTCGACGCGGCTGACCGCATCGAGCAGCCCCGGCGCCGCGCGCACCGGCGGCACCACGATCGTGCCGAGCACCGCGGGTTCCGCCGTCGCGCCGACGGGTGTCCAGCTCGCGCCGTCGTCCAGGCTGTAGAGCAGCGACGCCTGCCGCCACCCCGCACCGGTTCCGGCGGCGAAAATGGAAACCCGCGGCAGCGTCGCGGGGACGTCGCCCAGACCCGGCAGCTCGACGACCGCCAGCACCGTATGCCCGATCGTCAGGTCGGGGGCGGCAAGCACGCGCCCGCTCGTCGCCGGCCGCACCGCCGGTGCCTCGCCGACGGGCACGAGGTCGAGCGTCGTCACCAGTCCCTCGACGCTCGCGCGCATCACCCGCCACCGCGTCGGATCCTCGGCCACGCGCACGCACGCGCCCGGCGCGATCCCGATTCCTTCCAGCCCCAGCGCGACGCTGCGCCGCGTGCGCGCCGCCTCCGCGCGCGACAGCATCGCCGCCGCCACGCCCTTGGCGCTCTCCGCCGCCAGCACCGCGGGCAGGTCGATCCGGTCGCGGCGCAGCCCCGCGCCCGCGCGCGCCACGCGCTGCACCCCGATCTGGTAATCGCGCGCCGGATCGTGGTGCGCGACCGCGATCTCGCGCGGCACGCGGTCGAGCGGCGCGAGACTGCGGCGCCCGACGCCCACCGGCCGTCCCGCGGCAAAGCCCGCATCCGCGACGTCGACCGGCACGCCGCCGTCGACGCGCACGACGCCCGACCCTTCCGCACGCCAGCATCCCCCATCGATCGCGGTCAGTGTCTCCAGCGTGCCGCGCACGCTGCCGCTCGCCGCAAATCCGCCGAGCGCGACGCCGCCCGACGCGGTCGCCTCCGCACATACCGCCGCCGCGATCGCACCGCTGTCGACCGGGCCGTCGTCCGCCTCCACCTCGAAGGTCAGGGACGGGATGCGGTTGCCGAACCGCTCCAGCGGCAACCGCTCGAACACCGCATAGGCGATCCCGCGATAGGCGGGCGTTGCGCCTTCGGCCGATGCGATCAGCGGGTCGGCCCCCTGATCTTCGTCGCCCGTGTGCAGGCGAAACCCCGTCGCCACCTTCCAGTCGCCCGCCGCGCCGCGGATCAGCTGGCCCTCCGCCCAGATCCGCCCCACCGACCGGATTGGCCGTCCCGACAGCGCCACCGCGAACGAGGCCGCATAGCTATAGCGGTTGGCCCCCGCGCTCCCCTTGCCGCCGCCCGTCCGCGCGCTCGTCTCGATCAGGTCGGTCGCCCAGATCACCGTGCCCGCGACGCGGATCCGCCCGAACAGCACCGGGATCGTCGTCCCGTAGCTCGACGTCTGGATCGCCAGCTCCGACAATCGCGGCCCCTCGCTCGCGGGGGCGCGGAACAGGCGCTGGTCGATCGCCTGGCCCAGCATCGCGCCGATCGCGCCGCCGATCGGCCCGCCCACCGCCGTCCCCACCGCGGTCAGCACCAAGGTCGCCATCGTCTTCCTCCCCGTCATGCCGCCCATCGACTCGCCACGCGCCGATCCGCGGCCAGTCCCCGTCCCCCGGCCGCTCGACGACGCGCCCCAGCCCCGCATCGGCGTGGACCAGCCCGCCCTCCGTCCGCACCGCGAAATGCAGCTGCCCCGGCCCCGCCGCGAACAGAAGCACGTCGCCCGGCCGATCCCCGTCGCTGCGCGTCAGCTGCGCATCGAGGCGCGCCGCAATCACCGCCGCCGCCCCACCACGCAGGCCGTAGCCGCGCGGCGCCTCGCCCTGCCAGCCGTCCCCCCGCAACGCCGCGACCGCCACGCCCAGGCAATCCACGCCGTCGCGATCGCGCCCGTGCAGCCGGAACCGCGCGCCGACCAGCGCGCGCGCCGCCGCCGCGCCCGCCTCACCCACCCGGATAGCGGGTCAGCAGGTCGATCCCCGGCAGATGCGGCTCGCCGCGGAAATTCGCCGCATTGCCGAACCGGCCTGCGCAGGTCGCCAGACTCTTGTCGCATCCCTCGACCAGTTCGATCAGCGCCCCCGCCGCGACCGCGAACGGCGGCGCCTGCGCCAGCGTCACCGTATCGCCCCCGGAACCCGCCACCACCTGCTCGATCCCCGCATTGGCGCCGCCGAACCAGCGCGCGCGTCCTTCGGCATAGGCGCCCGCCACCGGCTCCGCGCGGTCCAGCGTCAGCACCCGCCCCGCCGCCGCCACGACGCGGACGAAGCGCCGCCGCCGGGCCAGCGCGACGCGGCACCGCGCGTCGCCCAGCGTCGCACGACATTCCGCCGACGTCTCCTCCGCCACCGGTCGCGCCAGCGCGGCGGCCGCCCCCGCCAGCTCTGCGGTAAAGCCGCCCTGCGCCAGTTCGACCCCGCCGATCGTTCCCTCGCCCAGCGCGGCGACGCGCGTGCCCTTCGCCCAATCGACCGCGAAAACGCGAACCCGCGCACCGTCCCATCGCCCCGCGATAAGGTCCGCCTCGCGAATCGCCCCGCTGGTCAGCGCCCCCGCGACGTCCATCGTGTCGGCGTCCAGCCCCGCGGACCGCACCACAGCGGACGGCGTCATCCCCGGCGCAGCGCGGTGGATCAGCCCGTCGATGACGAGGTCGCGGTCGTGCGCGGTCAGCCCGATCGCGACACCGTCGCGCCGTTCGATCCGCCAGCACAATGCAATCGTACCCAGGGCGATCGTCTCCGGGGCGCCGCTCACGGCCGCACCTCGACCAGCGGCACCGACGCCGCCTCGCCCGCCAGGAACGTCGCGCGATTGACGGTCAGCCGGTCCTCGGCAAAGCGCACCACCACGTCATAGGTGAAGCTCGCCGTCACCGCCGCGCCCGCCGCCGGCGCGCTGTCCAGCGTCACCACCCCCTCGCCGTCGACCGCGAACCCCTGCGTCGCGACGCCGTCCACCGCGACGCGGACGCTGCCCGCCACCGGCCGCACGATCCGCCGCACCGCCGCGTCGTAGCGGCGCACCAGCGCGAAGCGCCGCGTCGCACCGTCCCCGGTCCCCAGCATCTCGCCTTCGCCGCGGCTGTCGAACGGATCGCGCAGACGGAACGCGCGCGCCGGCCCCATGCGCGCGCGAAAGAACGCGAGCAGCACCGCGACATCCGCCTCCGATCGCAGGCCCGGCCCGACGTCGTAATGCGTGCGCGCCTCCGCCCAGGCGGCGTTGCGCTGCTCCGCGCCGCCCGCCGCGGTCAGGATGCTCGTCGAAAAGGTCGGCGACACCTGCGCCTCCCGCCCCAGCGCGATCGGGAACAGCACGTCGTCATAGGCCTGCATCGCATCCTCCCCCTCCTCGAACCGGACGAAGCCGTCGCGCATCACCTGCGGCAGCGCCCACAGCACCATGGACGCGACGCCGCGCGCCCGCGCCGCCTGCGCCGCCTTTTCGATCAGCGTCCATTGCGCCGCCTGCTCCGGTTTCAGCACGAAGCCTGACAGATAATGCTGGCGATCGCGCGGATAGCGCAGCCGCGCCTCCGCCGCCGCGACGCCGCGCGTCGTCGACACGCCGTCGCCCGCGGTCACCCAGTCGTAATCCTCCAGCTGCAGCACATCGAACGCGGGCCACGCCCAGCCGACCGGCATGTTCGCGCGCTTCGCCTCGGGCGCCGCCGCGTCGAACACGGTTGGCAGGAAGGTCAGCAGATGCGTGACGCAGCCCGGCGCCGCCGCCTTCGCCGCCGCGCACAGCGCCACGGTCGACGCCGCCAGGCACGCGCCCGCCCGGTCCAGCGTCGCGCGCTGCTTGCCGTCCAGCGGCGCACGCAGGCTGGGGATCGCCGCCGGCGCGAACGCCGCCACCGCCGCCGCATCGTACAGGCACGGCCGCCCGTCGGGCATCGTCCACCACCACGGCTCGCCGATCTGGAACTTCGGCGCGAGGCCCGCGGCGACCGCCAAAGCCATGAACGCCGCCGCGACCTGCCGCAGATAGCCCATCGCGCCGTCATGCGCGGGACTGAGCAGCGTCGACGGCGGCACCCAGCCGGTCAGCGCCGGCGCGCCGTCCGCCGCCCGTTGCTTCCAGTCGTTCCAGCAATGCGCGTCGAACAACTCGTAGCTCAGCGACCAGATGACGTCATAGCCCAGCGCCTTCGCCCGCGCCGCGAAATCGCGGTGCCACGCCGCGCACGGCTCGTTGAGCGCGCCGCCCGCCAGGCTGACGTAGTAACCGCCGTACAGCGCCTCGAGCCGGAAATAATGACTCATCCCGACGTAATGCGTGATCGCGCCGCGATAGCCGAGGTGCAGCGCGTTGCGCAGCAGCCGCGCCGGCGTCAGGTTGTAACTGTCGTCATAGCCGCTCGCGATCTGGAAATCCTGTTCGGGCAGCACGGCATCGCCGATCGCCAGCACCGACCCTGGGCCGTCGCACGCGATGTCGGTCAGCTCGACCCACGCGCCTTGCGCCTCAGCCAGCGGCGCGTCGACGCCGTCATAGCCCGCCGGCACCAGCGACACGAACATCCGGTCGACGTCGCCCGCCCACACCGGGTCCGCCTCGCCCGGCAGCGCGAACCCGCCGTCCAGCGCCGCGAAGTCGAGCGCGACATGCGCATCCTCCGGCGCGCCGATCGCATAATTCCATAGCCGGACGTACCAGGATCGCGGCATTCCGGCGGCGTTCCGCCCCTCGATCGTCAGCACCGGACCGTTGATCGCGTCGAGCGCGCGCACCCCCTGCGATCGCCAGCGGAAGCGCAGCCGACACCCACGAAAATCGCGCGCCGTCTCGTAGCGCAGCAACGGATGGTCCCAGCGGTCCTCCGCCTCCCAGATCAGCCCGGCCAGATCGTCGCGCTTGTAGAACACCGCATCGACGCGCAAGCCATCCGCCGCGGTCGACGTCACCGCCGCCATCATCGGCCGCGGAAAATTCACCGTCCAGAACCGCGGATCGAAGCGCGTCACTACGCCCGCCACCTGCCCGCCCCGCGCGGTGCACAGCCAATGCCCCATGGCAAGCCTCCAAGTACATTCGAAATGGATCAGGAAGTTGCGTTCATGCGCCGCCGTTAGGACACACTTACACACGGCATTTACGGTCGCACGCCACAGGCAACGGTATGAAATACGTCCCCGGCTCGCTCGTCCCCGTCTTTCCGTCGATCTGTGATCGTGCCGACCGCATGCTGGCGATGGTCGCCAACCTGCTCGACATCAAACGAAGGACGGGCCACCAATTCAGGGAGGAATCGGTAACCGACCTGCTCCTCGCGACGATCGCTCAGTTGCCGGCATGGCAGGTCGAGATCCTGCGCCCGACCGAATGGCGATACGGGTCGGATTTCGACCTGCACATCGTCGATCCGGTCACCGCCGATACGGTCCATTACCGGATTCAGGCGAAACGCCTGTCCGACCATCGCACCGACTGGCAAAAGGGCCGCTACGTCTGTCTCGACCATCACGTCGGCAAGACCAAGACGCTGCAGGCCGACATATTGTGCACCAACATTCCGCCCGGCTGCGTGCCGCTCTATGCCTTCTACAATCACGAAAGTGTCGCGACGCGGGCGGCCGATGTCGAGGGCATCGACATGGCAGACGCGCATGCGGTGCGCCTTGCGGCGCAGCGGGCGGCGGCGGGCGAGGCCGACTATCGCAAGATCGGCAAGCTCGCCCCCCTGTTCTTTCCGTTCCGCACGCTCGTCTGCCCGCCCTCCGGCGGCGCGCCGGCGCCCGTCGCGACGCCGGCGGACTCCCTCGCCGCCGTGCGAGCGGCCATTCTTGCCAGACCCGCCGCCTGGACGACCGCCCGCGACACGGACACGCAGCCGACGTTCGACGACGCCAAGCCCGCCGATGCTGAACGCGGCGAAGGCCGTGCGCGCCCGACGCCGCCACGACCCGATATCGACATCCGCGAGAATCTGCTGACCTTCTACGACGCGCGCGATCCGACCGACCAGGTCGTCGACATCGCCCGCTTCGGATTGGCGGGGGACCCGGCGGCGCCCTTTGCGCTGCTCGTGCCCGAGGACAATGCGATCCTGCGTCCGCGTGTCATCCTGCGCACGCGTCCCTTCGACGGAAAGCGCGATGCGCCGCCGCCTGCGCCGATCTTACTGGATTTCCCTCGTGTCCGGAACGCGCGTCGCGATCGCCGGATGACGTGAGTCATCCCTCCAGCGCCGCCTTCACCGCGCGCGCCACCTGTCGGCTCGACCGTTGCAGCGCGATCGGCGCCGCACCCGGATCGGCGCGCACGGTGATCGCGACGCGCACCTCGCGCGTGCCGCCGCCGCCCGATGCTTCGACCCGACCCGCGCTCGTGGGGACGAACACTTCCGGCCCCCGCTCGCCGACGACATAGGCCTGGCCGGGCGACACGGGGCCGCCCGTCGCCCGCCCCGCCAGCCCGAGCAGCCGCACCAGCGCGCTGCCCAGCGTCTGCGCCTCGCCCCCCGTCGCCGATCGCACCCCCGCCGACAGCGCGGCCCGCGCGATCTCGCTGAGCGCGGCCAGCGCGACGCCCTTCAACTGGTCGAAGCCGAATTCGCCCTGTTTCGCCGCGCGCAGCAGCGCCGTCTCGATCGACCGTCCCGCGCGCATCGCGCTGAGGCCGAGCGTCCCCTCCAGCGTCCCGCGCATCGCCTCGACGTCGCGCGCGAACGCCCCCGTGTCGAGGCGCACCCGCGTCGCCAGCGTTTCCACCTCATCCATCGGGATGTTCCTTTTGCAGATGCGCGATCAGCGCCGCATCGGGGGGCGGCGTTTCCCCCGATCCCGCCGCCGCCGCCGTCACCACCGCCGCCAGTTCGGCCGGCGTCGCGCGCCAGAAGGCGTCGGGGCTCCACCGCAGCCCCGCGCCCGCCACGCCCGCCAGCCGCGCCGCCCCCTCCCCGAACGTCACGCCTATCGCCCCGCCAAAATCTGGCTCAGCAACACGCGCAGGATCGGCGCCAGCTTCGCCAGCCCCATCGCTGCCAGCGCCTCGCCCAGCACCTCGCGCGTCACCTCGTCGGGCACCTCGCGCAGGCAATGCCAGAACAAAGTCGCGGTCTCGCCCAGCGACAGCTTCCCCGCCACCGCACGCTCGACCAGGTCGAACAGCGGCCCCAATTCGCCCTCTGCCGCGACCAGCGCCTGGAAACTCGGCCGCAGCACCAGTTCGGCGCCGTTGACGCGCACCGCCGCCTCGCCGCGCAAAGGATTGGCCGGAGGAGTGGCGGCCAGATCGGCGACCCCGCTCATGCCGCCACCACCGGCCCGGCGCTTTCCAGGCTCAGGGTATAGGATCGCTCGCCATTGAAATCGCCGGCATAATCCAGCCGCGTCACCAGGAAGCGGCCCGTCATGCTGTCGCCGCCCTCGAAGCTCAGCCGGTAATCGTCGATCGTACCCGCCAGCGCGTTGCCGCGGATGCGGCCCTCCGCCGCCGATCCGGTGAACACGCCCGCCCCCGACACGCTGACGCTGCGCACGCCCGCGCCCGACAGCAATTGGCGCCAGCCCCCTGAATCCTTGGTGGTCACCACCACCGCTTCGCCGTTGATGCTCAATTGCGTCGTGCGCAGCCCCGCGACCGTCGCGAACGCCGGGGTCACCCCGCCGTCGCCGATCTTGAGCAGGAACGCGCTGCCCCGTTCCACCGCCATGCCCATGTCTCCTCCCAGAATTTGATCCACCGCGCGGACGCGGTGCCTGCCCGATCACCCGTTCAGCCGGTACAATCGCACCGCGAACTCGCTCATCCCCGTCCATCGGCGGCCCTTGCCCGCGATCCGGCTGCGCGCCAGCCGTACGCTCGCCAGCCGCCACCCGCCGGTGCCGAGGTCGGCGGGCATCGCCTCCATCGCCGCCTCGACCCCGGCGAGCAGCCGGCGGAGCCGCTCGGGCGCCTCGCCCTCGTCCTCGCCCGCGATCACGATCGTGCCGCCGCGCCCGCTCACCCCCGCCGCATCGATCGCCGCCAGCACCGGCTCGCCGACCACCGCATAGGGGGTCGCCGCGCGCGCCGGCGGCGCATCGAACGCGCGCAAGGGCGCCAGCTGGCGCAGCACCGCCGCGCGCAATACCGCCGCCCCACCCATCCCAACCATCTCCGTCACAACCGCCCCCGCCGGAACGGCCGCCACAGCGCGGACACCGCCGCCGGCGGCATCGCCTCGCCCTCGCGATGTTCGAACAGATGCGCCGCGAGCAGCACGACGCCGCTCGCGACCGGCGGGGGCAGATCGTCCCACGCCCCCGCGCCCGCGACGTATCGCACCGTCACCCGCCCTGCCGCACCGGGCGCGAGCACGCGCACCCGGCCGATGCCGTCCGCATCGATGTCGACGGCATAGGCCGCCACCGGCAGCGCGAAGGGCGCGCCCTCCGCGGGCAGGCCCGTCGCCGCCGTGATGCTCGCGACCGGATCGTGCGCCAGCCGCTGCCACGCGGGGGCGATGCCCAGCACCTCCTCGTGCCCTCGCCTAATCCACGTCCGCGCGCAGAATTGCTCCGCCAGCGACAGCGCCGTCTCGGCGCAGCGCAGCATCACGCCTTCCGCCTCGACGCGCAGATACTGTCCCGCCGCCGCGGCCGCCGCCGCGACCGTGGCGGCGGGAAACGCCCCCTCGCCCATGCCATCCTCCCCCGTGTTGCCGCCCCATGGCGGGGCCGCCCGTCCGCCGGGCGCCCCCGCGCAGGCGATCAGGCCGCGAACTTCAGCAGCTTGATCGCCTCGCTGTCGGCGACGCAGCCGCCGATCCGCCGCGTCGCGTAGAAGCCGACGAACGGCTTGTTGCTGTAGGGATCGCGCAGGATCGCGGTCTCGCCGCGCTCCGCGATCAGATAGCCGGCGCGGAAATTGCCGAACGCGATCGACGGGCTGTTCGCCGCGATGTCGGGCATGTCCTCCGCCTCGACCACCGGATAGCCGAGCAGGCTCGCCGGCTGCCCCGCCACCAGGCTCGGCTGCCACAGCGGCGTGCCGTCGCCCGTCTTCAGCTTGCGGATGCGGGCCAGCGTCGCGGCGTTCATCACGAAGCACGCGCCCTGCCGGTACGGCGCGCGCAGCGCCTGGACCAGGTCGATCAGCCGCTCGTCCGCATTCGCGCCGAAATCGCCCGCCGTCCCCGTGCTGAGATGTTGCAGCGTGCCGATCGGCCGCACGCCGTCCTTCGCCGCGGATGTCGGCGCCTGCAGGAACCCGCGCGGCCGGTTGACGCCGTTGCCGTTGACGAACGCCGCGCCCTCCGCCTTGGCGAATTCGCGCGCGATCTCCTCGGCCAGCCACGCCTCGACGTCGAACGCCGCATCGTCCAGCATCGCCTGGCTCGCGCTCGGGTTGGCGTACAACTCGCCCATCGGCGGCGCGAGTTCCGCAAAGACCGGGGTCGCCGTCTCGGGCCGCGCCGCGGTTTCCGCCGCCCAGCCCGACGGCGTCCCGCCGGAGGTGATGAGCTTGCGATAGCCCGCCGATCCCACCTGCACCACGTTGGCGATGCCACGGATCGGTGAGATGCTCTTCATCACCGCGGCGATGTCGCGGTCGATCTCGCGCGGCACCGCATAGCCGCCGGCATCGCCGCTGACCCCGGTGAACGCCTTCATCTCGATCGTCGCGCCGGTCCGCACGAACCCCGCGAACGCCCCGTTCTCTTCCACCCGCGCGCCATCCAGCGCCGGCCTGTCGACCACGTCCATGCCTTTTCTCCTCATTGAAACTCGTGTCGCGTCAGCCGACGCGATCGATCCGGGCGAGCGGCTGCATCGGCACCGCGACCAGGCTCACCTCGGCCAGCGCGACGCGCAGCAATTCGCGCCGCGCGCCCTGGCGCACCGCCAGCGGACGGTATCCCACCGACAGCGCGGGCAGCGCGCCGCAGCGGACCAGCCGCGCGGCTTCCGCCTCCGCGATCTCGCCCGCGACGCGCAGCCCGCGCGCATCCTCGCCGATCGCGACGATCCGCCCCACCGGCGCGCCGCGATGATCGCGCAGCAGCGGCACGTCGGCGCCCCCGCCCGCGCCTACCCCCGCAAACGCCCCGGCGCGGATCACGTCGCCCGCCCGGTCGACGCGGTCGAACACCGCGGCATAGCCTGCAAAGCTCAGCGGACCCACGCGCCGAACCCCAGCTTCACCGCCAGCCCGGTCAGCAGCAGCGCCGCGAACCAGCCCGCCGCCGCCTTCCACGCCGACGTCTTCGCCGCGCGCCACGCGCCGATCAGCTCGCGCAGTTCGGCCAGGTCGCCGCGCGCCGCCTCGTCCGCGAGGCCCAGCCGGGTCAGCGCGCGCGTCGCGCCCAGCTCGCCGGCCTCCTCGACGATCGCGCGCAGCGTCGGCAGGTCCGCGCCGCCGCGCACGCCCGCCGCGATCAGTTGCGCCAGCACATCGCTCATCGCCCCGCCTCCCCGAACCCCAGTTTCGCGCGCTTCTCGTCGACGGACAGGAAATCCGCCGCGCCGACGCTCGCCCACAATTGCGCGCGATCCTCCGCCAGCGCGGGCACGCGATCGAGATCGACCGACAGCGCCGCGTCGGCGAACCATCCCACCAGCCCCTGCGCGATGCCCGTCAGCACCGTGTCCGCCAGCGGCAGCACGGTCAGCCGCCAAAGCGCGCGGTTCGCCTCGCGATAATTGGCATAGGTCGCATCGCCGGGCAGGCCGAGCAGCATCGGCGGCACCCCGAACGCCAGCGCGATCTCGCGCGCCGCCGCCGCCTTCAGCCCGACGAAATCCATGTCCGCCGGGCTCAGCGACAGCGCCTGCCACCTGAGCCCCCCTTCCAGCAGCATCGGCCGCCCGGCGTTGCCCGCACCCGCGAACCCCGCCTCCATCTCCGCCTTCAGCCGGTCGAACTGGTCCGCCGACAGCGCCGATCCGTCGCCGGGATCGTAGACCAGCGCGCCGGACGGCCGCGCCGCATTGTCGAGCAGCGCCTTGTTCCACCGCGCCGCCGCATTGTGGATCGCGATCGGCCCGGCCGCGACCGCCAGGCACCCCATGCCATAATGGTCGTCGAGCGGGTTGAAGCTCCTGATATGGACGATGTCGGGCCGCGGTCCGTCCGCCGCCAACCGCGTCACCCGCTCGCCGACGCGATAGCGATAGGCGGCGGGCCAGCCGCCCGCATCAACCTCCACCGACACGCGCTCGGGCCGCAGCGCGTACAGCGCCGCCGCGCCGCCATCGCCGTCGCGCAGCACCTGGATATAGGCGTTGCCGTGCAGCAGCAGCTGCGCCGCCGCCGTCTCCAGCAGCATCTGCCCGCCGTCGCGCGCACCGACCAAGGCGGCGATCGCCGGGTCCGACGCCGCGATGGGCGCTCCCGCCACCCCTTCCGCGACCAGCTTGACCGCGCGCTGCGCGATCGGATTGCCCGCATAGCCCTCGCGCAATTGCGCTTCGTAGGATCGCGGCCACGTCCCCGCCTCCGCCAACCCGCCGGCACGCGCCAGCGCTGGCCGCGCCCCGTCGCGCGGCCGCTTCCCGAACAATCGCATCTGATCTCTCCCGGATCTCAAAGCGCCGGCATGCGCCCGGCCGCCGTTTCGCCCGCCGCAGCCGCCAACAAGTCGCGCCGCGCAACTACACCCGGCGCACGCCCGCCCGCCCGCGCCGCGCCAGCATCAGCTCGGTCACTGCCCATACCAGGGCATCGGCGCGATCCGGCGAACGCTCCGGCCCTTGGTATCCGCCGCCCGCGACCAGCCCGCACAATTCGTCGTCCAGCGCCGGAAACCGCCCGGCATGCCGGATGCGCCCGCGTTCGTAGAGCGCCGCCACCGGCTCGGCGCGCGCCACCTTGCCGCGGCTCGCACGCACCAGCGTCACCGGCAGGCTCACCTCCGCCGCCAACAGCACGGACCGCACCATCGCCCCGCCCTGGTTCGCCTCCGCCACCACCCGGTCCGCGCGATGCCGGTCGGCGCAGGCGGCGACCGCGCGCGCCCAGGTTTCGGGCGATCCGCCCGCGACGCTCGCATCCTCCAGCACGTGGCCGATGCCGTCGCCGTCGATCCCGACCGCGACGATCCCGCACGCATCGCCGCCCGCGCCGCCGTCGCCCGCCGGCGGGTCGACGCCGATCACCACGCGCACCGGTTCGGCGACCCTATCCGTCGTCGCCGCCGCCAGCATCGCGCGCGTCCACAGCGCGCCCGCGATATCCTCGATCATCTCGCCGTCCAGCTCCTGCCGGCCGAGCGCGGTGCCGCCGTAGGCATCCTCCATCTGGTCGATGAAGCCGCGCGGCAAATGCGCATTGTCGCGCGTCCGTCCCCGCGTCTCGACCAGCCCGCGCATGCCCATCACCCGCTTCATCAGCGCGGTCGGCCGCGGCGTCGTCGTCACCACGACGCGCGGATGCGGTCCGCGCCGCATCCCCATCATCAGATTGTCCCACGCCGCCTCGCCGCGCCGCCATTTCGCCAGCTCGTCGCACCACGCCGCGTCATGCTCGGGCCCGCGCAACTGGTCGGGCATGTCGGCCGAATAGACGAAGGCGACCGCGCCATTCGGCCAGCGCACCTCGCCGCGGTGCATCACATAATGCGGGATCTGGCCGAACCGGGCGACCGCGCGCAGCCCGCTCGGTCCCTCGATCATCACCCGGCGCACGTCGTCCATCGTCGCGCCGACCAGCGCGATCCGCGCATGCTTGTCGCCATCCGCAACCGCGGTGACCCATTCCGCCCCGGCGCGCGTCTTGCCGAAACCGCGACCCGCGCGGATCAGCCACACGCGCCACGCCTCGCCCGTCGGTGGCTCCTGCCCCGCCTGCGCCCAGCCGCCGACCCAGCGCTGCACCAGCTCGCGCTGCTGCCGCTTCTTCAGGCTGCGCACCAGCGCCCGCCGTTCCGCCTCGGACAAGGCCGCCAGCGCGGCCATGATGTCGACCGGCGGCGCTGCGCCGCGGCGATCGGCGCCCGGCCTGCTCCGCGCCGCCATCACGCCGTCTCCTGCCGCGCCCGCGCCGCCGCCAGCGCCGCGAGTTTCTTCAGGATCGCCGCATCCGTCTCCTCGCGCGTCGCCACCGACGGAGGCCTGCCGGGCGTCCTGCCCGTGCCGGCGCGTTGCGTCCGATGCAGCGTCAGCAGCTTGATGCCGCCGTCCCAGTCGACCGGGCCCACGCAGGCCGGATCGTCCGGCGCGATCGTCCCCGCGCCGCCGCCGTTCAGCACATGCCCCAGCAACCGCGTCTCGAGCAGCTGGTATCCCGCCTCCAGCGCTTCGGCCCAGGCGGCGGCGAACGCCGCATTGGTCCGACGCCGGCGATGGACCTGGGACGGCGTCACCCCGATGGCGCGTGCCGATGCCGCGACGTTGCAGCTGCCGGCGAGGTGGCCAAAGAAATCGTCGGTCATCCGCCGATTCCAGCGCACCCAGCCCCCAGCCGGGCGGATGATCGCGACCGCGCCGCTCCCGCCGCCATTGTCCGCATGCTCCTCCGCCCACTGAGACGCCCGATATGGCTCGTCCATGACATATCCCCCCGCTCGCGCCGGAATGCGAAACGGGCCGCGACGCCGGGGCTGCCCCCTTGCACCGCGGCCCGTGCCGCACTTCCTCAATGTTCCTGTTTTGTGCCATAAGAGCGTGACGATGTCAAGCGCTTTTATCCTATTTGGATAATCGGATCACTTCGGTTGCGAATGTCGACGAAGTTTTTGATAACGTTTCCACCACGCATTATGCCGGCGACATTTGCCGCCCGGAAAGTTGCTGTCCTTCCCCATGCTGTTCCCGCCCTCCGCTGTCGGCCACCTGCTCGTCGATGACCGCTTCGTCGTGCGCTTTGTCGATGTGCGCGTTCCCGACGTGCTGCTGCACGACAAGGACACGCTGCTCGGGCGGGTCATCACCGATTTTCTCGATCCGTCGCTACGGTCCGACCTCGTGCGTCTGCTCGATCTGGTATTTGGCGACGGCGATCTACGCGACATCCAGCTGCGCTGGCATCGTCCCGAAGGTGTGCCGCTCGTCACCGAGACGACGCTGTCGCTTTATACGGATGCGGATATCCGGCGCGTGGTGATGGCCTGCTGGCGTCCGCCGCTCGACACGCCGGTCGCGATCAACTGGCGCCGCGCGCAGATGCTGCTCGGCGCGCTGCGCAAGGGGCGCGTCGGCTTCGGCGACCAGATCATCGGCTCGGCTTCGGCCGAAATGCTGCTCGTCCTCTATCTCGACGAGGTGCAGGGCAAGGTGAGCGTCGCCGGCGCAGTGGTTGGACAAGCCGGGACGACCTGGACGACCGGCCGGCGCTGGATCGCGATCCTCGTCCAGTCCGGCGTGATCGAGGTCGACGGCTCCGCCGACACGATCGGCGAGCTGACTGTCTTGCGCCTCACCGCGGCGGGAGAGCGCAAGGTCGTCGAACTGCTGGACGGCTTCACCTCACCGCCGGTCGGCGGCTGATCCTCCCGGCAGCCATCGCCGCAGCGCGCCGGTCAGCCGCCCCGCCAGCCCCGCCTTGTGCGCCAGGCCGTATGACGCATCCGGCGAACGTTCGGCCATGTGAACCGCATCGGTCGCCTTGCCCGCCCCGTCATAGGGGTATGGCACATGCGACAGGTCGATCATCAGCCCGGTGACATCGCGGTCCAGGCTGTCATGATTGTCGGCATCGAAGGTCGCCCGCAACGCACGGCCGACCGGGTACAGCCGCCCATCCTGCGCCGCGCGCAGCGCCTCCTCGTCTTGGCCCGTCTCGTTCATGGGACATCCCTGCGTCACCGCAAGGACCAACGAACGTCTTCATCAAGGGTTCATACGCGCGCGCCATGCAGGGCGCGCTTCGGGTCAGGCGGCGATATCCCCGTCTTCGTTCGCCGGCGGGCTATCGTCCTCGCCCCCGTAGCAGCGATCGAGATAATGGTTGGCGATGATATAGTGCGCGCGCACCGCCATCGGATGCACCGCGCGCTGCGCCAGCTCCAGTTCGGTCTCGGCGCGATCGTAGAAGTAACTGATGTCGTCCCGCATGGTCGTTTTCGCTGTTGGTCGGCGATGGCCCGCCCGATTGCGCCGTGTCGGCGGCGGCGGCCATCACATGTGTTGGGGTGATAAGCGGCGGCCCTGCGGCCGGGCGTGGGCCGTTATCGGTTGACCCCATCGGCGATTTTCGCCCAGGCGGCGATCTCGTCATCAAAGTGGCGGTGGACGTCGAGGTTCCCCGCCACCGCGGCGGCGAGGTCGACGTCGACCGACCCCGCCCATTCCCACGTGGCATTGCCCGACAGCTGCACCATCGCATCGCGCCCGACGCGGGCGCGCACCAGCCCGCCCTTGTTGAACACGGTGATCGGCGCATCATAGGCCAGCCGCCCGGTCAGGCAGGCGGCAAAGCTCGACGCCGCCATCGCACTGCCGCAACTGTCGGTCAGCCCGACGCCGCGCTCGAACGTCCGCACGAACAGCGCTTGTCCGTCGATATCGGTCCCGCGGACCTCGACGAACGACACATTCGCCCGGTTGGGCAACCAGTCGGGCGCCGCCTCGCATGCGGTGCCGATGGCGACCAGTTCGCCCTCGTCGATCGTCTCGACGAACGTCACCAGATGCGGGTTGGGCATGCTCACCGCGGTGAAGCGGCGCGCGCTGCCCAGCGGCGCCACCGGCGCATCGACGATCCGGTCGCTCGCGACGCCGTGCAGCGGCCAGTCCGCGACCGCCAGACCCGCGGGACCCGCCGTCTCGCGGATCGTGACGATGCCCGGCGCCAGTGCCGCGTCGCGCTCGACCGTCGCGCGCGACGTCTTCAGCGACACCGTCGCGCGGTCGCATCGCAGCGCCTCGAACCCCATCCGCGCCGTGCAGCGCAGGCCATTGAGGCACGTCTCCGCCTCGCTGCCGTCGGCGTTGAACATGCGCATCGCGAAATCCGCCCCGTCGCGCCCCTTGTCGAGCAACAGCAGCCCATCGCCGCCCACCGGCCCGCGCCGGTCTGCCAGCGCGCGCGCGATGATCGCCCAGGCCGCATCGTCCAGCGCGATATCGCGCGCGTCGATCAGGGGGAAATCGTTGCCGGACCCATGGCACTTCACGAACTCGAAACGCACGACGCACACTTCCCATTGGGCAGCTCGCGCCGCCGACCCTCTCCTCCGAATCCAGCGCTGAACGCGTCGGCCGAAGCGCCGTTCCTCTACACGCAAATCACGGCAACCGGTAATGGCCCGCCAGCCGGTCGAGCGCGAGCGTCAGCACGATCCGGCCTGCGCGCACCGGCCAGCCCAGCGCCTTTTCCGCGGTCGGCAACGGCTCGCCCGCGCAGATCACGCGCCACGCGACGTCGGACAGGCCCGGCCCGAGCGCCGCGACCGCCGCGTCGAACCGCCGCTTCGCCGCCAGCTGCGCGGTCGCCGGATCGCCGCCGTCACCGCCGTCCACGCGCACCCGATCCCACGCCATCGTCACGCGCGGCGCCATCTGCGCGCGCTCGTAATCGCCGCGCAGCCGCTCGCCCGCCTCGCACTGGCGCGCGTCGACCAGCCCGCGTGCGCGCAGCCACCCCAGCGGCGATTCCGCCACGTTCACGCTCACCCGCCGCCCCGACGCCAGCCGCCGTTCGCGCACGTCCCGCTCCATCATCGCTCTCCCGCTAACCCGATTCGCACGGAGCACTTGCCATGCGAGTCGGTTTGTAGGAAAGCTGAAAAACCGATCTGGTTAGGATACATCATGATCACCGCCATCCGCGACGTCCGCCGGGCCAAGGGCCTGACCCTTGAGGAGGTCGCGCGCCGCTGCGTGCCGCCCACTACGGCGCAGACGATCGGCCGGCTGGAGATGGGCACGCGCACCGTCTCGGTCGGCTGGCTCAACCGCATCGCCGCCGCGCTCGACGTCGAGCCCGCCGCGCTGGTGACGCTGCCCGAACGCCCCGCCTTGCCCGTCGTCGCGACGCTCGGCCCCGACGGCGCCGCGCCGCTGCGCCGGCCGCAGACGATCGCTGTGCCTGCAGCCCCCGCCGGCGGCGTCGCGATCACCATTTCGGGCGGGATCGGCGATTATCGCGCGGGCGACGAATTGTGGTGCGCGATGCTGACCCCAGACGCCTTCGCGACCGCGCTGCTCCACGACGTGCTCGCGCCGCAGCCCGCCGGCGACATGGCGTTCGGCCGCCTGCTCGCGATCGAGGCGAACGCCGTCTACCTCCTGCCGCTCACCCCAGGGGCGAAACCGGTCGCCGTAGAAGAGCCCAAATGGATCGCCCGCCCCGTCCGCCTCGTCCGCGCGCTATAGGACCGGCAGCGTTTCGGCGGCGCCCCGCTCCCCCGCCGCACGCACGTTCCAAACCGGCGCCACTTCTGCTACGGGCGCGCGCATGCTCAACCTCAACGGCATCACCGTGCGCCTCGGCGGCCGCACGATCCTCGACAATGCGTCCGCGGCGCTGCCGCCGGGCAGCCGCGTCGGCCTGATCGGCCGCAACGGCGCGGGCAAGTCGACGCTGGTGCGCGTCATCGCCGGCATGCTCGAACCTGATGGCGGCACCGCGGCGATGCCGCGCGGCAGCCGTCTCGGCTATATCGCGCAGGAAGCGCCGTCGGGCAGTGCGACGCCCTTCGACACCGTGCTCGCCGCCGATCTCGAACGCGCCGCGCTGATGATCGAAGCGGAAACCTGCGAGGACCCGGACCGGCTCGGCGACGTCTACGAGCGGCTGATCGCGATCGACGCCTATACCGCGCCCGCGCGCGCCGCGCAGATTCTGCTCGGCCTCGGCTTCGACGAAGACATGCAGCAGCGCCCGCTCGACAGCTTCTCGGGCGGCTGGAAGATGCGCGTCGCGCTTGCCGCTTTGCTCTTCTCGCAGCCCGACCTGCTGCTGCTCGACGAACCCTCGAACCACCTCGATCTCGAAGCGGTCATGTGGCTCGAGGATTTCCTGAAGAGCTACAAGGCGACGATCGTCGTCGTCAGCCACGAACGCGACTTCCTCAACAACATCGTCGACCATATCCTGCACCTGCAGAACGGCAAGATCACGCTCTATCCGGGCGGCTACGACAGTTTCGAGCGCCAGCGCGCCGAACGCATGGCGCAGCTCGCCGCGGCAAAGGCGAACCAGGACGCGCAGCGCGCCAAGCTGCAGGATTACATCGCGCGCAACTCCGCCCGCGCCTCCACCGCCAAACAGGCGCAGAGCCGGCAGAAGATGCTGGCGAAGATGCAGCCGATCGCGGAAATGGCGAACGATCCGACGCTGTCGTTCGGCTTCCCCGATCCCGATCCGTTGCGCCCGCCGCTGATCACGCTCGACCTCGCCAGCGTCGGCTATGCCGACACGCCGATCCTGAAGCGGCTCAACCTGCGCATCGACCCCGACGATCGCATCGCGCTGCTGGGGCGCAACGGCAACGGCAAGACGACGCTCGCGCGCCTGCTCGCCGCGCAGCTGACCCCGATGGAGGGCGACATGGCCGCGTCGGGCAAGATGCGCGTCGGCTATTTCACCCAATATCAGGTCGAGGAACTCGACGGCGACGACACGCCGCTCGCGCACATGACGCGCGTGATGAAGGGCGCCAGCCCCGCCGCGGTGCGCGCGCAGCTCGGCCGCTTCGGCTTTTCAGGCGACCGCGCGACGGGTCAGGTCGGCAAGATGTCGGGCGGCGAGAAGGCGCGCCTCGCGCTCGCGCTCATCACCCGCGACGCGCCGCACCTGCTCATCCTCGACGAGCCGACCAACCACCTCGACGTCGACGCGCGCGAGGCGCTGGTCCAGGCGCTCAACGACTATACCGGCGCGGTCATCCTCGTCAGCCACGATCGCCACATGGTCGAACTGACCGCCGACCGCCTCGTGCTGGTCGACCAGGGCACCGCCCGCGAATTCGACGGTAGCCTCGACGACTATATCGCCTTCATCCTGGCGGGCGACGACAAGCCCGCCGAGCCCAAGGCGAAGAAGGAAAAGCTGTCGAAGGAGGCGATCGCCATCGCCCGCGACGCGGAAAAGGCGCGCAAGAAGGCGATCCGCGATGCCGAAGCCGAAACCGCGACGCTCACCGCGGAGCGCAACGCGGTCGACGCCGCGCTCTTCGACCCCAAGCAGGCGAGCCCCGCGCTCGCCCGGCTGACGATGACCGAATTGATGAAGCGCCGCGCCGATCTGCAGGCGCGGATCGAGGCCGCCGAACTACGCTGGCTGGAGGCGAACGAGGCGCTGGAGGCGGCGGCGTAGGGACGGATGAGAACAGGCTGATCCACGCCTCCCGGGGCGACCGGAGCAAAAGCCCTTCTCGTCATGCCGGACCAGTTCCGGCATCCACCGCGCCGCAAGCGATCCGCCCTCGGTCGAGCGGCGGCCCCTATCCGCCAAGCGCCCGCCCGATCCGCACCCGCACCCCGCTCGGACGATAGCCGCGCCAGTCGCTCGCCACTGCAAAGCCCAGCCGTTCGCAGAACGCCTGGCTCGCATCCATGTCGCCCGCCGTGATGATCGCACCACTTGATGCATCGTCGACTCTCCTTTTGCCGCCGAAAGGGTCCGTCTGCGAAACGCAGCCGCGAGCTGCATTGCGGATAGTCTCAACCCTTATGGTTAAAGCAATTCGCCGATGTCGAGGCGGTTGCCGTCCGGGTCGGCGACCACGAACGCGCGCTGGCCATAGTCCTGATCGCGCAGCACCTTGACGATCCGCATCCCCGCCGCCGTGCAGCGCGCCGCGACCGCCGCGACGTCGGACACGATCAGGTGGAGCACGTTGGTCGTCGTGGCGCGATGCCGGGCGCGCGGCTCAGGTGGATTTCCGCGGCATCCTTCATCAGCACGACGAACCCGACCGGATCGCCGTTGGTGAGGACGATGTCGAAGCCCAGCACGTCACGATAGAAAGGCAGCGCCGCCGCAATGTCGCGCACCGGCACCGTCGGCGCCGCGCGGCCATAGGTCGCAATCCCGTCACCCCATATCTTTCGAAAGGTGGTAGCGGCGGCGGTGCGCATGCCCGTGGCGGAGCGGTGTCCCGAACCAGGGCTGCACCGCCGCGGCGCGACCGTCAACCGTCCGACGACCCTCGTGACGCCCCGGCGATCATGAACCGAAGTTTCATTGCGACCGATGCGCACTTCGTCGATGCATCCGCGATGTCACGCCGCTTCCTCCCGTCCGCCGCCCTTCTTGCCGTCTCGCTCGCCGGCTGCACGCATGCGTCGCCGCAGCCCGTCGACATGCTCGGCGCGCTGGCAAAGGCGCGCGCCGGCCAATCCCCGGCGCAGCAGCGCGCGCAGATGGTCGCCGACATCCGCGCCGATATTCACGCCGCCGATCCCGCGGCCGACACGCCCGCTCTCGGCCGCGCGCTCGCTGTGATCGGCACGCTCCCGCGCGAGGATTTCGTCGATCCCGCCGGCCGTGCCGCGGCCTACGTCGATCTGCCGCAGGCGATCGGCTACGGCCAGACGATCTCCGACCCCTATGTCGTCGCGGTGATGACCGCCGCGCTCGACCTACCCGCCGACGGCAGCGCCAACGTGCTCGATGTCGGCACCGGCTCGGGCTATCAGGCCGCCGTGCTCGCCCGCCTCGCGCGCCACGTCGCCTCGATCGAGATCGTCGAACCGCTCGCACGCGCCGCCGACGTGCGGCTGCACCATATGGGTTACGCTAACGTCGCGGTGCGCGCCGGTGACGGCTTCATGGGCTGGCCTGAGCATGCCCCCTTCGACGGCATCGTCGTCGCCGCCAGCGCGACCGAGGTGCCGCGTCCGCTACTCGATCAGTTGAAGCCCGGCGGCCGGATCGTGATGCCGATCGGGGCGAGCGACACCAGCACGCAGCTGTTGCGAGTCACCAAGCGGCCCGACGGCGCGCTCGATCGCTGTCGCCTCGGCCCGGCCCTGTTCGTGCCGTTCACCGGCGGTCGCGTCGCCCCCTTCGTGCCACGGGCTTTGACCGACCGGACGATTCCGTTATGCTTCAAGGCACCGATCGTCGGCGTTCTCTGAGAAGGGTGCGCGCAACCGATCGGCTGCCTCGATAGCAGCGAAAGGCACCTGGCTGGTTGCAGGTTGGTATCCGCAACCCATAGGTTGCTGATCGGCCGAAATCGTGCAACACGATGGTTGCGATGGCCGTAACCACTCCCGCCACCATCTTCGCGGCGCTGGGCGATTCGACCCGGCTCGCGCTGCTCGTCGCCTTGCGCAGCGGCGGCACGCGCTCGATCGCGCGGCTCGCCGCGGCCAGCGGCATGACGCGCCAGGCGGTGACCAAGCACCTCAAGGTGCTGGAACGCGTCGGCCTGCTCCGCGTCGAGCGCCGGGGCCGCGAGACGCATTTCATCTACTGCCCCGAAGCGCTCGACGGCGCCCGCGCCTATCTCGACGCGATCGGCGGTCGCTGGGCAGATGTACAATCGGCGGTCAGGCCGGCGACGCCGGTGTCTGCGGTCTGATCCGGCAGCGCTGGATCAGACGAAGTGGATCAGAAGCATCGGATCGGACGCCGGCTCAGGCTTCCGCATCGTCCTTGGCGCGGTCGCCGTCGGCCGCGTCGCCTTCACCCGCGGCGGGACGCTCGTACCACGCCTCCACCTCGCCGGTCAGTTTCAGCGTCAGCGGCCGGCCGTGGCGATCGACCTTCTTGCCCAGCGCGACGCGGATCCAGCCTTCGGAGATCGAATATTCCTCGACGTCGCGGCGCTCCGCGCCCTTGAAGCGGATGCCGATGCCGCGTTCCAGCTTGGGCTGGTCGAAATAGGGGCTCGACGGGTCGGTCGACAGGCGATCGGGAGGCGTATCGGTCATGGCTTCCGCGCTTAGCGGCACGGCGCGCGCCTCTCTACAAAAAAAGCCCGAAAAAAAGGCGGCGCCGGATGACCGACGCCGCCTCCCCGGTTAACCGGATCGGATGGCTCAATAGCCGTAATAATAGTCGCGATAGACCACCGGCGGCGGCGGGGGCGGCGCATAATAGCGCTCGCGATAGACGACCCGCGGCGGCGGCGGCGGCGCATCGTAGTAATTATAGTAGCGCCGATCGTAATAGCGGTCGCGATCCGAATTCGCGATCGCCGCACCCAGCCCGAGCCCGACGATGCCGCCGAGCAGCGCGCCCGCCGCGACGTTGCCGCCGCGATCGTAATGGCGATATCCGCCCCAGCCGCCGTAGCGACCCCAGCGCTGCGCCTCTGCCGGCGCCGCCGCGGTCAGCGCGGTCGCGCCCAGCGCGAGGCCAAGACCAACCTTCTTCAACAAGCCGTTCATTGCTCGAACCTCCTCATACTCACAAACGCCCGGTCCGCCTTCGTGAAACGCACAAGGGTGGAAGCGTGTTGCGATGCTATGGCCGAGTCGCGCTGAACCGAGCCGGAATGCCTCGTTAAGCCACGGTTTAGGCGCGCTTGGCGACGCCGCTTTCACAAAGCAGACACAATCCGCGTTTAGCCGGGCACGACGCCAGGGGGGCCGGGACCATCGACACATGTGCGAATCGCGGCGCCGCGCCTTGCGGCGCGGCCAGAACAGCACGGCCATGCCCCCTTGCCGCATCATCCAAAGGGGACTTTCGTGACCAATCGCCATCTTCTGAAAGCCATGCTGCTCGTCGGTGTCGCCGGCGCCGCCGCACCCGCCTTCGCCCAGACCACCGCCACCACCCCCGCCGCCGGGACGACGCCCGTGCAGACCGGCGCGACCGATCCGTCGGTCGAAACCGCCTCGACCGACGCGGGCGAGGTCGGCGACATCGTCGTCACCGCGCAGCGCCGCGCCGAGAACCTGCAGCGCGTGCCGCTGTCGGTCGCGGTCGTCGGCGGCGGCGACCTGCGCGCCTTCCAGGCGGGCGGCGAGGATACGCTGGCGCTATCGGGCCGCGTCCCCGGCCTCTATGCCGAAACCACGACGGGCCGCATCTTCCCGCGCTATTATATCCGCGGCCTGGGCAACATCGATTTTTACCTGGGCGCCAGCCAGCCGGTTTCCATCATCCAGGACGATGTCGTCCTCGAGCATGTCGTCCTGAAATCCAACCCCGTCTATGACGTCGCGCAGGTCGAAGTCTTGCGTGGCCCGCAGGGGTCCTTGTTCGGCCGCAATACGACCGCCGGCATCATCAAGTTCGACACGATCCGCCCGACGCAGACTTGGCAGGGCCGGATGTCCGCTTCGGCAGGTGAGTACGGCACCTTCACCTATGACGCGGGCGTCGGCGGCCCGATCGTCGCCGACAAGATCGCGGTCCGTCTGTCGGGCCTGATCCAGCATCGCAACGACTGGGTCGACAACGTCTTCACCGGCTCCAGCCCCGACGGCACCAGCACGCCGCTGCGCAACGCGATGGGCGGCTTCACCGAAAAGGACGCGCGGCTCCAGATCCTGCTGACGCCGACCGACCGTTTCACCGTCAACGTCTCGGGCCATGCCCGCGGCTACGAAGGCACCTCGACGCTGTTCCACCGCGCCGCGCTGGTGAAGGGGTCGAATTCGGTCGACGCCGAACCGCGCGACCGCGTCGCCTATGACGAGGCGCAGAACAACCCGCAGAACTACGACACCTACGGCACGTCGGTGAACGCCGCCTATGACTTCGGCGCAGCGACGCTGACCTCGATCAGCGCGTACGAGACGACCTCGGGCTACAGCCGCGGCGACACCGACGGCGGCGCGGCGGTCAACTATCCGTTCAACGGCCGCGCCAACGGGTTCGGCCAGAGCCAGGGCAACATCCGCGCGCTCAACCAATATACGCAGGAAATCCGCCTCGCCTCGCCCGGCGACCAGCGCTTCACCTGGCAGTTCGGCGGCTTCTACTTCAACCAGAACGACACCACGGATTTCTATCAGCGCGCCTTTTTTCTGTTAAAACCGGACGTTAACGGCACTTTGCCCAACCCCAACAACTGGGTGCGGCTGCGCGACAACAACACCAGCTGGGCCGCGTTCGGCCAGGCGAGCTTCAAGGTGACGCCGGACTTCACGATCACCGCCGGCGCGCGCGCGACGAACGACACGAAGAAGACCGCGCTGGTCAAGACCGCGAACACGATCGCCAACGTCTCGACCTATACCGGCCGTCGCTACGTGCGCCTGTCGGACACGACGCCGAGCTGGGACGTGTCCGCGCTCTATCAGGTGAACCCGGAAAATAGCGTCTATGCCCGCGTCGCGCGCGGCTTCCGAGGGCCCACGATCCAGGGCCGCTCGGCGGTGTTCAACTCCGACTTCACCACCGCGAACAGCGAGACGATCACCTCGTACGAGGTGGGGTCGAAGGGCGTGTTCCTCGACGGGCGGCTGCGCCTCAACACCGCGCTGTTCACCTACACCGTCGACGACATCCAGCTGAACGGCAACGACATCAACGGCAACGGCGTGCTGTTCAACGCCAACAAGGCACGCGCCTGGGGCATGGAGCTGGATGCGGAATTCCGCCCGGTCCGCAACCTCGCGATCACGCTCGGCGCCAGCGCGCTCAAGTCGAAGATCGAGGACAATCGCGTCTATGCGCAGGTCTGCCAGCTCAATGGCATCGTCGTGTGCACCGTGCTCGACCCGACGATCAAGGTCGGGGCCAACACCTTCGCGCAGATCAACGGCAATCCCCTGCCCAACGCGCCCAAGTGGAACCTCAACGCCACCGCCCGCTACGACGTGCCGCTCGCCAGCGGCGCCAAGGTGTTCGCCGCGACCGACTGGAACGTCCAGGGCTACACCAATTTCGTCCTCTACCAGACGAAGGAGTTCTATTCGGACGGCAATTTCGAAGGCGGGCTGAAGATCGGCTACACCACCGCCGACGACAAATACGAAATCGCCGCCTTCGCGCGCAACATCACCAACCAGAAGAACCTGAAGGGCGTGATCGAAAACTACATGGCCGCCGTGTTCAACGAGCCGCGGATCATCGGCGTCTCGCTCAACGGCCGCTTCAAGTAAGCCTACGCCCGTCACCCCGGACTCGTTCCGGGGTGACCAAGCCGCTCTGCCGCTCCGGCACATAAAAGAAGGGCCGGTGGATCGCTCCACCGGCCCTTTCCTTTGCCGAACCGTGAAATCAGGCCGCCTGCTTCGCCCGGCTCGCCTTCTTGCGCTCGTGCGGGTCGAGGTGGCGCTTGCGCAGCCGGATCGACTTGGGGGTGACCTCGACCATCTCGTCATCGTCGATGTACGCGATCGCCTGTTCCAGCGTCATCTTCTTGGGCGGGGTCAGGCGGATCGCATCGTCCTTGCCGCCGCTCGCGCGGAAGTTGGTCAGCTGCTTCGCCTTCATCGGATTGACCTCGAGGTCATCCGTCTTGGCGCTCTCGCCGATGATCATGCCCTCGTACAGCGCCTCGCCGTGGCCGACGAACAGGATGCCGCGCTCTTCGAGCGGCCCCAGCGCGTAACCCTGCGCTTCGCCGGCGCCGTTCGAGATGAGCACGCCGTTCTTGCGGCCTTCGATATTGCCCTTGTGGGGGCCATACTTCTCGAACAGGCGGTTCATGATGCCCGTGCCGCGCGTGTCGGACAGGAATTCGCCGTGATAGCCGATCAGACCGCGGCTCGGCGCGGAGAAGGTGATGCGCGTCTTGCCGCCACCGCTGGGCCGCATGTCGGTCATCTCGGCCTTGCGCTGGTTCATCTTGTCGACGACCGTGCCGCTGAACTCCTCGTCGACGTCGATCACAACCGTCTCGTACGGCTCGGTCTTCTTGCCGTTCTCGTCCTCGCCGAACAGCACGCGCGGGCGGCTGATACCGAGTTCGAAGCCCTCGCGGCGCATCGTCTCGATCAGCACGCCGAGCTGCAATTCGCCGCGGCCCGCGACTTCGAAGCTGTCGCGGTCGTCGCTCTCGGTCACCTTGATCGCGACGTTCGATTCCGCTTCGCGCATCAGGCGGTCGCGGATCATGCGGCTCGTCACCTTCGATCCCTCGCGACCCGCCATCGGCGAATCGTTGACCGCGAAGCGCATCGACAGCGTCGGCGGATCGATCGGCTGCGCCTTGATTGGGGTCGACACGCTGATGTCGGCGATCGTGTTCGCCACGGTCGCGACGGTCAGGCCGGCGAGGCTGATGATGTCACCCGCCTGCGCCTCTTCGACCGGCACGCGCTCCAGCCCGCGGAACGACATGATCTTCGACGCACGCCCCGTCTCGATGACGTTGCCGTCGCCGTCGAGCGCGTGGATCGCCTGGTTGAGCTTCAGCGTGCCGGTGTTGACGCGCCCCGTCAGGATGCGGCCGACGAAATTGTCGCGGTCGAGCAAAGTGACGAGGAAGCTGAACGGCGCGTCGACGTCAACCTTGGGCGCCGGCACGTGGCTGACGATCAGTTCGAACATCGGGGTCAGCGTGCCTTCGCGCGCGTCCATGTCGGTCGAGGCATAGCCGTTGCGGCCAGAGGCGTAGAGCACCGGGAAGTCGAGCTGCTCGTCGTTCGCGTCGAGGCTGACGAACAGGTCGAACACCTCGTCCAGCACTTCCTGGATGCGCGCGTCGGCGCGGTCGACCTTGTTGACGACGACGATCGGCTTCAAGCCGAGCGCCAGCGCCTTGCCGGTGACGAACTTCGTCTGCGGCATCGCGCCTTCCGACGAATCGACCAGCAGGATGACGCCGTCGACCATCGAAAGGATACGCTCCACCTCACCGCCGAAGTCGGCGTGGCCGGGCGTGTCGACGATGTTGATGCGCGTGCCTTCCCACTCGACCGACGTCGGCTTCGCCAGGATGGTGATCCCGCGCTCCTTTTCGAGGTCGTTCGAATCCATCGCGCGTTCCTCGACACGCTGGTTGTCGCGGAAGGTGCCGGACTGGCGGAACAATTGGTCGACGAGCGTGGTCTTGCCGTGATCGACGTGCGCGATGATCGCCACGTTGCGGAGGCTCATGGGAAATCCTGATCGGGAAGAGGGAAGTTCGCGCGCCCATAGCCGAATTGTTGCGTCGCGGGAAGAGGCGGGCGGGATCGCAGATGCCGGCGTTCAGGGACCGCCGCTTTCCCAGCGAGGATCGTGAATTGCGAATTAGCTCACGACGTTGCGGATGAAACTGACAGGGGCGTCCCCTGTGTTGACATAGGCATAAGCCTGTGCGCTGCTGTAAATCGCGAAGTCGCCCGCCTCGACCATCAGGCCCCCTTTCGCCAGTTCGATGTGCAGGCAGCCTTCGGTAACGACGATCATCTCGTGCCAGCCCGCAGGGTCGGGTTCGGCGGTGTAGCGTTCGCCGGGAGCCAGCGACCAGCGCCAGAGCTGCGCCTCGCGTGATGCCGGTACGCTGCCCAGCAACACCGCCTCGCTGGTAACGTCTCGGCCACGCCATGCCACCTGCTCGATCCGACGGCTGCTAGCATTGGGGTCGCTGACAATTGCGATGAAATCGACGCCCAGCGCCTCGGCAAGCCGGTCCAGGCTCGACAGGCTGATATTGGTATCGCCCCCCTCCAGGTTCGTAATCATCCGGCGACTGATGCCCGACGTCGTCGCCAAGGCAGTTTGACTGAGGCCGGCGGCACGCCGAAGCCGGCGGAGATTGCTCGCCACATGAGCCAGGACATCCCCGCGGCCATCTTGACTGCGCACTATATTGCTCATATCGATTTGCGCACTATGCTGCACAATTCTGGCACACGTAAAGCCCTATTCTCGCCTGAGGAGTTAGCGCTGATTGGCGTCACGATGCTGTGGGGGGCAACCTTCCTCATCGTCCACATCGCCATGCGGCACAGTGGACCTTTGTTCTTCGTGGGGCTGCGGTTCGTCACTGCGGGCCTAGTCGGGCTGGCATTGTTCGGGCGAACGATGCGCGGTGTGACGCGCGTCGAGCTGGTTGCGGGCAGCGCGGTCGGCGTCACCATTTTTCTAGGTTACGCGCTACAGACCTACGGGCTTCAAACCGTCAGCAGCAGTACGTCGGCCTTCCTGACCGCGCTCTATGTGCCGATGGTGCCGCTGATCCAATGGGCGGTCCTGCGACGTCCGCCCAAGGCGGTGACCTGGGCTGGTATCGGCTTGGCGTTCCTCGGCTTGGTCTGTCTCGCCGGACCCGACGCCCTGCATGTGGGTCTTGGCAGAGGCGAGATCGCGACGCTCGTCAGCGCGGCTGCCATCGCGGGCGAGATCATCCTGATCGGTCAATTTGCCTCACGCGTGGACAGCACGCGCGTGACCGTCGTGCAGGTGCTGGCAGGCGGGCTGTTATCCTTTGCTGCCATGCCCCTTGCCGGTGAGTCGCTGCCGTCCTTTTCTTGGGTGTGGCTGATTGCCGCACTGGGCCTCGGTGCAGCCAGTGCCCTCATTCAACTCACCATGAACTGGGCGCAGAAGGCAGTATCACCGACCCGCGCGACCATCATCTATGCCAGCGAGCCGGTATGGGGCGGGGCGGTCGGTCGAATGGCCGGTGATCGCCTTCCAGGGCTGGCGCTGTTCGGCGCGGCCCTTATCATCGCTGGCGTCATAGTCAGTGAACTCAAGCCGCGCCGCTCGACCGCTCAGGAACGCTGATCCAGATTGGGAACCTATGACGGGAATCAAAAGGTGCAGGTCCCACTGACGGACGCCTGTTGATCCCGCTGTCCTGCGCGCCACCGATCTGCTACGGTTTTGCCATGGCCATGCCCGTTCTCGCCCTGCCCTGTCTCGGCAGGGGTCGCGCGGGGGCGTTTCCGGCGATGACGTACCGTCCACGTCGTCCACTTCCGCGCGCGAATCGCGTCATCCTTTCTCGACAGCGTATTATTCGCATGACACACTTGAACGGCGGGCCGGCAACCGGCACATTGCGCAGCGTGACCGGGCCGATGCCCGCTGGAGGACAACGATGGCCACTTCCGCCGACACGCTGACCGCGCAACCGGACCTGGTGCTGACGCCGCCCGATCCCGTGCCGACGGTGCAGGCGGAACGCGCCGCCGGGCTGGTGCCGATCGACGACACCAAGAAGTCGCAGCTCGAACAGCGCGTCGACACCTTCGTCCGCGACCTGGTGGCGGAGGACGTCAACAGCCCCGAATTCGGCAAGCGCGTCGATGCGATCACCGCGATGGGCGCGAAGGAGATTCGCGAGGCCGCGGGCCAGTCCAACCGCTTCCTCGATCGCCCGATCCGCGCGATGGACAAGGATACCGGCGTCGGTGCCGATCTGGCGCAGCTGCGCCGCGTGATCGAGGATCTCGATCCCGGCAAGAAGGGCGCGCTGTCCGGACCGAAGAAGATCTTCGGAGTCATCCCGTTCGGCTCGAAGATGCGCGACTATTTCGACAGCTACAAATCGTCGCAGACGCACATCAGCTCGATCCTGAAGAGCCTGGCGTCGGGCAAGGACGAGCTGTTGATGGACAATGCCGCCATCGATACCGAGCGCGCCAATCTGTGGACCGCGATGGGGCGGCTGGAGCAGATGATCCATCTGTCGAAGGCGATGGACGCCAAGCTGGAAGAGACCGCCAACGACCTCGACCACACCGATCCCGCCAAGGCGAAGGCGATCCGCGAGACCGCGCTCTTCTACACCCGCCAGCGCACGCAGGACCTGCTGACGCAGATGGCGGTGACGGTGCAGGGCTATCTGGCGCTCGATCTGGTGAAGAAGAACAACGTCGAGCTGATCAAGGGCGTCGATCGCGCCTCGACCACCACCGTCTCGGCGCTGCGCACCGCGGTGACGGTGGCGCAGGCGCTGACCAACCAGAAACTGGTGCTGGAAAGCATCACGCAGCTCAACACGACGACCGCGAACATCATCGATTCGACCGGCAAGCTTTTGCGCTCGAACACCGCGGCGATCCACGAACAGGCCGCCGCCTCGACCATTCCGCTGGAGACGCTGCAGCGTGCGTTCCAGAACATCTACGACACGATGGACGCGATCGACACGTTCAAGGTCAAGGCGCTCGATTCGATGAAGACCACGGTGAACGCGCTCGGCAACGAGGTGGAGAAATCGAAGGGCTATATCGCCCGCGCCGAGGGCGCGACGCAGGGCGCGCTGAAGGGCCCGGGCGACCAATATCGTCTGGAGTCGTTGTAAGGCGCCGATGACCGAAGTCGACGAACAGATCGCCCGCGCGCGCGCCACGATGGCGCGGATCAGCGAAGAATATGGCGGCCCGGTGCGCGATCAGTATCGCGTCCACGGCAAGCGGCTGAAACGCCGCGCGATCGGTGTCGGTCGGCGGCTCGCGGTGATCGCCGCGGTCGATGCCGCGATCCTGATCGCCGCCGCGGTGCTGGGCATGCTCTTTCCGCTCGGCATCTTCGGCGCGCTCGGCGTGCTCTTGCTGATGGTCGCGGTGACATTGCTGATCGGCCTTGCGCCGGCCCCGCGCGCGCCGAGCGAGAAGACGCTGCGCGAGGGCGACATCAAGGCGCTGCCCGCGAAGACCGAACGCTGGCTCGATGCGCAGCGTCCCGCGCTGCCCGCGCCGGCGCGCGCCCTGGTCGACCAGATCGGCCAGCGGCTGGAAACGCTGTCGCCGCAGCTCGGCCGGCTGGAGGGCCGCGACGAGGAAGTCTATGAGGTCCGTCGCCTGATCGGCGAGCAATTGCCCGCCTTCGTCACCGATTACGCACGTGTCCCCGAACCTTTGCGCAAGGTCGAGCGCAACGGGCGCACTCCCGATGCCGAACTCGTCGCGGGCCTGCGCCTGATCGAGCAGGAGATCGCCGACATGACGCGCCGGCTGGCGCAGGACGACCTCGACACGCTGGCGACGCGCAGCCGGTATCTGGAGGTGAAGTATCGCGGTGATGGCGAGGAGCCGCCCGTTGCGCGCTGATGGCGTGGATCGGCCAGGGGGTGGTGGGCGCTGACGGGTTCGAACCGCCGACCTACTCGGTGTAAACGAGCCGCTCTACCAGCTGAGCTAAGCGCCCCTCTCGCGAAGGGTGGGGCCGCGATGCCAAACCAGGGCCCGCCGCGCAAGCCCCGTCGTCAGACCGCAGCCCCCTCCACCCGGCGCGCGGCGAGCATGTAGCCACGCATCGCCTCGGCCGCCTGCGGCGACAGCGCCATGAACGCGCGGCGGCGATCGACGGGGTCGGGGTGCCGCACGAGCAGGCCGACGTCGGTCATCTTGGCGATCCAGCGCAGCGCAGTGGTCGGCGCGACGGCCGCCGCGATACACAGGCTGGACACGCTGACCTGCCGCCCCTCCAGCGCCGCGGCGTAGAGGTCGAGCAGCATGTCCCACGCCGGATCCTCGAACAGGCCCTGGCCAAAGGCGTCGAAGAATTTGGCGCGCAGCCGCCGCAGGTGGATGACACGGCGCACCTCCTGCGGGTCGACGCGCTGGTCGCCCGTCGCGGGTCCCGGGTCGTAGCCGCGATGCCGGTCGGCGAGGTCGAAGGCGTCGTGCGAGGGCATCGCCTCCGACCGGGCGAGCCGCGCGAGGATCTCCGCGATCCGCGCGACCTCGTCGTTCAGCCGCTGCAGCCGCGCGCCCTCGTTCTCGCGCAGGCTGTCGCCGAGCGTGAATGCATCGCCCGGGCGAGCCGCGACCGCAAGCGCGAGCACGCGTTCTAGCGGCACCGGGTCGCAGAGCAGCAGGGCATCCCGCTGCGTCATCAGGGCGGCGATCTGGTCGATCTGCGCTTCGGCGAAGCTGACGACCATCGGCAGGTCGAGCGCGGCGGCATAGCCTTCCAGCCGCGCGAGTGCCGCGTCGAGCAGGTCGGACGCGACGCCCGCCGCCTCCACCATCAGCAAGGGCCGCAGCGCCGGCTCGCCCAGCCGCTGCGGCAACATGTCCCAGCCGATCCGCTGGAGCAGCCGGCACCCGGCCTGCGCGATCGCCGCTTCCGCTTCCCCCGCCATGCCGCGGTCGGCGACCAGCAGCACCGGCCGGCTCGTCGTCGCATAGGCCGCAGCCAGACCGGTCGTCGTCATCATGGCCCCCATAACGGCAGGATAGGTCGTCGGCGCACCGCGGCGTGTCGATTCATCTCCATTCCGGAGACGATAAAGACCTCTGCCGGATGATGGCCGCCGTTTCCTCTCCATTACGGATCGATCGGCGATCAGTCCAAGGACTTGACGATCTCCTCGACCATCTTCTTCGCATCGGCGAGCAGCATCATCGTGTTGTCGCGGTAGAAGACGTCGTTGTCGACGCCTGCATAGCCGACGCCGCCCATCGATCGTTTGACGAACAATACGGTCTTCGCCTTCTCGACGTCGAGCACCGGCATGCCGTAGATCGGCGAGGTCTTGTCGGTCTTGGCGGCGGGATTGGTGACGTCGTTCGCGCCGATGACGAAGGCGACGTCGGTCTGCGCGAATTCGCCGTTGATGTCCTCCAGTTCGAACACCTCGTCATACGGCACGTTCGCCTCGGCGAGCAGGACGTTCATATGTCCGGGCATGCGGCCGGCGACGGGATGGATCGCGTATTTGACGCGGACGCCATGCGCCTTCAGCTTGTCCGCCATCTCGCGCAGCACGTGCTGCGCCTGCGCCACCGCCATGCCGTAGCCGGGGACGATGACGACCTGTTCCGCCTGGCTCATCAGGAAGGCGGCGTCCTCCGCGCTGCCGCGCTTCCACGGCCGGTCGACCTGCGCCGCGCCACCTGCGCCGCCCCCGGCGTCCGCACCGAAGCCGCCGGCGATGACGCTGATGAAGCTGCGGTTCATCGCGCGGCACATGATGTAGCTTAGGATCGCGCCCGAGCTGCCGACCAGCGCGCCGGTGATGATCATCGCGCTGTTGTGCAGCGTGAACCCCATCGCCGCCGCCGCCCAGCCCGAATAGCTGTTCAGCATGCTGACCACGACCGGCATGTCCGCGCCGCCGATCGGGATGATGAGCAGGAAGCCGATCGCGAAGCTGAGCGCGGTGATCGTCCAGAACACCCACGGGCTCTGATCCTGCGTGAAATAGACGACGAGCAACAGGATCGCCGCCAGCACGCCGAGGTTGAGGACGTGGCGGCCGGGCAGCAGGATCGGCTTGCCGCCCATATTGCCATTGAGCTTGAGGAAGGCGATGACCGAGCCCGAGAACGTGATCGCGCCGATCGCGACGCCGAGACCCATCTCGATCCGGCTGACTTGATGGATGACCGCGAATGGCTGGCCGATCAGCGGGATCACCATATCGGCAATGCCGAAAGCGATCGGATTGAGGAAGGCTGCGCAAGCGACCAGCACCGCGGCGAGGCCGACGAGGCTGTGGAAAGCGGCGACGAGCTGCGGCATCGCGGTCATCGCGATGCGGCGCGCAGTGGTGATGCCGATGACTGCGCCGATGCCGATCGCAGCGAGGATTTCGAGGATGGTGACCCAATCGGTCGTCGCCACCATCATCTCATCTTCGCCGACGGGGAAAATCCCTGTCATGACCGGCACGTGCGTCACCAGCGTCGTAACCACCGCGATGGTCATGCCCATCATGCCGAAGCGGTTGCCGCGCTGGCTGGACGTCGGCGACGACAGGCCGCGCAGCGCGAGGATGAAGCACACCCCGGCGATCAGATAGGCGAGTGCCGCGAACGAGCTGCCGGCGGTTGCGTGTTCCATCCTGTCCCCGTATCCCCTTCGTCACCCCGGCCTTGAGCCGGGGTCCCGCTGTCTTGTCCCGCCGCCAGAAGAAGCGGGACCCCGGATCAAGTCCGGGGTGACGGTCAGTGTTTGGCCGGTGCCGGCCGGTCCTTCTTCTTGTACATGGCGAGCATCCGCTGCGTGACCGCGAAGCCGCCGAAGATGTTGATGCTGGCGAGCACCACCGCGGCGAGCCCCAACCACTTTGCGATCGGCGACCCCGCCGCCGCACCCGCGATCAACGCGCCGACGATGATGACGCTGGAGATGGCGTTGGTCACCGCCATCAGCGGCGTGTGCAGCGCCGGCGTGACCGACCAGACGACGTAATAGCCGACGAAACATGCCAGCACGAAGATCGAAAGGATCGCGACGAAATCCATGTTCAGCCCCCTGCCGATCGCACGGGCGCGTACCCGGCCTTCCAAAGTGGACAAAGTGAGCGAAACGTCACCCCCCGGTTTGCCATACCCAAAACGCGAGTCCGGAAAGGATGCAGGAAATGGGAGGAGTCGAATATGCTCATGAGCCTCACGATACACCCATTTGGTTCGTGTAGGACAGCATTTTCATGCCCCGAGCAGCCGCGGGTGTACGACCTTGCCGTCGCGGGTCAGCCGGATCGCATCGCCGATCTCGGCATCGAGGACGGGCCGCCCCGCCTCCTTGTCCCAGAAGGTCGACAGGAAATTGTAGAGGTTGCGCGCGAACAGCGCAGAGGCGTCGGCAGCTAGGCGGGAGGGGACGTTGCGGTGGCCGACGATCTTGACGCCGTGGCGCTCGACGATCTCGCCCGCGACCGCGCCCTCGACATTGCCGCCCTGTTCGACCGCGAGGTCGACGATGACGCTGCCCGGTTTCATGCTCGCGACCTGCGCGTCGCTGATCAGCCGCGGCGCGGCGCGGCCGGGAATGAGCGCGGTGGTGATGACGATGTCCTGCTTGGCGATATGCGCCGAGACCAGCTCCGCCTGGGCGGCCTGATATTCCGGGCTCATCTCGCCGGCATAGCCGCCCGCGCCCTCGCCCTCGATACCGGCGACATTCTCGACGAACACCGGCTTGGCGCCAAGGCTGAGGATCTGTTCCTTCGTCGCCGAGCGGACGTCGGTCGCGGA
This sequence comes from Sphingomonas sp. FARSPH, assembly GCF_003355005.1. NCBI lineage: Bacteria > Pseudomonadati > Pseudomonadota > Alphaproteobacteria > Sphingomonadales > Sphingomonadaceae > Sphingomonas > Sphingomonas sp. FARSPH. The sequence goes on along the minus strand of NZ_CP029985.1, from coordinate 1,625,460 downwards.
CACCTGCGCGCCGAGCCGGCGGGCGGTGGCGATCGCCTGCAGCCCCGCGACGCCGACGCCCATCACGAAGACGCGCGCCGCGCTGACCGTGCCGGCCGCGGTCATCATCATCGGAAAGGCGCGGCCATATTCCGCCGCCGCGTCGAGCACCGCCTTGTACCCCGACAGATTCGATTGCGACGACAGTATGTCCATGCCTTGCGCGCGGGTGATGCGCGGCATCAGCTCCATCGCCAGCGCCTCCAGCCCCGCGGCGGCATAAGCGTCGATCCGCTCGCGCGCCCCGAAGGGGTTGAGGCCCGCGACGATCCACGCGCCCGGCGCGACGCCGGCAAGGCTTGCGGGATCAGGGCCCTGCACGCCCAGCACGATGTCGGCCCCCGCCAGTGTCGTCGCCCGGTCACCGATCGCGGCACCCGCGTCGGCATAGCCCGTATCGGCATAAGAGGCGGCCGCACCTGCCCCCGCCTCGACCGCGACGTCCGCGCCGAGGGCTGCGAACTTGCGGACGGTTTCCGGGGTCGCGGCAACCCGCCGCTCGCCGTCTGCATGGTCGCGAAGGACGGCGATCTTCATGGCTCGGCGCGCCTTATGCGATCAGCCAGATGACGAAGGCGGCGATGATCGCACAGCCGACCGCGCCCCATTTTAGCATTCCGATGACACTGCCGTAGGTCGCCTCGTGCGCCTGCATGTCTCCGTTGCCGGCCATCCTCTAACCCCTGGCTTGACGCCCCTCACACGGGGCCCTGTATGGCGGCGAACCTGCCCGCAAAGCTCCGCCCCCGTCAAGCATCGACGGGCATCGCGGTGTTTAAGGCCGCCTTTACCGCCCCTGCGCTATGCGTTGCTCCGAAATGGGACGGGATCGACGATGACGCGCAACGGACAGCGGCTGCTCCTGCTGATCGACGACGAACCGGCGCAGCGGCGGCTGGTCGCGGCGCTGGCTGCACGCAAGGGCTGGCGGTCGATCTTCGCGACCGACGGCGAGATGGCGCTCGCGCAATTGGGGACGCAGGACGGGATGCAGCTGGATGCGATCCTGCTCGACCATCGCGCGCCCGACGCCGACACGGTCGCCGCGATCGCGGCCTTGCGCAGCGAGCGCCCCGCGCTGCCGATCCTGATGCTGACCGCCAACGGTTCAGTCGCGCATGCGGTCGCGGCGATGCGCGCGGGCGCGACCGATTTCCTGGTCAAGCCGCTCGCCCCCGAACGCCTGCTCGCCGCGCTGGAGGCGGCAGTCGCGGGTACCGCGGCGGGCGAACTGCGCCCGCTGACCGAGAAGATCCCCGCATTGCTCGCGTTCGACGAGATCGTCGGCTCCGCCCCGGATTTCCGCGCCGCGCTCGCCATCGCCGCCAAGGCGGCGCGCGCGCGCGTGCCCGTGCTGATCGAGGGCGAGAGCGGCGTCGGCAAGGAGGTGGTCGCCGATGCGATCCACGCCGCCTCCCCCCGCGCCCGGCGACCGATGGTGACGGTCAATTGCGGCGCGATCCCCGCCAACCTCGTCGAATCGGAACTGTTCGGCCATGAGAAAGGCGCGTTCACCGGCGCGTTCGAGCGCAAGATCGGCCGGTTCGTCGATGCCGACGGCGGCACATTGTTCCTGGACGAGGTCGGCGAGATGCCGCTCGATGCGCAGGTCAAGCTGCTGCGCGTGCTGCAGTCGGGCGAGGTCCAGCCGATCGGCGCGCGCCACATGCGCGAGGTCGACGTGCGCGTCGTCGCGGCGACCAATAAGAGGCTGATCGAAGAGGTCGAGGCGGGGCGCTTCCGCGAGGACCTGTATTACCGGCTCAACGTGGTGCAGGTGACGATCCCGCCACTGCGCGAGCGTTCGGCGGACATCCCTGCGCTCGCCCGCCATCTGCTCGCGCGGATCGCGCAACAGCCGGGGCTGCGTCCGCTCGGCATCACCGACGAGGCGCTGGCGCTGCTCGTCGGCTATGACTGGCCGGGCAACGTGCGCCAGTTGCAGAACGCGCTGTTCCGCGCTGCGGTGCTGTGCGACGGCGACGCGCTGACGCGCAGCGACTTTCCGCAGATCGCCGCGCTCGGCCAGCGCCGCAGCGGCGCGGTCGCGCCTGCGTCCGGAGCCGGGGTCACATTGTTCCGCCCCGATGGCAACCTGCGCCCGCTGGAGGATATCGAGGCGGATGTCATCCGCCTCGCCATCGGCCATTACCGCGGGCGGATGACCGAGGTCGCGCGGCGGCTGGGGATCGGCCGCTCGACACTGTACCGCAAGCTGGGCGAACTGGGCATCGACAACGCGGCATAGGCCGCGCGAGGACGGGCCGCGATTACCAGAGCACGCCGTGCACTGGCTGCAAGGGCTTGGGCGCCTCGTCGCCGATGGATTGCAGCAAGTCGATCTCGATCGTCCGGCACATCGCCGACAGCGGCAAATCGTGCACCGAATTGGCGAACGGATCGACCAGATCGTCGCCGATCGCGAGCACGGCGAGGAACATGAGACCGGCGATCGTCGAGCCGAGCGGCGTCGCAAAGCCCAATGTCTCGACGAGGCCGATCGGCAGCAGCACGCAGAACAGGTGGACGAACAAGGTCGGGAAGAAGCGATACTGGTTGGGCAGCGGCGTGTTCTTGAGCCGCTCCATCCCGCCCTGCGCATTGGCGATGTCGACCAGCACCGATTCCATCTGCGTCTGCTGGATCGTGTCGATCCAGCCGTTGCGGCGCGCATCGTCGATGCGCCGGCCGGTGCCGTCGAGCAGGCCGTTGGCGATGTTGGTGCGCGACAGCGAGGGCGTCGCCTCGCCGTGCGAGAGGAAGCGCAGCACTTCGTCGTCGACCGGCTGGCGCCGCAACTGGCAACGCAGCGCGTTCACATAGGCGATCTGGCGCAGCACGATCGACCGGCGCAGGTCGCGCGCCTCGTCACCCGGCAGGAAGTTGCGCGCCTCGCGGGACAGGTTGCGCGAGGCGTTGATCATCAGGCCCCATAAAGAGCGTCCTTCCCACCAGCGCGCATAAGCCGAATTGCTGCGGAAACCGAGGAACAGCGCGAGCACGGTACCGAACAGCGTCAGCGGCAGCGACGGGGCACGGAACGGCAGCAGATAATAAGTGACGGTGACCGCGACGTCCCAGACGAACAACACGGTCAGCGGCATCCAGACTTCGGTGACGATCTGGCGCAAGCGGGGGGTCGCGGTGACGATCATGGGGCCTCTTCTTTCTGCCGCGGGCGAAGTAGCGGTCCAACGTCTCCAGCGCACGATTGCTGCGTTGCGAAATGTTTCCGGTTCGGCCGTGTTCCCTCCGCCGTCACCCGCCGGCGAGCGCGCGGTCGCGCAGGCCCCGCCATACCTTCAGCGCCTGCACCGTCTCCGCGACGTCGTGGACGCGGATCAGCTGGACGCCCGCCTCCGCGCCTTTGAGGGCGAGCGCGATGCTGCCGCCCAGTCGCTTCTCGACGGGCGCCTCGTTGTCGAGCGCGCCGATCATCCGCTTGCGGCTCGCGCCCAGCATGATCGCGCAACCCAGGCCGTGGAACAGCGGCAGCGCGTTAACCAGCGCGAGATTGTCGGCAAGCGACTTGCCGAAGCCGATACCCGGGTCGATCAGGATACGCGCGCGCGGCACGCCCGCCGCCTCGACCGCGGCGACGCGCGCCTCCAGCCAGTCGAAAACTTCAGTCGCGACGTCGCGATAGGCCGGGCGGCCGTGCCCCCCCGCCTTGGGATCGGGCGAGTGCATCAGCACGACGGGGCAGGCGGCGTGGACCACGACGTCGAGCGCCGCCTCGTCCCACAGCAGTGCGGACACGTCGTTGACGACCTGCGCGCCCGCGGCGAGCGCGGCGGCCATTACCCCGCTCTTGCGCGTATCGATCGATACGGGCGTGCCGCTGGCGGCAAGGCGGCGGACGACGGGTTCGACGCGCGCGATCTCGTCTCCCTCCCACACCGCCGCCGCGCCGGGCCGCGTCGATTCGCCGCCGAGGTCGATCAACGCCGCGCCGGCGGCGGCCATATCGACGCCGGCGGCCGCCGCGGCGGCGGGATCGTCAGCATGGCGGCCGCCGTCGGAGAAGCTGTCGGGCGTGACGTTGAGGATGCCGGCGACGAGCGGCTGGTCGAGCCGCAACGTTCGCGCACCCAGCACCAGCGGCGCGCGCGGCGCGGTGATGCGCAGGTGCAGCGCCGCGGCGCGCGGGCCGAGCGATGCGATATCGGCGACGGGCACGATCCGGCGTCCCTCCGGCGCGATCACCTCATACGCGGCGAACCACTGCATCCCCCCGGCGAGCCGCGCGGCATAGCCATCGGGCAGGCCGATCGGCGTATCGACGAAATGGACGGGGCGCAGGTGCAGGGTCATGGCGCGCGTGTCTTTCCTCGATGCCGGGCGATCTTGCCGTCATCCCGGCCGAAGAGCCAGGGTCCCGCTTACGAGCTTGCTCTAAAGAAGGAAGCGAAACCTCGGATCAAGTCCAGGGTGACGCAGGCAACGGCCGCTTACGGCTGCGTCGCGAGCAAATAGGTCTGGCGCAGCGTATCGATCGGCCTGAGCGCGCCGTCGGTTTCGTGGTGCCAGAAGGTCCAGCCGTTGCACGCGGGCGCGCCCTGCAGCGTCGCGCCGAGCTTGTGGATCGAGCCCGTCGTACCGCACGCGCTGGCGAGGCTGCCGTCGGCGCGCACCGTCGCGCGGAAGCGGCGGCGCGCATCGGTGAGCGTCGCGCCGGGGGCGAGATAGCCGTTCTCGACGAGCACGCCGAACGCGACCTTGGGCTGCATGCGCGGGCTCTGCATCGTCGCCAGCGCCGATTCGTCGAGCGGCAGCGCAGCCGCGATCCGTTCCTGCGCCGCCTCGATATAGGTCGCCTCGCGCTCGATGCCGATCCAGCGGCGGCCCAGCCGCTTCGCCACCGCCCCCGTAGTGCCGGTGCCGAAGAACGGGTCGAGCACGACGTCGCCCGGCCTGGTGCAGGCGAGCAGCACGCGGTAGAGCAACGCCTCGGGCTTTTGCGTCGGATGGACCTTGTGCCCGCCCTTCTTCAGCCGCTCCTGCCCGCCGCAGATCGGGAATTCCCAATCGGAGCGCATCTGCAGCTCGTCGTTCAGCGTCTTCATCGAGCGGTAGTTGAACGTGTATTTTGCCTTTTCGCCCTTCGACGCCCAGATCAAAGTCTCGTGCGCGTTGGTGAAGCGCGTGCCGCGGAAGTTGGGCATCGGATTGGCTTTCCGCCACACGATGTCGTTGAGGATCCAATAGCCGAGGTCCTGCACCGCGGTGCCGACGCGGAAAATGTTGTGATAGCTGCCGATCACCCAGATCGTGCCGTCGTCCTTCAGGATGCGGTGCGCTTCCGCCAGCCAGGCGCGGGTGAAGGCGTCATAGGCGGCGAAGGTGTCGAACTTGTCCCAATCGTCGGTGACTGCGTCGACGTGGCTGCCGTCGGGCCGGAACAGCTCGCCGCCGAGCTGGAGGTTATAGGGCGGGTCGGCGAAGACCATGTCGACCGACTTGTCGGGCAGCGCCCTCATCTGGGCGATACAGTCGCCCGTCAGAATCCGGTCGAGCGGCAGCACCGCCGGCGCGACGTCGGCAGGCCGCGCCACCACGCCGACCGGCGATGCCGCAGCGCTGCGCGCCGCGACGCGCGGCTGCCGGACCTTCTCGATAACCCCCATCTACGCCCCCTTTATGTGGCCAGAAGCGCGAATCCGCGGACTCTCGTCAAGCGTTGATTGGTTAACGATCTTCGTCACCATTTCGTTAATCCGCCCCCAAAAACCCTCTTGCGCCCCAGATTTTGCGCCGTGCGATCGCATCCATGCCCCAGCGATGGGGGTGTGGCGCGAAAGACTCAGGCGCACGCGGCCGTGTTGCGCGGCGCAACTTTTGCCCGATCAGGCCGCGTTTATCGCCGGCGCGAGCAGATCGGCGGCGCGGGCGACGGGGGCGAAGCTGTAGCGGTGAATCGGCGAGGGCCCGTGTTCGCGCAGCGCGGCGAGGTGCTTGGGACAGCCGTAGCCCTTGTTGCTCGCCCAGTGATAATGCGGGTGGGCGGCGGCATGATCGACCATGATCGCATCGCGCACCGTCTTCGCGACGATCGACGCGGCGGCGATCGAGGCGCTGAGCGCGTCGCCGCCGACGAGCGGCGTCGCGGCATAGCGCCAGCGCGGCAGGCGATTGCCGTCGACGAGGACGTGGCCGGGCTCGCAGCCCAAAGCCTCGACCGCGAGCGTCATCGCCTTCATCGTCGCCCAATAGATGTTGAGCCGGTCGATCTCGTCCGCCTCGACGATGCCGACGCCGACGATCGCGCGCGCGCGGATCAGGCCGCACAATCGCTCGCGCTCGGACGGCGACAACTTCTTCGAATCGTCCAGCCCGCGCGGCACGCCGCGTGCGGGCAGGATCACCGCAGCGGCCACCACCGGCCCGGCGAGCGGGCCGCGCCCCGCCTCGTCCACCCCCGCGACGGGCGGCAGGCAGGTCTTCTCGTGCTTCAGTCCCGGCATCGGTCGAACGGTATCGTGTTCAAGGCATGTCCCATCGGCCCGTGCCCTGCGCCAAGGCCGGGCGCGGCGGCAAGCGCCGCCTGGACATAGGCGATGGCCCGCCCCGTGGCGTCGGCGAGCGACAGGCCCGCGGCAAGGCCGGTAGCGATCCCGCTCGCCAGCGTGCAACCGGTGCCGTGCGTGTGGCGGGTGTCGATGCGCGGGTGCGTCCAGAGCGTCTCGGCGCCGTCGGCCTCGATCAGCCGATCCTCGACGATATCGCCCGCACCGTGACCGCCCTTGACGAGCAGCGCGGGGCCGAGCGCGCGCACCGCGGTGGCGCCGCCGAGCGCGGCAAGCTCGGGCAGGTTGGGCGTGACGACGGCGGCCATGCGCATCAGCCGGGTGAAGGCGGCGATCGTCTCGGCATCGGCGAGGACGGAGCCGGAGGTCGCGATCATGACGGGATCGAAGACGATGGGGATGTCGGCGTGTTCGAGCACATCGGCCACGGCATGGACGGTTCCCACGCTGCCGATCATGCCGATCTTCACCGCATCGGCGCCGATGTCGGCGAGCACGCTTTCCATCTGCGCGACGACCGTTTCGGGGGGGATGGGATGGACGGCCTGGACGCCCAGCGTATTCTGCGCGGTGATCGCGGTGATCGCGGTGGTCGGATGGCCGCCAAGCATCGTGACGGTCTTGATATCCGCCTGGATACCCGCGCCGCCGCCCGAATCGGACCCGGCGATGATGAGGACGCGGGGGATCATGAATGGTGCCGGAAGTGGACGAAGTGGAATGTACGTCGCGCTTGGAAACTCTCCCCGGGCGGGGGCGTGAGGCCGATGATGCGAAGGGGGTGGCCGGGTCGGTGCGCCATCGGCCGGGTTATGGCACAGGCGGCGGTTTGTAGGACAGCGTTTTGGTTGCAATGCACGTTCGTCATCCCCGCGGAGGCGGGGATCCAGAGACGCCGAGGGTCTTGATAGAGGCGTGACCGTAGCGTGTCTGGATTCCCGCCTTCGCGGGAATGACGGAAAGGGGCACGGCCGGGCCCTAAGCGCGGAACCGCCGCTCCGTCGTCGCCGGATTCGCCTTCAGCGTCCTGCCCGTGCGTGTCGGGCGGTCGAGCAGTTCGCCGCCGCAATTGGGGCAGAGTTCGTCCATCGCGTCCGCGCATTCGGTGCAGAAGGTGCATTCCATCGAACAGATGAACGCACCGGGCGCGGCGGCGGGAAGGTCCGCGCCGCAGCGCTCGCAATCGGGGCGCATCTCCAGCATCAGGCGGCGACCTTGCGCACCGCGTCGCAGATGCGGTCGACGAGCGTTTCGACCTGGCGCGCGTCGTCGCCCTCCGCCATCACGCGGATCACGGGCTCGGTACCCGACGGGCGGATGACGAGGCGGCCGGTGCCCGACAGATCGGCTTCCGCGGCGGCGATCACGGCCTTGACGTCGTCGTGCTCGAGCGGCTTGCCGCCGGCGAAGCGGACGTTCTTGAGCAATTGCGGCAGGGGTTCGAAGCGGTGCAGCACCTCGCTGGCCGGCGCGCCGGCGCGCTTGATCTCGGCGAGAATCTGCAGCGCCGCGACGAGGCCGTCGCCGGTCGTCGCATAGTCCGACAGGATGATGTGCCCCGATTGTTCGCCGCCGACATTGTAGCCGCTGGTGCGCATCTTCTCGAGCACGTAGCGATCGCCGACCGCGGTGCGGACGAGGCCGAGCCCCTGCGCCTTCAGATGCCGTTCGAGGCCGAGGTTCGACATGACGGTGGCGACGAGGCCGCCGCCCGCGAGCCGCCCGGCGCGCGCCCAGCCAGCGGCGATCGTCGCCATCAGCTGGTCGCCGTCGACGACGCGGCCCTTTTCGTCGACGACGATCAGCCGGTCGGCGTCGCCATCGAGCGCGATGCCGATGTCCGCACCGCTCGCGACGACGGTTTCCGACAGCGTCTGCGGCGCGGTCGAGCCGACGCCGTCATTGATGTTCGTGCCATTGGGCGTGACGCCGATCGCGACGATGTCCGCGCCCAGTTCCCACAGCGTCGTCGGCGCGACCTTGTACGCGGCGCCGTTGGCGCAATCGATGACGATGCGCAGGCCATCGAGACGCAGGTCGCGCGGGAAGGTGGATTTGGCGAAGTGGATGTAGCGGCCCTGCGCGTCGTCGATACGGCGCGCGCGGCCGATCTGCGCCGAGGGCGCGAGCGGCACGTCGCCGCCGTCGATCAGCCCCTCGATGGTCAGTTCCGCCTCGTCGGACAGTTTGTAGCCGTCGGGGCCGAACAATTTGATGCCGTTGTCGGCGAAGGGATTGTGGCTGGCGGAGATCATCACGCCGATGTCGGCGCGCATCGATTGCGTCAGCAGCGCGACCGCGGGCGTCGGCAGCGGGCCGACCATGACGACGTCCATGCCGACGCTGGTGAAGCCCGCGACGAGCGCGGATTCGAGCATATAGCCCGAGAGGCGCGTGTCCTTGCCGATCAGCACGCGATGCTTGTGGTCGCCGCGCTGGAAATAGGCGCCCGCCGCCATGCCGACCTTCATCGCCATGGCTGCGGTCATCGCGCCCGCATTGGTCGCGCCGCGGATGCCGTCGGTGCCGAAATATTTCCTTGCCATGAAACGCGATCCCGTTCGCTATGCCGTCTCCACGCCTCGTTGCGCCAAGGAACACGATGTCGCAAGCCACCCGTATCCTCCTCGCGTTGCTGGCGGGCATCCTGATCGGCATCGGTGCGGTGGCGATCGACAAGGACGCCGCGCTCGCTGCGACGCGCATCACCCAGCCGATCGGGTCGGCGTGGCTGCACGCGTTGCAGATGGTGATCGTGCCACTGATCGTCGGCCTGCTCGTCACCGGCATCGCCGCGACCGCCGAGGCCGCGCGCGCGGGGCGGATCGCGGGGCGCAGCGTCGCGCTGTTCGTCGTCGTCCTGTGGTCGACGACGCTGATGGCGGCGCTGGTCGAGCCGCTGATCCTCGACGCCTGGCCGTTGCCCGACGCCTGGGCCGCGGCGTTGCGGGCGGCGCTGAGCGGCACGCCGGCGCCGGGGAAGGTGCCGGGGCTCGCGGATTTCTTCGACACGATCGTGCCGACCAACGTCGTCGCCGCGGCCGCAGCGGACGCGTTCCTGCCGCTCACCATCTTCGCGCTCGCCTTCGCCTTTGCGATCACGCGGCTGGAACCCGAACCGCGCGCGCTGCTCGTCGCGGTGTTCCGCGCGATCACCGACGCGATGCTGGTCATCATCGGCTGGGTATTGCGGCTCGCGCCGATCGGCGTGTTCGCGCTCGCTTATGGCGTCGGCGCACGCACCGGCGCGGCGGCGTTCGGCGCGCTGGTCCATTACATCGTCTGCGTCTCCGCGATCGGGTTCCTCGTGCTGCTCGCGGGCTATCCGCTCGCGCGGCTCGGTGGACGCGTGCCCATCGGGCGGTTCGCGCGCGCGGCCGCGCCGGCGCAGGCGGTGGCGGTGAGCACGCAATCCTCGCTCGCCTCGCTGCCCGCGATGCTGAAGGGCAGCGGCGAGATCGGCGTGCAGGCGGCGACCGCGGGGATCGTGCTGCCGATCGCAGTCGCGATCTTTCGCGCGACGAGCCCGGCGATGAACCTGGCGGTCGCGCTCTATGTCGCGCGCTGGCTGGGCGTGCCGATCGGGCCGGGGCAGATGGCGGCGGGCATCGCCACCGCGGCGATCACGACGATGGGGTCGGTGTCGCTGCCCGGCACGATCAGCTTCTTTGCCAGCGTCGCGCCCGTCGCCTTCGCAATGGGCGTGCCGATCGAGGCGCTGGGGCTGCTCGTCGCGGTGGAGACAGTGCCCGACCTGTTCCGCACCGTCGGCAACGTCACGATGGATATCGCCGTCACCGCCTGCGTTGCGGGGCGTGAAGGAGATCATCATGCAATACAGGACGCTGGGTGACGGGCTGAAGGTGTCGGCGCTAGGCCTCGGCTGCATGCCGATGGCCGGCATCGGCGCGAGGATGTACGGCCAGGCCGACGATGCCGAGAGCATCGCGACGATCCACCGCGCCATCGATCTGGGCGTGACATTGTTCGACACGGCGGAGGTCTACGGCCCCTATCGCAACGAGGAACTGCTGGGGCAGGCTATCCGGGGCAAGCGCGATGGGCTGGTGATCGCGACCAAGTTCGGCTTCCGGATCGGCGCGAACGGGATGGAGGGCGTCGATTCCTCGCCGGCCAACGTCCGGCGCGCGTGCGAGGGGTCGCTGAAGCGGCTGGGGATCGAGACGATCGGTCTGTTCTATCAACATCGCGTCGACCCCAATGTGCCGATCGAGGAGACGGTGGGCGCGATGGCGGACCTGGTCCGCGAGGGCAAGGTGCGCCATCTGGGGCTGTCGGAGGCCGGCCCCGAGACGCTGCGCCGGGCGGCGGCGGTGCATCCGATCGCAGCGCTGCAGTCGGAATATTCGCTGTGGGAGCGGACGGTCGAGGACGAGATCCTGCCGCTGGCGCGCGAGCTCGGCATCGGGTTCGTGCCGTATAGTCCGCTTGGTCGCGGGTTCCTTACCGGGCAGATCACCAGCCGCGACGATTTGCCCGAGGGCGATTATCGGCGGAACGACCCACGCTATTCGGAAGAGAATTTCGCGACGAACATGCGGATGGTCGAGGTGGTGAAGGCGATTGCTGCCGATCACGGCGTCAGCGGCGCTCAGGTGGCGCTGGCGTGGCTGTTGGCGCAGGGCGACGATATCGTGCCGATCCCGGGATCGAAGCGGCGCGCCACGCTGGAGGACAGCATGAAGGCGGCCGCGGTGTCGCTGTCTGCGGAGGATTTGCAGCGTTTGGACGCCGCGGCGCCGCGGGGTGGCACGGCGGGGCCGCGCTATGGCGAACGCGCGATGGCGATGGTGCGGTTGTAGGATGGTGCGTCACCCCGGGCTTGACCCGGGGTCCCGCTTCTTTCGAACGCCCCAGCAGAAGCGGGACCCCGGCTCTTCGGCCGGGGTGACGGGTGTTGTTTCAGGGCCGCTGCTCGCCGCGCGTGTCGATCCCCGACGCGGCAGGCTCCGCGTTGAGCGGTTCGCCCGCCAACGCATGATCCGGCCGCTCGCCGAGCTGGTCGAGGTGCATCAGCTTCGTCACGAACGGCGCGAGCACGAGCACGACGACGCCGACACCCATCGCGAACCAGCCGATCCGGCCATAGACCTCCAGCACGCGGCCCGGCCCCGCGCCCTCGCCGCCCGTCGCCTGCGCGATCAGGCTGGCGATGAAATTGCCCGCCGCGGTGGCGAGGAACCAGGTGCCCATCATCAGGCCCGTCATGCTCGGCACCGACAATCGCGTCATCGACGACAGGCCGATCGGCGAGAAGCACAATTCGCCCATCGAATGCAGCATGTAGAGCAGGATGACGAAGATCGCGGGCGTCAGCCCCGCCGCGGGCGCGCCGAGGATCAGCGCGAAGAAGCCCGCGCCGACGAGGATCAGGCCGATGCCGAACTTGAACGGCGCCGACGGTTCGATCCCGCGCTTGCCCATCGCGGTCCACAGCAGGCCGAACAGCGGCGCGAGCGTGATGATGAAGAAGGAATTGACCGACTGGAACCACGAGGCGGGCATGTCGAAGCCGAGCACGGTGCGGTCCACCTGCTGGTCGGTGTAGACGCTGAGCGACGAACCCGCCTGTTCGAAGAGCGCCCAGAACAGCGGCGAGAGCGCGATCAGGAACAGCGCGGCGAAGATGCGGTGCCGCTCGACGGGGGGCAGCTGGCGGAAGCTGGTCATCAGGATGTAGCCGACGGTCAGCACCGAGGCGGCGAGCAGCAGATTGCCGACCGCGCCCTGGCTGCGCACCAGCCACCAGCACAGGGCGATCATCGCGACCGCACCGGCATAGATCGCCCATTCGATCGACAGGCCGACCGGTGTGCGCGCCTTGAGCGCGGCGGGGACGGGCGGTTCGCCGACGTTGTGGAGCGAAGGCCGGCACAGGACGAAGACGACGAGGCCGAGCGCCATGCCGATGCCCGCGGCGCCGAAGCCCCAGGCCCAGCCGACCCGCTCGCCGAGATAGCCGACGAGCAAAGGCCCGACGAAGGCGCCCGTGTTGATGCCCATATAGAAGATCGAAAAGGCACCGTCGCGCCGCGTGTCGTCCCGCTTGTAGAGCGCGCCGACGAGGACGGAGATGTTCGCCTTCAGGAAGCCGGTGCCGACGATGATGAGGGCAAGGGCGAGGTAGAAGCCGTTGAGCGCGCTACCCTGCACCCCCACCGGCCCTTCGACGAGCGCGATCAGCAGATGGCCGAGCGTGATGAAGATGCCGCCCGCGAGCACCGCCTTGCGCGGCCCCAGATAGCGGTCGGCGATATAGCCGCCGATGATCGGGGTGATGTAGACGAGCGAGGTATAGGCGCCGTAGATCGCATAGGCGGGCTGTTCGGCGAACAGGAAGTGCTTGGTCAGGTAGAAGACCAGGATCGCGCGCATCCCGTAATAGGAAAAACGCTCCCACATCTCCGCGAAGAAGAGCATGAACAGCCCGCGCGGATGCCCCAGGAACGTCTTGGCGGAGGCCGGAACGCCGCCCCCTGCCGGTGCGATACTTGCCATATGGTCGTGATGCTCCTGTGACCGGCGCGTGCCCGCGCCCTCTCGTGCCGGCAAACTAGCGGGTTGAAGGCTCCTGTAAACTGCGCAGGGTCGTGTCACCCTCACCCTATCGGTCGCTACGCGACCTCTCCCCTCTCCCGGTGGGAGAGGGAGGGAGCGCCGGAGGCGCGGAAGGGTGAGGGTGGTCCGGAGTGATCGCGACGACTACATCGCGCCCATGTTCAACGACACCTCCTCTCCCCTTTCGCTCCTCGCCACCCGCCGTTCGGGCAAGCCGCGCGACATGGTGGGGCCCGGGCCCGACGACGCGCAGCTTGCGCAGATGCTGGCGATCGCGGCGCGCACGCCCGACCACGGCAAGCTCGCGCCGTGGCGGTTCGTCATCGTCGGGGAAGACCAGCGCGACGCGTTCGCCCGACTACTGATCGCGGCGTGCCGCGCGGAACGGCCCGATGCGGCGCAGAAGGAGCTGGACGGACTGGACCAGTTCGCGCGCCAGGCGCCGGCTTTGGTCGTCGTTCTCTCGTCGCCCAAAACGGACAGCCCCATCCCCCTATGGGAACAGGAATTGTCGGCGGGCGCGGCGACGATGAACCTGCTCCATGCGGCGCATGCGATGGGGTTCGTCGGCGGCTGGCTGACCGGATGGGCGGCGTTTTCGCCGCGCGTGCGCGACGCATTCGGCGCGGCGCCGGAACGGATCGCGGGCTTCGTGTTCATCGGCAATCCCGGCCGGCCGCTCGACGAACGGCCCAGGCCCGATCCGGCACGGATCGTCTCGCACTGGACAGCTTGATATTGGACCTTTTCGCTTTTTGCTGTATTAAAGCAGCATGACAGCGCTCAGCAACGAGGACAGCCCGGTTTACATCCGGCTGCGCGGCACCATCGCGGCGGGAATCCTGCGCGGGGATTACCGCACCGGCGACCAGCTTCCCTCCGTGCGCGCCTTTGCCGCGGAGCATGGCGCGAACCCGCTGACCGTCGCCAAGGCGTATCAGAGCTTCCAGGACGACGGCTATGTCGAGGTGCGGCGCGGCGTCGGCATGTTCGTGCTGCCCGGCGCGGCGGAAAAGCTCCGCCGCGCGGAATGCGACAATTTCGTCAAGAACCAATGGCCGCGGATCCGCGACTATATCGATCTGCTCGGGCTGGACGCGGGCGAGTTGCTGGAGCGCGAGCGGGTCTGAGCGATAGCGTCATCCCCGCGCAGGCGGGAATCCAGTGACGCTGACGGTGCGGCCCGTGCTAGGACCTGCGCGTCTGGATTCCCGCCTGCGCGGGAATGACGATAGAGGTGCTTGCGGGGGCGCTTAGAACAGCCCCAGCCCCTCGACCTCTTCCCTGGTCAGGTCGATCCCGAACATCAGGCTCATGCGCATGCGATAGACGCGCGGATCAGTGATCTCCGCGATCGTCTCGTCCGCGCCGGCGCGGCGGTGGTAGCGCAGGTCGGTGAGTCCGGCGAGCCCGTGCGGCAGCACGATGCTGGCGATCGCGAACTGCGTGAAGCGGCTGTCGGGCGACGTCGCAGTCCAGTGGTTCGACAGCGCGAGGTCGGCGTCGAAGACGGGCGCAGTGGTGAAGCCATATTGCGGCTGCCACCCCTCGCCCGCGCCGCGCCCGTCGGTCGATCCCGCCGCGCCGTCGCGGTAGAGCATCCACCCGTCGACGCCATCGCGTTCCAGCCGGAAGCGCGCCCCGTCCGGCGCGCTCGTCTCCGCCCCGTCGGCCAACGGCATGGCCGGCGCGTAGCTGCCGCCGAAGCCGGGGTCGGCGATCCATGGCTGCCCGTCGATCGTCACCAGGCTGAACGTATGCGTCAGCGGCGGCGGCGCGTCCGTGCCCGGCGTCGCGCCCAGCCAGACGCGCGCGAGCAACGGCCGGGCGTCGAACCCGAGCTGCCCCAGCGCATCGAGGAACAGCCGGTTCTGTTCGAAGCAATAGCCGCCGCGCTTGCCCGTCACCAGCTTGGCGAAGACCGAGGCGCCGTCGATCGCGATGCCGCGGCCGAGCCGAACGTCGAGATTCTCGAACGGGATGGCGAGGCGATGTTCGCGCTGCAACCGGCCGAGCCCCTCCGCGTCGGGCGTGACGCGGGCGGGAAGGTTGATGCGGGCGAGATAGGCGTCGAGGTCGAACATGGGCGGGCTATTCGGGGGTAATGGCCGAGGTTGCAAGACGGGCCGCGCCCAAATCCTCCCCGCTTCGCGGGGAGGGGGACCGCCAGCCGATAGGCTGGTGGTGGAGGGGCAGCCACGGGCGACATCGCTTGGGGCTGCCCCTCCACCACCGCCTTCGGCGGCGGTCCCCCTCCCCTGCAGGTGCAGGGGAGGATTGGGCTACGCGGCGAACGCCTCTGCCGGCACTGCATAGAGCACGTCCGCACTCGCCGTTGCGGCGGCGCGCAGGCCGAGCGCTTCGGGGACGATCTGGTCGAGGTAGAAACGCACCGCGGCGCGCTTCAGCGCCTGCGCCTCGTCGGCGCCGGTGGCGAGACGCCCCTGCCGCTCCATCAGCCAGCCGCAGGTCGCGACCGACAGCATCGTCAGGAACGGATAGCTGGCGGCGAGCTTGTCGTCCGCCTCCGCGGTCGCGAGGCGGCGGCCGATCGCCTCGACCGCGTCGGTCAGCGCGATCAGCTCGCCATGCTGCGCCTCCGCGCGGATGTCGGCGATCAGCGCGGCGAAGGCACCGCCGTTATCTAGCCCGAGCTTGCGGCCGACGAGGTCGGCGGCCTGGATGCCGTTGGTGCCTTCGTAGATCGGCGTAATGCGCGCATCGCGGAAATATTGCGCGGCGCCCGTTTCCTCGACGAAGCCCATGCCGCCATGGACCTGGATGCCGAGGCTGGCGACTTCGTTGCCGATATCGGTGCCGTGCGCCTTGGCGAGCGGGGTGACGATCTCCAGCCGGTTCCTCGCCGCCGCATCGCCGAGCGCGGCGCGGTCGACCTGGCCCGCGGCATAATAGACGATCGCGCGCGCCGCCTGCGTCTGCGCGGTCATGCGCAGCAGCATGCGGCGGACGTCGGGATGTTCGACGATACGCGCGGGCTGGCCGTCGCGCGCGCCCTGCACGCGCTCCAGCGCATAGCCGACCGCCTTTTGCGTCGCGCCTTCCGCGACCTGTACGCCCTGCAGGCCGACGTTGAGGCGGGCGTTGTTCATCATCGTGAACATCGCGCGCATGCCGCCATGCTCCGGCCCGATCAGCTCGCCGACGCAATCGTCCTGGTCGCCGAACGACAGGACGCAGGTGGGCGAGGCGTGGAGGCCCATCTTGTGCTCGATCGACACGACGCGCACGTCGTTGAAGTCGCCCGGCGTGCCGTCCGCGTTGAGGCGGTATTTGGGGACGAGGAACAGGCTGATCCCGCGCGTGCCCGGCGGCGAACCCGGCGTGCGGGCGAGGACGAGGTGGACGATATTGTCCACCATGTCGTGGTCGCCGAACGAGATGTAGATCTTCGTCCCCTTGATCGACCATTTGTCGTTGCCGAGCGGGGTCGCGGTGGCGCGCAGCGCGCCGACGTCGCTGCCCGCCTGCGGCTCGGTGAGGTTCATCGTCCCCGTCCACGCGCCGGTGGCGAGATGCGGCAAGTATGTCGCCTGCTGCTCGGGCGTACCATGATGGATCAGCGCCTCGATCGCGCCGACGGTCAGCGTCGGGCAGAGCGCAAAGCCCATGTTCGCCGACCCGAGCGTGTCGAGCACCGCGGTCTGGATCGCGAACGGCAGCCCCTGCCCGCCCCATTCCTCCGGCACGCCGATCGTGCCCCAGCCGCCCTCGACGTAATCGCGATACGCCTTGATGAAGCTTTCCGGCATGTGGACGCCGTCGGGCGCCCATTTCGCGCCGACGGTGTCGCCCTCGCGGTTGAGCGGCGCCCATTCGCCCGCGGCGAACTGGCCGACCCCCTCCAGCACCGCATCGACGACGTCGGGGCTGGCGGCAGCGAAGCGATCGGTGTGGGCGAGCTCGTCGATCCGGACGACGTGCTCCAGCACGAAACGCTGGTCGGCGACGGCGGGGCGGAAGGTCATGTTTCTCTCCTTGGATGCGCTGTTTATAGGCACCGAACATGGCCGATTCAAAACCGCGAATCTTACGCTACGGCATGGCTGCGGTCGCGGAAGCCGCGGCGCGAATCACCGCGGGCGAACCCGTCGCAGTGCCGACCGAGACGGTCTACGGCCTCGCCGCGGATGCGACGAACGCGGACGCCGTCGCACGCATCTATGCCGCCAAGGGGCGGCCGAGCTTCAACCCGCTGATCGTCCATGTCCCCGATGTGGCGGCGGCGGCGGCGCTGGCGGTGTTCGACGACGATGCGCGGATGCTGGCGGCGATGTTCTGGCCGGGGCCGCTGACGCTGGTGCTGCCGTTGCGCGAACGCGCGCCGATCGCGGCGCTGGTGACCGCGGGATTGCCGACGGTGGCGATCCGCGTGCCGCGCCACCGCGCGATGCAGGCGGTGCTGGCGGCGAGCGGGCGGCCACTGGCCGCGCCGTCCGCCAATGCCAGCAACGGCATCAGCCCGACGCGCGCGGCGCATGTCGCGTCTAGCCTCGGCGCGCAGATCGGGCTGATCCTGGACGACGGGCCGACCGAGGCGGGGCTGGAATCGACGATCCTTGCAGGGCGTACCTTGCTGCGCCCCGGGCCGATCGCGATGGGTGACCTGCCCTTCGCGGTGGAGCGGCGGGCAGAGGGGGGCAGCGTCACCGCGCCGGGGCAGCTCAAGAGCCATTACGCGCCGGTCAAGCCGCTGCGCCTCGACGCGCTGGCGGCAGCGGAGGGCGAATGGCTGATCGGTTTCGGGGCGGTCGCGGGGAACGAGACGCTGTCGGCGGCGGGCGACCTGACCGAAGCGGCGGCGCGGCTGTTCGACGCGCTGCACCGCGCGGACGCGAGCGACGCGCGCGCCATCGCAGTGGCGCCGATCCCGGCGGACGGGCTGGGCGAAGCGATCAACGACCGGCTGCGCCGCGCGGCGCATCGCTGATCCCGGCCGTCACCCGGCGAACCGTCCCGGGTGACGACCTGTTTCGTTACGCCTCGACCGACGCCGCCTTCGAGCGCGCCTGGAAGCTCTTGCGCAGCTTCTGCAGCTTAGGCGGGATCACCGCCATGCAATAGGGGTTCGACCGGCCCGAGGTTTCCCAATAATCCTGGTGATACCCTTCCGCCGGATACCACTCCGCCATCGGTTCGATCGTGGTGACGATCGGCGCGGACTGATCGGCCTGTGCCCGCTGGATCGCGGCGCGCGCCTCGGCGGCCTGCGCCTCGTCCGCCGGGAAGATCGCGGAGCGATATTGCGTGCCGATGTCGTTGCCTTGGCGGTTGAGCTGCGTCGGGTCGTGCGTCGCGAAGAAGATCGCGAGCAGATCGGCGTAACTGATCTGGGCAGGGTCGTAGCCGACGCGGATCGCCTCGGCATGACCGGTGTCGCCGCCGCACACCTGCTTGTAGGTCGGATCGGGAACATGCCCGCCGATATAGCCGCTTTCGACGCTTTCGACGCCGATCACGTCCTTGAACACCGCCTCGGTACACCAGAAGCAGCCGCCCGCGAGCGTCGCATAATCCGTCATGTTGGATGTCTCCTTTGCCTCCAAGATAGGAAGCGGCTAGCGCGGCGCAACGGACGGATGGGGACCGACAGATGACGATCGACGGCAAGGTGATGGTGACGGGCGGGGCAGGCTATATCGGCAGCCACGCGGTGCTGGCGCTGTGCGATGCGGGTTATCAGGTGGTCGTCGTCGACAATCTCGTCACCGGGTTCGACTGGGCGGTCGATCCCCGCGCGACATTGGTGACGATGAATGTCGCCGACCCGGCGATCCGCGACGTCATCCGCGACCACGACGTGCGCGCGATCATGCATTTCGCCGGATCGGTGGTGGTGCCCGAATCGGTGAGCGATCCGCTCAAATATTATCGCAACAACACCGCCGCGACGTGCGATCTGCTGGAAAGCGCGGTGGCGGGCGGCGTGCCGCACTTCATCTTCTCCTCGACCGCGGCGACCTATGGCACGCCAGAGCGGGTACCCGTGGCGGAGGGGGATCCCAAGGCACCGATCAATCCGTACGGCATGTCGAAGCTGATGACCGAATATATGCTGCGCGATGTCGCCGCGGCGCATCCGATCAATTATTGCGCGCTTCGCTATTTCAACGTCGCCGGCGCGGACCCGCAGGGGCGATCGGGCCAGTCGACGGTGGGTGCGACGCATCTCATCAAGATCGCGGTCGAGGCGGCGGCGGGCAAGCGCGGGCATGTCGGCGTCTACGGCACCGACTTTCCGACGCGCGACGGCACCGGCGTGCGCGACTATATCCACGTCAGCGACCTTGCCGCGGCGCATGTCGCCGCGCTCGAACTGCTCGTCGCGCGGCCGGCGGAGAGCCATGTGCTCAACTGCGGCTACGGGCGCGGCTTTTCGGTGCTCGAGGTGCTCGACGCGGTCGACCGGGTCACCAACATGACGATCGAGCGCCGGCTGGAAGGGCGCCGTGTAGGCGATCCGGCGGAACTGGTCGCGGACAACACAGCGATCCTCGCCGCGCTGCCGTGGCGGCCGCAGCGCGACGAGCTCGACACGATCGTGCGCGATGCGCTTGCCTGGGAGCGCAGGCTCGCCGAACGGACGGCCTAACGCTCGTCGGCGATCGTGCAACGGGCGTTCGCGGTGGCGATCCACCAGCCGAGCGCCCAGAGCGTGCCGAAGCTCCACCCGGCGATGACGTCGCTCGGCCAGTGGACACCGAGATAGACGCGGCTCGACCCGATCGCGCCGACGAGCAGCACCGCGACGACGAGCAGATAGCGGCGCACGCTGCGCCGCGGCGTCACCTGCCCGCCGAGCACGGCGAGCGTCAGGTAGATGCACGCGCTCGACGCGGCATGGCCGCTCGGAAAGCTGTAGCCGGTGGCGTCGACGAGATGCGGCACGAGTTCGGGCCGCGCGCGCACCGCCAGCCCCTTGATGACATCGACCATCATCCCCGCCGACAGGCTCGCCGCCCCGGTCGCCAGCGCGGTGAGCCACAGCCGCTGGACGATCAGCAGCCCGACGACCGCGACGACGACGATGGTGAGGATCACCCCGCCGCCCAAAGCGGTGATGTCCGCGGCGACCCGGGGCATCCAGGCCGGTCCGTGCCAGTGGCGCAGGCCGACCAGGATCGCGCGGTCGAAAGCGAAGGGCCAGCGGCTGGTCGCATAGCCCGCCGCCAGCATCAGCGCGAGGCCGGCGGCGATGACGGCAAGCCCGCCGAGCAGCGGGGGTATGCGGCGCGGCGGGCGCGGCGCCGCCTCGTCCCGATTGCCTTCGCCCGTCCGCATGATGCCGCCGCCTCTCCGCCGCCCCCGATCGTGCCGAAGGGGACGATCGGGGGTGGCAGACGGTTCCGGCGTCAGAAGCCCTTGCCGATACCGACGCGCACCGTGCCCGAGCGCTGCCCCTGCCCGGCCGATACGCCGAGGTCGAGATCGAGCAGCCAGTCGTCGGGCAGCGCCGCCCGCGTCCCGATCGACAGCTGGAACTGGTCGCGCCTCCAGCCGAGCGTGTCGAGGCGGTAATAGGCCGGGCCGGCGATGTCGGCGTAATCGAGCAGCTGCGGATCGGCGTCGGCGAATTCATGCCGCCATTCGGCGCGCAGCCGCGGCATCATCGCGCCGAACGTGGTGCGGTACAGCCCCTCGATCCGGCCGCCGAGCACCCCGCCCAGCGACCGTAGCCGGCGTGCGTCGAAGCGAAGGTTGTAGCGATCCGCGCCGGTTTCGCGATAGGCCGCCAGATCGGCCTGCATATATTCGAACCGGCCATAGGCGGACCAGCGCAGCGTCCGTGCGCTGCGATCGATCCCCGCCGCCAGCGCGCCGAACACCAGGTCCGCCTTGCGATCGCCGACCGCGACCCCGCCGGTCTGCGCGACCAGGCGCCGGAGGCGCATGTCGAGGTCACCGCGCCCGATCATGCCGTCGATGAACGTGCCGTCGACCGGCGTGACGCTGGCATAGGCCGCCGCCATCGTGCCGTGCGTGCGCAGCCGCGCCGCATCGCCGCCGATCCGGCTCGCCTCGTTGCCATAGCCGCCGCCCACGCCGAGCGTGACCCCCGGCGCGACGCGGACGTCGACGCCTGCGCTGAGACCCGCGGTGCTTGCGGTGATCTTGCTGCGGCCCTCTCGCGCGTCGAGCGTGCCGACGTCGACCGAACCGCCCGACCAGATCCCCGGCGCGCCGATCCGGCGCCCACCCTTCGTGCCGTCGGTCGCGTCCGCTGGGTCCGCGGCCGTATCGGTCGCGGCGGGTGCGCCGGCGGCATGGCGGCCGATCGTGCGCGCACCCGGCGCGGCGCCGTCGAGCGCGGCGGCGAGTTCCGAGCGGCGATCGAGATCGTCGCGCGGGCTGGTCGCCCCCGGATGGAGCATCCGCTCGCCGAACGACTGGCCGCTCGCGACCCCGGTACCGCCGATACCGAGCGCGTTGAGACGCGTTCCCATCGAGACGCCCGCGCGGCCGCCACCGCCATGCAGCGTCTCGGCGCGGCGCATGAAGTTGTCGATCTGCGCGCGCGTCAGGCGACGGGCGCTTTCCGCCTGCGCATCGCTCAACCCGCGCAGCGTCGGGTCGAGCGAGGGGTCGGGCCGCGCGGCGACGGTGACCGTGACGGTCGCCGGCGTCGACGTGCCGAACGCATTGGTCAGCGTGTAGCGGATCGCGAGCGTCCCGCCGAAGCGGTTCGCGGGCGTCACGTCGAGGCGGTAGCCGGCGCCCGTCGCGACGATCGCGGTCTGCGCGACTCCGGCCGGGCTGGCGCTCACTACCTGCGCCGCGGTGAACGGCCCGCCGACCGCGCCGGCGGTGAGATCGATCGACACCTGCTGGCCGTCGCCGATGCTCGCCACCTTGTTCTGCGCGATGGGCGCGGTGCCGAGGACGGTGATCGTCACCGTCGCCGCTGCCGAGCGCCCGCCGGGGCCGACCGCGACGAACTGGAAGCTGTCGACCCCGGCGAAGCCCGCGGCCGGCGTGTAGGTCGCGGTGTAGCGGCCCCCGGTCGCGGCGGTCGAGATGACGCCGGTCGCCGCATCGCGGCCGCCGAGCGCGACGGCATTGCCCGCCGGCGCGGCGCTCAGCGTCACCGTGCCGTGCTGCGGCTGGACGACGATCTCGACGCCCGTGGTGACGCCGTCGACCAGTGCGCCGAGGTCGATGCCGACCTGGGTCCCGCCCTGCGTCGAGCCCGCGACGCTGCCCGCCCCCGGCTTGGCCGCCGGCGGTGGCGGCGCGGCGACGGTCAGCCGCACGCTCGCCGGGGCGGAGGTGCCGCCCGGTCCCGTCGCGGCATAGCCGAAGCTGTCGGCACCGAAATAGCCGTTCGCGGGGACGTAGGTGACGATGGTGCCGCTGACCGACGCGCTGCCGTGTGCTGGCGGCGTGGTGATCGTCACGCCCGATACGACGCCGGTGATCGATGTCGCGAGATCGATGCTCGTCCCCGCGCTGGCGTAGGCGACGGCGATGCCGTCGCGGTCCGCCGCGGTCGGCGCGGCCGGCTTGGCGACGGTGACGCTGACCGTCGCGGGCGCCGAGGTGCCGCCGTCGTTGCTCGCGGTATAGGCGAAGCTGTCCGCCCCGAAATAGCCGGCGGCGGGCGCGTAGCGCAGCGTCAGCCCGTCGACCGTCGCGGTGCCGTGCTGCGGCGGCGTCGCGATCGCCAGCGCGGTGGCGGTGCCGCCGGTGAGCACCGGTCGGACGATCGTCGGCCCGGCGCCATAAGCGACCGACAGGCTCGTCGCGCCCGCGACCGGCGCGTCGGGCGCGGCGATCACCAGGCGATAGGCCTGCGCCGCGGTATAGGGCCCGCTGCCCGTCGAGGCATCGGTCGCGGTGACGGTGAAGGCGAAGGTGCCGAACACGCTCGGCGTGCCGGCGAGCGTGCCGTTCGCCGCCAGCGTCACACCGGTCGGCAATGCGCCGGCGGTGACCGCGAAGCTGTAGGGCGCGGTGCCGCCCGACGCGGAGAGGCTGGCGCCATAGGCCTGCTGCACGCGCCCGTCGGCGAGCGCGGTGGGGGTCAGTGCCAGCGTCGGCGCCGTGACGGTGAGCGTCAGCGCACGGGTGGCGCTGAACGGCCCGGAACCGCCCGAACTGTCGGTCGCGGAGATGGTGACCGCGAAGCTGCCGCCTGCGGTCGGGATGCCCGACAGCGTGCCGTCGCCGGCCAGGGTAACGCCCGCCGGCAGCGCGCCTGCGCTCACCGCGTAGCGATAAGGCGCGATGCCGCCGCTTGCCGAAAGGGTCGCGGCATAGCGCTGGCCCACGGTCGCGGTGGCAAGCGGCGCGGGATCGACGACAATCGCGGCCGCACCGACGACCAGGGTATAGGCCTGCGTACCGCGGTACGGGCCGCTGCCCGTCGCGGTGTCGCTGGCGGTGACGGTGAACGCGAAGCTGCCCCCGACGGTGGGCGTGCCGGACAGCGTGCCGGTCGACGACAGCGTCAGCCCGGTCGGCAAGGCGCCGGCGGTGATCGCGTAGCTGTACGGCGCGATTCCGCCCGCCGCGCCGAGCGTCTGGCTGTATGCGGCGCCCGTCGTCGCCGCCGGCAAAGTCGCCGGCGTCAGCGCGATCGCGGGCGCCGCGACGTTGAGCGTGTAGACGCGCGTCGCGCTCGCCGGCCCCGCACCTGCCGAACTGTCGGTCGCGGTGACGGTGACGGTGAAGCGGCCACCGGCGGTCGGCGTGCCGGACAGCGTGCCGGTCGGCGACAGCGTCAGCCCCGCCGGCAACGTTCCCGCGCTGACCGCATAACTGTACGGCGCGACGCCACCGCTCGCGGCAAGCGCCTGGCTGTAGGCGGCGGCGACCGTCGCATCGGGCAGCGCCGCGGTATCGATCGACACCGCCGCCGCGCGTACCGCGAGCGTCAGCGTGCGCGTCCCGGCATAGGGCCCGGCCCCCGTCGATGCGTCGCGTGCCGCGATCGTGACGGTGAAGCTGCCGCTCGCGGTCGGCGTCCCGGCGATCGTGCCGGTCGGCGATAGCGCCAGCCCAGCGGGCAGGCTGCCCGCGGTCACGGCATAGCTGTAGGGCGCGATACCGCCATTGGCGGCGAGCGTCTGGCTGTAGGCCGCGGCAACGGTCGCATCGGGCAGCGTCGCGGTGGTGATCGCCACCGTCGCCGCGCCGATCGCCAGCGTATAGGCGCGGCTGACGCTATAGGGGCCTGCGCCCGTCGAGCTGTCGGTCGCGGTCAGCGTGAAGGTGAAGTCGCCGCCCGCGGTCGGCGTGCCGGCAAGCGCGCCGGCCGCTGCGTCGAGCGTGACGCCCGCCGGCAATGCGCCGGTGCTGACGCTGTAGCGATAGGGCGCGACGCCGCCGCTCGCCGCGAGGCTGGCGCTGTACGCGGTGCCGACGGTACCGCCGGGCACGGTCGCCTGGGCGAGCGTCAGCGTCGGTGCGGCGATGGCGATCGTATAGGTGCGGGTTGCGCTATACGGGCCGGCGCCGGTCGAGCTGTCCGTCGCGGTGATCGTCACCGCGAAACTACCGCTGGCTGTCGGCGTGCCCGACAGCGCGCCGGTCTTGGCATCGAGCGTCACCCCGGTCGGCAGCGCGCCCGCGCTCACCGCATAGGTGTAGCCCGGAGTGCCGCCCGTCGCGGCCAATGTCGCGGCATAGCTCGCGCCCACCGTCCCCGCCGGCAGCGTCGCCGGCGTCAGCGCCAGCGTCGGCGCGGCGACGACCAACGTCAGCGCGCGGCTGCCGCTGAACGGCCCCGAACCGCCCGAACTGTCGGTCGCCGTCACTGTGATCGCGAAGCTGCCGCCCTTCGTCGGCGTGCCCGACAGCGTGCCGTCCGTCGCCAGCGTTACGCCCGCGGGCAAGGCGCCTGTGGTCACCGCATAGCGATACGGCCCGACGCCGCCGCTTGCCGACAACGTCGCGGTATAGGCATTGCCTACCGTCGCGCCCGGCAGCGTTGCCGTGTCGACGACCACCGTTGGCGCGCCGATGGCGAGCGTATAGGCGCGGCTGACGCTGTACGGGCCTGCGCCCGTCGAACTGTCCGTCGCGGTCAGCGTGAACGTGAAGCTACCGCCCGCGGTCGGCGTGCCGGCGAGCGTGCCGGTCGCCGCGTCGAGCGTGACGCCTGCCGGCAGCGCGCCCGCGCTCACCGCATAGCGATAGGGCGCGACCCCGCCCGTCGCCGCGACGCTGGCGCTATACGCGCTGCCGACGTTGCCACCCGGCAACGTCGCCTGCGCGAGCGCGAGCGTGGGGGCGGCGACGGCGAGCGTAT
This sequence comes from Sphingomonas sp. FARSPH, assembly GCF_003355005.1. Lineage (NCBI taxonomy): Bacteria > Pseudomonadati > Pseudomonadota > Alphaproteobacteria > Sphingomonadales > Sphingomonadaceae > Sphingomonas > Sphingomonas sp. FARSPH. The sequence goes on along the minus strand of NZ_CP029985.1, from coordinate 1,600,047 downwards.
AGGCGCGGCTGACGCTGTACGGCCCTGCGCCCGTCGAACTGTCCGTCGCCGTCAGCGTGAAGGCGAAACTGCCACCCGCGGTCGGCGTGCCGGCGAGCGTGCCGGTCGCCGCATCGAGCGTGACGCCGGCCGGCAGCGCGCCAGCGCTCACCGCATAGCGATAGGGCGCGACGCCGCCCGTCGCGGCGACGCTGGCGCTATACGCGCTGCCGACATTGCCGCCCGGCAGTGTCGCCTGCGCGAGCGCGAGCGTGGGGGCGTCGACGGCCAAGACATAGGCCTGCGACGCGCTGAACGCACCACCGCTGCCCGTCGAACTGTCCGTTGCGGTGAGCGTGAAGGCGAAGCGGCCGCCCGCGGTCGGCGTGCCCGACAGCGTGCCGTTGGCCGCGAGCGTGATTCCCGCCGGCAGCGCACCCGCGCTCACCGCGAAACGATAGCCCGGCGTGCCGCCCGTCGCCGACACCGTCTGCGCATAGGCGGTGCCGACGTTTGCCGCCGGCAGGCTCGCCGGCGTGATCGCGATCGTCGGCGCGGCGACGGCGATCGTGTAGGCGCGAGTCGCGCTATAGGGGCCGGCGCCGGTCGAGCTGTCCGTCGCGGTGATCGTCACCGCGAAACTACCGCTGGCTGTCGGCGTGCCCGACAGCGCGCCGGTCTTGGCATCAAGCGTCACCCCGGTCGGCAGCGCGCCCGCGCTCACCGCATAGGTGTAGCCAGGCGTGCCGCCCGTCGCGGCGAGCGTCGCGGCATAGCTCGTGCCCACCGTCCCCGCTGGCAGGTTCGCCGGCGTCAGCGCCAGCGTCGGCGCCGCGACGGTGAGGGTCAGCGCACGGCTGCCGCTGAACGGACCCGATCCGCCCGAACTGTCGGTCGCGGTGACGGTGACCGCGAAGCTGCCGCCCGTCGTCGGCGTGCCCGATAGCGTGCCGTCGCTCGCCAGGGTCACACCCGCGGGTAACGCACCCGCGCTCACCGCGTAGCGATACGGCCCGACGCCGCCGCTCGCCGCCAGCGTCGCGGCATAGGCCGTGCCCACCGTCGCGCCCGGCAGCGCCGTCGTGTCGACGACCACCGTCGGCGCGGCGATGGCGAGCGTGTAGGCGCGGCTGACGCTGTACGGGCCTGCGCCCGTCGAGCTGTCCGTCGCCGTCAGCGTGAACGTGAAGCTGCCGCCGGCGGTCGGCGTGCCGGCGAGCGTACCCGTCGACGACAAGGTCAGCCCGGCGGGAAGGCTGCCCGCGCTTACCGCATAGGTGTACGGCGCGGTGCCGCCGCCGGCCGCCAGCGTCTGGCTGTAGGCGGCACCCGACGTCGCGGTGGGCAGCGTCGCGGGCGATAGCGTCAGCGCCGGCGCCGCGATCGCGATCGTATAGGCACGGCTCGCGGTGGCGGCGGTCCCGGTCGCGCTGTCCGTGACGGTGACCGTCGCGGTGAAGGTGCCGCTCGCGGTCGGCGTGCCCGACAACGTGCCGTCGCTCGCCAGCGTCACGCCGGTCGGCAGCGCGTCCGCGCTCACCGCATAACGATAGGGCGCGACGCCGCCGGTCGCGGCGACGGCGCCGGCATAAGCGGTGCCGACGGTGCCTGCGGGCAGCGCCGCGGTGCCCAGCGCGATCGGTGCGGCATTGACGAGGAGCGTGTAGGCACGCGTGCCCGCATAGGGTCCGGCGCCGGTCGAGCTGTCCGTCGCAGTGACGGTGAAGCCGAAGCTGCCGGTCGCGGTCGGTGTGCCCGACAGCGTGCCGTTCGCCGCCAGCGTGACGCCCGCGGGCAGTGCGCCCGCGGTCACCGCATAGCCATAAGGCGCGGTGCCGCCGGTGGCGCCCAGCGTCTGGCTGTACGCAGTGCCCGCGGTCGCGGCGGGCAGGCTGGTCGGCGCGAGCGCGACCGTCGGCGCGCCGACGGTCAGCGTATAGGCCTGGCTGCCGCCGTGCGGGCCGTTGCCGCCCGCGCTGTCGGTCGCGGTCACCGTGAAGGCGAAGCTGCCGCCGGCGGTCGGCGTGCCGGCGAGCGTGCCGCTGGTCGACAGCGTTACGCCCGGCGGCAATGCGCCGGCGGTGATCGCATAGCCATAGGGCGCGATGCCGCCCGCTGCCGTCAGGGTCTGGCTGTACGCGGTGCCCGGCGTCGCCGCCGGCAGCGTCGCCGGGGTCAGTGCGATCGTCGGCGCGGCGATGGCGATAACGAGCGCGCGGCTGCCGCTGAACGGCCCCGCCCCGGTCGAACTGTCGGTCGCGGTGATCGTGATGGGGAAATTGCCGCTCGCGGTCGGCGTGCCGGCGAGGGTGCCGTCGCTGACCAGCGTCAGGCCGGCGGGCAGCGCGCCGCTGCTGACCGCGTAGCGGTACGGGCCGACGCCGCCGCTCGCGCCGAGCGTCGCGCCATAGGCCGCGCCGACCGTGCCGCCGGGCAGCCCGGTGCCGGTGACCACGATCGTCGGCGTGCCCACCGCGAGCGTGTAGCTCTGCGTGCCCGTATAGGGCCCGCTGCCCGTCGAGCCATCAGTGGCGGTGACCGCGAAGGTGAACGATCCGCCCGCGGTCGGCGTGCCGGCGAGCGTGCCGTTCGACGCCAGCGTCAGCCCGGCCGGCAGACTGCCCGTGGTGATCGCATAGGTGTAGGGCGCGGTGCCGCCCGTTGCGGCCAGCGTCTGGCTGTAGGCAAGACCCGGCGTCGCCGAGGGCAGGGTCGTCGGCGCGATCGCGATGGCGGCACCCGCGACGGCGATCGTATAGGCCTGCGCCGCGCTCTGCGTCGCACCGTCGGTGACCGTGATGGTGACGGCGAAGCTGCCGCCCGCGGTCGGCACGCCCGACAGCGTGCCGTCGCTTGCCAGGCTTATACCCGTGGGCAGCGTGCCCGCGGTGACCGCATAGCCATAAGGCGCGATGCCGCCGCTCGCCGCGATCGTCGCGCTATAGGCGCGGCCGACCGTCATCGCGGGCAGCGTCGTCGTCGCGATCGACAGCGGCGGCGCGGCGACGGCGAGCGTGTAGCTGCGCGTCGCAGTGAAGGGCGCGCCCGCCCCGGTCGAACTGTCGGTCGCGGCGATCGTCACGGTGAAGTTGCCCGGCGCGCTCGGCGTGCCCGACAGCGTGCCGTCGGTCGCCAGCGTCACACCGGCGGGCAGGCTGCCCGCGGAGACGCGATAGCTGTAGGGCGCGGTGCCGCCGGTCGCGCTGACGCTGGCGGCATAGGCCGCGCGCGCGGTCGCCGCCGGCAAGGTCGCCGGCTGCAACGACAGCGCGGCGGCGGCGATGCTGAGCGTATAGGCCTGGCTGCCGGTGTAACGCGTGCCGCCGGTCGAGGCGTCGGTGGCGGTGATCGTCGCGGTAAAGCTGCCCGCCGCGGTCGGCGTACCCGACAGCGTGCCGTCGCTCGTCAGCGTCAGCCCGGCGGGCAGCGCGCCCGCGGTCACCGCATAGGTATAGATCGGCGTACCGCCGCTCGCGGTGATGCTGCTGTTATATCCGGCCCCCACCGTCCCGGCGGGAAGCGAGGCGGGCGCGAGCGCGATCGTCGGCGCGCCCACGGTCAGCATATAACTGCGCGTGCCGGTGAAGCGGCCGGTCGAGGCGTCGGTGGCGGTGACGGCAAAGCTGAAGCTCCCGCCCGCGGTTGGCGTCCCGCCGAGCGTACCGTCGGCGGCGAGCGTCAGTCCCGCTGGCAGGGCACCGGCGGTGACCACGAATGCATAAGGCGCGGTGCCCCCGGTCGCCGAGAGCGAGATCCGATAGGCGACGCCCACGGTCGCCCCGGGGGTGCTGGCCGGCGAAACGGCGATCGTCGGCGCGGCGATGCTCAGCGTATACGACTGGCTGCCCGCATAGGGCGCGCCGGCGCCGGTGGTCGAATCCGTCGCGGTAACGGTGAAAGTGTACGTGCCGGACCCGACCGGCGTGCCGCTCAGCGCGCCGCTGCTCGACAGCGTCACGCCGGCCGGCAAGGCACCGGCGGTCACGGTGTAGGTATAGGCCGGCGTGCCGCCGCTCGCGGTCAGCGTCTGGCTGTAGGCGACACCCGCGGTGCCTGCCGGGATCGTCGTCGGCGTGAGTGCGATCGTCGGTGCGGCGACGGTCAGCGTGTAGGCGCGGCTGCCTGTGTAGGGCGCGCCCGTGCCGGTGCTCGAGTCCGTCGCGGTGATCGTGACGTTGAACGTCCCCGCCGCGGTCGGCGTGCCGCTCAACGTGCCGCTCGTGCTCAGCGTCAGTCCGGCCGGCAATGCGCCCGCCGTGACGGCGTAGGTATAACCGGGCGTGCCGCCGCTCGCGGTCAATGTCTCGCTGTAGGCAACGCCCGCGGTTCCTGCGGGAACCGATGTCGGCGTCAGCGCGATCGTCGGCGCGGCGATGGTGAGGGCGTAGCTGCGGCTGCCCGTGTAGGGTGCACCCGTGCCGGTGGTCGCGTCGGTCGCGGTGAGCGTGAAATTGTATGTGCCGGACCCGACCGGCGTGCCGCTCAACGTGCCGCTCGTGCTCAGTGTCAGCCCGGCAGGCAAGGCACCGGCGATGACGGCGTAGGTATAGGCCGGCGTGCCGCCGCTCGCGGTCAGCGTCTGGCTATAGGCGGTGCCAGCGGTGCCGGCGGGGATGGTCGTCGGCGTGAGCGCGATCGTCGGCGCGGCGATCGTCAGCGTGTAGGCGCGGCTGCCCGTGTAGGGCGCGCCCGAACCGGTGCTGGAGTCCGTCGCGGTGATCGTCACATTGAACGTCCCCGCCGCGGTCGGCGTGCCGCTCAGCGTGCCGCCCGTGGCCAGCGTCACGCCAGCGGGCAACGCGCCCGCGGTGACGGCATAGGTATAACCGGGCGTGCCGCCGGTCGCGGTCAGCGTCTCGCTGTAGGCAACGCCTGCGGTGCCTGCGGGGACCGACGTCGGGGTCAACGTGACAGTCGGCGCGGCGATCGTCAGCGCGTAGCTGCGGCTGCCCGTATAGGGTGCGCCCGCGCCGGTGGTCGAATCCGTCGCAGTGATGGTGAAATTGAACGTGCCGGACCCGACCGGCGTGCCGCTCAGCGTGCCGCTCGTGGCGAGCGTCACGCCCGCAGGCAGCGCGCCGGCGGTGACAGCGTAGGTATAGGCCGGCGTGCCGCCGCTCGCTGTCAGCGTCTGGCTGTACGCGGTGCCAGCCGTGCCGGCGGAGATTGTCGTCGGCGTGAGTGCGATTGTCGGTGCTGCTATGGTGAGCGTGTAATTGCGACTGCCTGTGTAGGGCGCGCCCGAACCAGTGCTCGAATCCGTCGCGGTGATCGTCACATTGAACGTCCCCGCCGCGGTCGGCGTGCCGCTCAGTGTGCCGCCCGTGCTCAGCGTGACGCCGGCAGGCAGCGCGCCCGCGGTCACGGCGTAGGTATAACCGGGCGTGCCGCCGGTCGCGTTCAGCGTCTCGCTATAGGCAACGCCCGCGGTGCCCGCCGGGATCGTCGTCTGCGTCAGCGCGATCGTCGGCGCGGCGATGGTGAGGGCATAGCTGCGGCTGCCTGTGTAAGGTGCACCCGAGCCCGTGGTCGAATCCGTCGCAGTAACGGTGAAATTGTACCTGTCGGACCCGACCGGCGTGCCGCTCAGCGTGCCCCCCGTGGCCAGCGTCAGGCCGGCGGGCAGCGCGCCCGCAGTGACGGCGTAGGTATAGGTCGGCGTACCGCCGCTCGCGCTCAGCGTCTGGCTGTAGGCGGCGCCAGCGGTGCCCGCCGGAATCGTCGTCGGCGTCAGCGTGATCGTCGGCGCGGCGATGGTTAGCGTGTAGGCGCGGCTGCCCGAATAAGGCGCGCTCGAACCGGTGCTCGAGTCCGTTGCGGTGATCGTGACGTTGAACGTCCCCGCCGCGGTCGGCGTGCCGCTCAATGTCCCGCCCGTGCTCAGCGTCAGGCCGGCGGGCAGCGCGCCCGCAGTGACGGCGTAGGTATAGGTCGGCGTACCGCCGCTCGCGGTCAGCGTCTCGCTATAGGCAACGCCTGCGGTACCGGCCGAGATCATCGCAGGCGTCAGCGTGACCGTCGGCGCGGTGATCGTCAGCGCGTAGCTGCGGCTGCCCGTGTAAGGCGCGCCCGTGCCGGTGGTCGAATCCGTCGCGGTGACGGTGAAATTGAACGTGCCGGATCCGATCGGCGTGCCGCTCAACGTGCCGCTCGTGCTTAGCGTCACGCCTGCCGGCAAGGCACCGGCGGTGACAGCGTAGGTATAGGCCGGCGTGCCGCCGCTTGCAGTCAGCGTCTGGCTATAGGCGGTGCCCGCAGTGCCGGCGGGGATCGTCGTCGGCGTGAGCGCGATCGTCGGCGCGGCGATCGTCAGCGTGTAGGCGCGGCTGCCCGAATAAGGCGCGCCCGAACCGGTGCTGGAATCCGTTGCGGTGATCGTGACGTTGAACGTCCCCGCCGCGGTCGGCGTACCGCTAAGCGTGCCGCCCGTGGCCAGCGTGACGCCGGCAGGCAACGCGCCTGAGGTCACGGCATAGGTATAGCCGGGCGTGCCGCCACTTGCCGTCAGCGTCTGGCTGTAGGCGACGCCCGCGGTGCCCGCCGGGATCGTCGCCTGCGTCAGCGCGATCGTCGGCGCGGCGACTGTCAGCGCGTAGCTGCGCGCGGCCGTATACGGCCCGCCGCTGCCCGCGGTCGCGCTGTCGGTGGCGGTGATCGTGACATTGTATATGCCCGCCTGCGTCGGCGTACCCGACAAGGTCCCGCCCGCCAGCGTGATCCCGCTCGGCAACGCGCCGGTGGTCACCGCATAGCTATAAGGCGCGACGCCGCCGCCGGCCGACAGCGCCTGCGAATAGGCGACGCCTGCGGTCGCACCGGGCAGAGTCGACGGCGTCAGCGTGAGCGTCGGCGCCGCGATGACGAGCGTCAGCGTGCCGCTGGTCTGCGTGAAGGCGGGCTGCGAGGAATCGGTGAGGCCGACGGTGAAGCTGAAACTGCCGCTGGCGGTGGGCGTGCCGATGATCGTGCAGTCGCTGGCGAGCGTGGTGCCGGCCGGCAACGCGCCCGAGACGAGCGTCGTCGCGCAACTGTACGGCGCGAGCCCGCCCGCCCCCGCGATCGCGACGCCGCCGAGCGCGACGCCGCGCGTGCCGCTGCCGCTCAAGGTCGCGCTCAGCGCCGGGTTGGATACCGGCACGGTCACCACCGCGGGCGCGGACGTGCCGCCCGCGTTGCTCGCGGTATAGGTGAAGCTGTCGTTGCCGCGGAAGCCGACGGGCGCGGTGTAGCTGACGAGCCCGGCATTGGTGATCGAGACGGCGCCGCCCTGCGCGGTCGCCGCCGATCCGACCGCGAAACCGGTCGGACTGCCGCTGGCCTTCGCGGCGATGCTGAAGCTCGTCGCGCTGCCGCCGCCCGGATTATAGGCGACCGCGGGCGCGGTATAGGCGCTCGCGAGGGGCGCCGGCGTGACGGTGAAGGTGTTCGACGCCGACACGGGACCGGTCAGCCCGTCGGCATTGGTCGCCTGCGCCGCGACGGTGTGCGACGTCGCGGCGAGCGCGGTCGGTTGCGTCGTCGTCCAGTTGCCCGCGGCACTCGCCGTCGTCGTGCCGATGCTGGCGCCGTCGACGAGGACGGTGACGGTCAGGTTCGCGCCCGCCGTGCCCGTATAGGTCGGCCGCGTCGCGCCGGTCGTCGCGCCGTTCGCGGGCGCGGTCACCACCGGGGCCGCGGGCGCGGCGCTGAAGCGGAAGCCGTTGGTCGATGTGGCCACGCCGCCCGGCGTCGTCACCACGACGTCGACCGCGCCGGCAGTGACGGTGGCGGGCGTGGTGGCGGTGATCTGCGTCGCGGAGGTAACGGTGAACGTCGACGCGCCGACGCCGCCGAAGGTGACCGCGGTCGCCCCGGTGAAGTTGGTGCCGGTGATCGTCACCGACGTCCCCTGCCCGGTCGGGCCGACCGCGGGCGCGATCGCGGCGATCGTCGGCAGGGGCGCGGCGATGACGAACCCGCCGATCGCGACGTTGTTCTGCGTCCAGGGCGAGGCGGTGCTCCCGTTCGCGCCGGTCACCGAACTGTCGGTCACGTCGACCGCGAAACTGAAGGTGCCCGAGACGGTCGGCGTCCCCGACAGGGTGCAGTTGGTCGCGAGCGTCACGCCCGCGGGCGGCGCCGCCGATCCGCTGTTAAGCGCGCACGTATAGGGCGAGGCGCCGCCCGCCGGCGTCACCGCATAGCCCGACAAGGCAGCTCCCTGCCGCGCGCCGCTGCCGGTCAGCGTCGCGGTGAGCGTGGGGTTGCCGACGCTGACCGTGACGCTCGCCGGATTGGACGTGCCGCCGCCGTTCGATGCGCGCGCATAGAAGGTGTCGTTGCCGCGATAGCCGACGCGCGGCGTGTAGGCGGCGGCGCCATTGCTGGCGATCGTGACGGTGCCGCCGCCGGCCGTCGCCGCCGACGCGCCATAGGTGCCGCCCGCGCTGTCCGACACGGTATAGCCGGTCGGGGTGTTGGTGGCATTGCCGCCGGTTGCGACGTCGATGTTGGTCGCGGTCGCCGAGCCGGCGTTGTAGGCGACGGTGCTGCCATAGGTGAAGCTGCCGAGCGTCGGCGCGCTGGCCGCGGGCGTGCAGGTAACCGTGGTGGTGATTGTGCCAGACGCGGTCGATCCGCCCATCGTAAACTGGACGCCCAGCGCCGTTTCGTTGGAGATCGTCAGATCGACGTTGGGCTGCGTCGCGTTGCTCGTGTAGGTGACGATGTAGCCCACATTCGAGCCGGTGGTCGCCGATACGCCGCGCCGCAGACCCACCCGCAGGCTGGAGGTGGCGTTCGTTCCGGTCGAAAAGCCGCTGATCGATGAAGAGAGCGTGATCTGGTCGTTGGCCGCAAAGGCAAAGGTCGTCGTCGCATCCGGATAATAAGCGCCGGTGCCGAAAACCTGGTCGCTGGTCTGGGTCGTTCGCAGGATCGTCGCGGCCGTCGTTGCGCCGTTCAGCTTCGTGTTCGCGGCGGAGATCGACCCATTGGTATAGGTCACCTGACGATTGAGCGCGCCCGCATTGATCTGATCGCACCCGGTGGACGCAAAGGCGCGGGCCGGCATCAGGCCGCCGCACATCGCCGCAAGCCCGGCCGCGGCAGCGACGACATGCCGGCGCCAGGATCGCGCGGGACGGCGAGCGTCGCCGATCATGCCCGAATGCCGGGCAAGACGCGCGCACGATGCGTCGAACGCATCAGCCAGATCGCCGACCACTTAACTTCCCCCCGATCCCCTACCCTTTCCTTACCTTCAAGTTTACGACCCGCGCAACACACCAACCGGCACGGGGAAAGCCCATTTCATCGAATCTCGTAACAGAATAATCCATAATGAATGTTGTTGTTCACTTTCATCGCCGACCGATCGCAATCACGGATCGGATGCGAAACGATTATTCATTGATCGAATCTGGGTCGAACTCCCCCATGACTTGACGGATCGACGGGTTTATCATGCCGCTACCGTACATTCACGGGGAGGGAGCATCCTATGGAACCGTTCATCGGCCAGATCATGCAGGTCGGATTCAACTATGCGCCGCGCGGCTGGGCGCAGTGCAACGGGCAATTGATGAATCTGGCGCAGCAGCAGGCGTTGTTCTCGCTGCTCGGCACTACATTCGGCGGCAACGGCCAGACCACGTTCGGCCTTCCCGACGCGCGCGGCCGCGTGTTTGTCGGCACCGGCCAGGGACCGGGGCTGCAGCCATACAGCTGGGGCCAGATCGGCGGCGTCGAGAATACGACGCTGACCGGGCAGCAGCTGCCGATGCACACGCACACCGCGGCATTCACGCCAACGGGCTCGTCCTTTTCCGGCCAGCTTCAGGCGAAGAGCGGCGTGTCGAGCCTCGATCTCTCGTCCGACCCTGTCGCTGGCGGCTATCTTGCTAATTGCGGGGATCAGGCGGGCACCGCCACGCCGGTTCTCTATGCGCCGGCGAATTCGACGGCCACCGCGGTAAACCTGGGCGGCGTCAGCGTCTCGGGCACGGTGGCGGGCAGCGTCGCCGTCCAACCGGCAGGCGGCTCGCAGCCCGTCAACCTGGTGCAGCCGTATCTCGGTATCATGACGATCATCGCGCTTCAGGGCGTCTGGCCGTCGCGCAATTGATCCGCGCATGCGTCCGGGCGGTTTGGTGACGGCCCGGGCGCATCAGCGCGGCGGCAGACTCAGTTGAACACTGCCTGGTAGACGCGATGCGTCGCGGTCGGGTGCAATTGCGTGATGTAGATGTCGTGCGGCCCGCCCTGCCCGCAATCGAAGCGATAGGTGCCGTCGAGCAGCATCACGTCGCGCGGCGATTCGAAAAACAGCGAGAAGGGCTCGCGAAAGTCGATCTCGGGCGCCAGCCGCGGCGCGCGCGCGACGCGCTGCAGCGTCACCTCGATCGGCTGGGGAACGGTTTCGACGCGAACCTGGCGACCCACCCAGGCATCGAAATCTTCGGGACAGAGCAGGTGCACGATGATCCTTTCGCCACAAACGGGATATGCGCCTTGTGCCGGGCAGGAGCGGCTATGAACAAGAGCGATAGCGACGCGATCGGCCACCTGCTGACCGACAATCTGCTTCATTATCGATCCGATCTGGCGATCCGGCCGGAAGACGATGCGGATATCGCCGCGCATCGCGCTCGCGCGGGTATCGAGGGCGTGCGGCACCATGCCGCATTCGGTTGGGATGCGGCGCAGTGCGAAGCGCTCGCCGCCGGCCAGTGGCAGGCGCAGCGGCATCATTACCGCGCGCTGGGCGGACGACACTGGACGATCGACGCCGCCGACCGGGCGTGCGTCGGTCACCTGTGCCTCGCCACGGCAGACGCGGTGTGGCGCGTGATCGACATCGGCATCGACGCGGACCGGCGGGGACGCGGCATCGGCAGCGCGATGATGCGGGCACTGCGCGACGTCGCGGTCGAACGGGGCGCGATGGCGATCGCGCTGTCCGTCGCCATGGATAATTCGCGCGCGGCCGCGCTGTACCGCCGGTGCGGCTATGTCGAGGTGCCCGGCGACGATCCGGTCGCGCCCTATCGCGCGATGCGGCTGTCGCTCGCGTGATCGGCCACCGCGCGCTCGCCCGCACGCAGCTGCGCATCGAGCCAGTCGTTCATCGCCGCATCGATGACCAGGTGGATGCGGTCCTCCGCCCCGTCGTTCGTCACCGCATGCGGATCGGCGAGGCGCAGATACCACAACTCGCCCGACCGCATCGTCACGACGCGATCGTTGAGCAGGAAGCGGACGCCGGCATTGGTCTGGATGGGCACGTGCAACCGCACCTCCCCTTCCGCCGCGTCCAGCCCGGGGTCGCAATGGCGGCGGATCGCCGATCCCGGGGTCAGCCGCATCAGTCGCACGACTTTCAGCGGGCAATGCAGCTGCGCGAGCAGCCAGGCGAGATAGGGCGTGCGCGACAATGCGGGCGCATCGACGAAATCGGTCGTGCCGGGATGCGCGCTCAGCATCAGGATCGGATGTTCCGCCCCCTGCGGCGCACGCAGCGGCAGCGCGCTCCAGTCGCCATCGTAATTCTGCGACAGGAAATGCGGCGTCCAACCGTCGCCCGCCGCGCTTGCGCAATCGGCGCGCAAACGGTCGGCATCGAAGCGCAGCGGCAGTCGAATGCGATCGCGATAGCCCATGGTCCCTCCCCGACGGCGCGCGCCATCGTCGTCGCCCGCCCGGCAAAGCGCAAGCCATGACCGATCCGCGCGACGCCTTCCGCCGCCGCCTGCTGCACGACGAGGAAGCGCAGGACCGGCTCGACCGGACGGTCGACCCCGACGTCTTCGCCGCCGACGCCGTCGCGCAGGCGCGCGACTGGGGCATCGCCCTGTCGCGTGCGGCACTCTCCGCGACGCCGCCGCCGCTACGCTGCGCCATGCAGCCGGGGCCGCACTGGCATCCCGCGCGCGTGACGGGTGCGGGCGAAGACGCGGAGATCGCCTGGGCGCGGTTCGGCGCGGACGGGCTGCGGCACAGTTTCTTCGCCGATTCGGCGGCGGCGGCGCGCGCGCGGCCGCTGAACCGGCTGCTCCGCCCGGTGACGCGGCTCGCCGATCTGCCGCCGCCCGATGGCGCGGCCGATCCGGCGGGTTTCGTCTTCCACATGTCGCGCTGCGGATCGACGCTGATCGCGCAGATGCTGGGTGCCGTGCCGGGCGTTGCCGTGTTGTCGGAGCCCGATCCATTCGACGCGGCGCTGCGCCTCGTGCTCGCCGCGCCAGACCGGGCGGAACACGCGCGTATCGCGACGCTGCGGACGATGCTGGCGCTGCTGTCGCCCCCCGGCCGGCGGATCGTCGTCAAGCTCGACAGCTGGCACATCCTAGCCTTTCCGCTGCTGCGCGCGGCGTTCCCGGACGTGCCCTGGGTCTATCTGTTCCGCGATCCGGCCGACGTCATCGTCTCGCACCGGCGCCGCCCCGGCATGCAGACGGTGCCCGACCTGATGCCGCCCGCGCTGCGCCCCGCAGAGCCGATACCGATCGCGATCGAAGCGCGCGCCGCGGCGGTGCTCGCCGCCTTCCACGACGCCGCGGTCGCCGCGCTCGCGGAAGGGCGCGGGCTGGCGATCGCCTATACCGCGCTGCCCGATGCGGTCGCGGCACGGATCGCACCGCATTTCGGCCTGGCGCTGAACGACGGCGACCGCGCCGCGCTCGCGGCGACCGCGCGGCGCGACGCGAAATATCCCGATCGCGTCTTCCTCGACGACAGCGGGGGAAAGCGCGCGGAAAGCGACGCCGCGGTCCGCGCGGCGGCCGAGCGGCTGGCGGGCCAGCACGCGCGGCTGCTGGCAACGGCGGCGCCGGCGCGCGGATAGGGAAAGCCGATGGTGGGTCCGCCGGGGCTCGAACCCGGGACCTCTCGATTAAAAGTCGCTTGCTCTACCGACTGAGCTACGGACCCCTGCCATCGGCGAGAGCGGGGCCTAGGCGCGCGGGCGCCGCGGGTCAATCCTTCCGGCGCGGGCGGGGCGCATCGATCCGCGCTGCCAGCTGGCGGATCGTGCGCCCGCTGACGGGATCGCGCCATCCGGGCGCGATCCGCACCAGCGGCACGATTACGAACGCGCGCTGCGCCAAGGCGACATGCGGCACGGTCAGCCGCGCGTCGCGCCAGCGGCCGCCCGACCAGAGCAGGATATCGAGATCGATCACCCGCGCGCCCCAGCGCCGGCCGCGCCGCCGGCCGAACGCCGCCTCGATCCGCTTCAGCCGCGCGAGCAAGTGCGGCGGCGTCTCGGCGCTCTCGATCAGCGCGGCGGCGTTGGCGAAGCGGCGGATCGACGGGCCGAGCGGCGGCGTCGCGACGATCGGCGAGGCCGCGATCACATCGCCGAGCGCGGCGAGCGCGGCGCGCACCTCCGCCGCGGGGCCGCCATGTCGCCCGCGCCGGTTGGAGCCGAGGCCGATCGCATAGATTGTCGTCGCCATCCGCCCCCCCTAACGCAGGCGCCATGTCTTTGGAAAACACGATGCACGACGCCGCGACCCCTGCGCCGCTCCCCTTCGCTCCGTTGCTCGCCATCGCGCCGCCGCGCGACTGCCCGCTGTGCCCGCGCCTCGTCGCGGTGCGCGAGGCGCTGCGCGCCGAACTGCCGCAATGGTGGAACGCCCCCGTCCCCGCCTTCGGCGATCCCGACGCATGGCTGGCAATCGTCGGCCTCGCGCCAGGGCGCCAGGGCGCGAACCGCACCGGTCGGCCCTTCACCGGCGACCGGTCGGGGCCGCTGCTGTTCGACACGCTGACCGCCGCGGGGCTTGCAGAGGGGACCTATACTGGCAAGGCGGACGAGGCGCTGTACCTCAAGGGCGCGATCATTCTCAACGCGGTCAAATGCCTGCCGCCCGAAAACAAGCCGACACCCGACGAGATCCGCACCTGCCGCCCGTTCCTGGAGACGGAGCTCGCCGCGCTGCCCAAGCTGCGCGTCGTCGTCGCGCTCGGCCAGATCGCGCACCAGTCGGCGGTCAAGGCGATGGGCGGCAAGCTGCCCAAGGCGCGCTTCGCGCACGGCGCCGAGCATCGCATGCCCGACGGGCGCATCGTCCTCGATAGTTATCACTGCTCGCGCTACAACCAGAACACCGGCCGCCTGACCCCTGCGATGTTCGCCGCCGTCTTCGCACGCGCGGTGGAACTGGACGCGGCCTGAGGCTCAGATGTCCTGGACGAGACGCCCGTACAAATCCGGCCGTCGATCGCGAAAGAAACCGAAGGCGGCACGGTGGCGCTTGATCCTGGCGAGATCAAGCGTCGCGACGATCACGCCCTCTTCCTCGCGGTCGAGTTCGGCGAGGATATCACCGCGCTCGTCGGCGATGAAGCTGGTGCCGTAGAAGGTCTGGTCGTGTTCGACGCCGACACGGTTCGCCGCGACGATCGGCACAACGTTGCTGACCGCATGGCCCACCATCGCGCGCCGCCACAGCCGCGCGGTGTCGAGGCTGGTGTCATGCGGCTCGCTGCCGATCGCGGTCGGGTAGAAGAGCAACTCCGCACCCATCAGCATGAGCGCGCGTGCCGTCTCGGGATACCATTGGTCCCAGCAGACGCCGACGCCGAGCGTCCAGCCGGGCGCCTGCGGCGGCGCCGGCCATACCTTGAACCCGGTGTTGCCGGGGCGGAAATAGAACTTCTCCTCGTACCCTGGGCCGTCGGGGATATGGCTCTTGCGATAGACGCCCTGCACGCCGCCGTCGGGGCCGATCATCGCCAGGCTGTTGTAATAATGCGGCCCGTCCGCCTCGAAGAAGCTGGTGGGGATGGTGACGCCGAGGTCCTTGGCCAGCGCCTGCATCGCCAGCACCGCCTTGTGCGCGTGGACCGGCGCGGCATTGGCGAACAGCCCCTCGTCCTCGACACGGCAGAAATATTCCCCCTCGAAGAGTTCGGGCGGCAGGATCACCTGTGCACCCTGCCCCGCCGCCTCGCGCACCAAACGCGACACGTTGGCGAGGTTCGCGTCGATGTCGTTCGAAAACGCCAGCTGCAGCGCGGCGACGGTAATTTCGGTCATGGCAGGTCCTAAAGCGTAACGCCGAATCGCGCGGCGATCGCGACGGTGGCGAGATAGAGCGCTACCGTGACAGCGCAACCACCCCCGAGCGCCGGCCAGAAGCCGACGCCGTGGCGGAGCAGCGCCGGGATGACGAGAAACATGGGCAGCGACGGCAATACGTACCACAAGGTCGCCTGCGCGTGATCCGCGAGCCGCACGGGATCGCGCGTGTCGTGCCATAGCCAGATCATGCCGAGCACCGAGACGAGCGGCAGCGAGGCGACGAGCGCCCCCGCCGCCGGGCTGCGCCGGGCAATCGTCGCGACCAGCGCGACGATGAGCCCCGACAGCAGGGCGCGGACGATCAGCGCGAGCATCGCCGCCCGCCGGGGCGCGTCACGCCGCCTGCCCCAGTCGCCAGCGCAGCAGCCGCACGAATGGCGCGGGATCGTCAAGGCGGAAGGCGATGGCAGCGAGCGGCGGCCGGGGACCGAACAGTCCGCGTCGCGGCACCGGCTGGCGCAGATGCACCATCAGATTGGGCCAGGCGAGCAGGCCGACGTTGAGCGTATCGGCAGCGCGGACGCGGTCGCCCGCAGGCTCCGCCTCGATCCGGGCGATGTCCGCATAGGGCACCAGGCGATCGACCAGCATACCGACGCGCAGATGGACGCCCGTCGGCGTCAGCAGCACCGGCCGCAGCCGCAGCGACTTGATGAGGCCGATGAGGTAGAGCAGCGACCATCCGCCGACGACGGCCATGATCGTTGCGGCCAGGTGACTCCAATGGCGAACCACAAGATGCGTAACGCCGATCTCGATCACCGACAGCAACGTCAATGCGATCATCATCGGCGCGAGCTGGCGGTGATAGGCGAAGCCGCGCGCCTCTGCAGGGACGTCCGCCGGCGCGTTCCAGCGGAACAGGGCGAGGTGCAGCAGACCGACCTGCGCAACCAGCACGCGCGCGACCGACATCGGCAGCATCTCCCCCAGCAAGAGGCGCCACCCCTCCGTCCGGCGCAGATCGGCGTTCGGCAACAGCGCGCCCGCGCGGACCAGCCGGACGCCGACGTGCAGCGCGACGACCGCCAGCATCGCCGCGGCGAGCCACGGCATCGCGCTCACCGCCTCCCGCAGCGGCGCCGGCGACAGCATCCAGGCTGCAAAGACGCCGCCGGCGAGCGTCGCCAGCACCTGCCGCGGCAACGGCCGACGGTAGTGGGCGAGCAGCCCGAGCGTCAACGCGTCGCAGGCGATCCAAAGAAACACCAGCGCGGCGATGCGAGGATGTTCGAGCGCGAGCGCGCTGCGCACCGCCAGCGCGCTTCCCCAGATCGCCGCGACGGGCAGCATCGTGCCGAGCACCAGGCGACGCGGCTCGCGATGACTGGACGTCGTGATCGCTGTACGCATCGTCCGCTCCCCGGTTTTTTTTCGTGTCTTCGGATTACGGCCGTGGCGGCGCCGCGTCCATCACGCCGGAATCTGCTGGCTGATGCAGTGGAAGCTGCCACCGCCGGTCAGGATATGATCGGCGCGCAGGCCGACGACCGCGCGATCCGGAAAGATCGCCTGGATCGCCCGCACCGCAGCCTGATCGTTCTCGCTGCCGTAAAGCGGCACGACGACCGCGGCATTGCCGATGTAGAAGTTCATGTAGCTCGCCGGCACGACCTCCTCGTCGCGCAGCACGCGGCCGGGCGAGGGGATCAGCACGACCTCCAGTCCCGCGGCGCGGCAATCGCGCTCGGCATGCTGGAAGACCTGCCAATTGGGGTCGTTCTCCGCCGCCTTCGGCAGGGCGACGCGGCCCTCGCCGACGAAGCGGGCGAGATTGTCGACATGGCCGTCGGTGTGGTCGTTGAGCAGGCCGTCACCCAGCCAGACGACGCGCGTAAAGCCCAGGTCGTCGCGCAGCCGTGCCTCGATGTCCGCCTTGGTCATCGCCGGGTTGCGATTGGGGTTGAGCAGGCATTGCTCGGTCGTCACCACCGTGCCCGCGCCGTCGCCGTCGATCGCGCCGCCTTCGAGCACCCAGTTGCAATAGCCGACCTTCGCGCCGATCGACTGGCCGAGCCGGAGCCCGATCGAATCGTCGCCGGGCAGATCGTATTTCCCGCCCCAGCCGTTGAAATCGAAATCGGCCGCCTCGCCGTTATTCAGCAGGATCGGCGCGGTGTCGCGCAGCCAGATGTCGCCGAACGGCTCCACCACGACATCGGCGAAGGGCGCCATCCGCTCCGCCGCCATCCCCGCCTCCGCATCGGCGGCGACGAGGATCACCTTTTCACCGCGGCCGTCGGCATGGACGGCGCGCGCGAAGGCGACGACCTCGGCGCGCGCCGGCTCGAGATCCTCGGCCCACAGCTCGGCGTGGCTGGGAAAACCGATCCACACCGCCTTGTGCGGTGCCCATTCGGCGGGCGGGGTCGGGGGGCGGGTCAGCTGGCTCGTCACTGTGTCGCTCCTGCGCGGCTCTTGTCACGGATCGCGCGGAACTCGTCGCCCGGCACCCAGTTCGGCCAGTCGTGTCCGTCCGCCAGATCGCGCGCGATCATGTAATAGAGCTGGACGTCCTGCTCCACCCCGCGCCAGTCCCACTTGGGGTCATATTCGTCCTGAGGGGCGTGGTAACGATGTTCCTCGTAATCCTTCGCCGCCGCCGCGCCCGCCGCGCGGCCGCCGGTGACGAGGTCCTGGCCCGTTTCGAAATAGACCATCGGCACGCCGTGCTTCGCCAGGCTGAAATGGTCTGAGCGATAGTAGAAGCCCTTTTCCGGCGTCGGTTCGGGCGTCGCAGTGCGGCCCTGGCGCTTCAGCGCGGCGGCGAGATAGCGGTCGAGCTCCGACTTGCCCGGGCCGATGACGATCACGTCCTTCGACGGGCCGTACATCGCCAGCGCATCCATGTTCGCGCCGCCGACCGTCTGCGCCAGCGGATAGACTGGATTGTCACCATAATACGCGGAGCCGAGCAGCCCCGATTCTTCCGCGGTCAGCGCGACGAACACCATCGACCGGCGCGCCGGCCCCGCCTTGGCGTTCGCCTGCGCCAGCGCGACGAGCGCGGCGGTGCCGTCCGCGTTGTCGATCGCGCCGTTGCAGATGTCGTCGCCATTGACCGGCGTGCAGCGGCCCAGGTGATCCCAATGCGCCGACAGCAGCACATATTCGTTCGGCGCGGTCTTGCCCGGCAGGATGCCGACGACATTGTGCGACACCTGCTTGGTGATGGAATTGTCGAACGACACCGACGCCTTCACGCCGAGCGGCACGGGCCGGAAGCCCTTGACCTTCGCGGCGGCGGCGAGCTGGTCGAAATCCTTGCCCGCGCTGGCGAACAGCGCGCGCGCCTTGTCGAGCTGCATCCAGCCGTGCGCGGCGGTGTCGTCCATATGGCCGTTCGCGGCATCGGCGACATGCGCCGGCCCCGTGTTGCTGGAGCGGACGACGTTCCACCCGTAGGCCGCGGGCTCCGTCTGGTGGACGATGATGACCGCCGCCGCGCCCTGCCGCGCCGCTTCCTCATATTTGTACGTCCAGCGACCGTAATAGGTCATTGCGCGGCCGTTGAACGGACCCTTCAGATCCTTCGTCTGCCAGTCGGGATCGTTGATGAGGACGATCACCGTCTTCCCCTTCACGTCGAGGCCGGCGTAATCGTTCCAGCCCTTTTCCGGCGCGACGATGCCGTAGCCGGCGAAGACGACGTCGCTGTCCTTCACGTCGATATGCGGCGTGACGCGATAGGTGCCGACGACCATGTCGGCGCCGTAGGCGAGGCTGAGCGGGGTCTTGCCGCCGGTGATCGTCAGCGGCGTCACGTTCTTCGCGGTGATCTCGACCAGCGGCACGTCCTGCAGCCAGCTGCCCTTGTTGCCGGGCTTCAGCCCCGCCTTCTCGAACTGCTGCTGGAGGTAGGCGAGCGTCTTCGTCTCGCCCGCGCTACCCGGCGCGCGGCCCTCAAACGCGTCGGAGGAGAGGGTCTTGGTCACCTCCTTCATCGTCTCGACGGAGATTTGCGGCATCGTCTGCGCGAGCGCGGGGGTTGCGGCGGCAGCGACGAGGAGGGCGGCGAGAAAAGGACGGCGCATCAAGGACTCCGGCATGGCGATATGGCCGGTCTTGTGCCGCGCGGCAGGGTGGTTGTCCACGGTGGAGGCTCAGGCGCGTCGCGCATGCGAGCCCCGCGGTGCGTCATGCAGGGGATGGCCGGGCGGCGAGGCAACGAAAAAGGGCGGCCCCGAAGGACCGCCCTCTTCTTGAAACCTCGGGCCGACGCGGGAGTGAATCCCGCGTCGTCGGACGGCGCTTCCGGCGCCGCCGGCCGCCCGGCGGTGCAATTCCTCGCGTTTAGCGCGAGTAGAATTCCACCACCAGGTTCGGCTCCATCTTCACCGGATAGGGGACCTCGTCCAGCGTGGGCACGCGGACCAGCGTCACCTTGGCGGTGCCGTCGGGCGCGACATAGTCGGGGACGTCGCGCTCGGCGAGGCTCTGCGCCTCGAGCACCAGCGCCATTTCCTGCGCCTTCTTGCCCAGCGAGATCTCGTCGCCGATGTAGCAGCGGCGCGACGCGATGTTGCACTTCACGCCGTTGACGCGGATGTGGCCGTGGCTGACCAGCTGGCGCGCCGCGAAGATTGTCGGCGCGAACTTGGCGCGATAGACGATCATGTCGAGACGCTGCTCGAGCAGGCCGATCAGGTTCTGGCTGGTGTCGCCCTTCATGCGCGCCGCCTCGGTGTAGCAGGCGCGGAACTGCTTTTCGGTGACGTCGCCGTAATAGCCCTTGAGCTTCTGCTTGGCGCGCAGCTGCAGACCGAAGTCCGACACCTTGCCCTTGCGGCGCTGGCCGTGCTGGCCGGGGCCGTATTCGCGCTTGTTGACCGGGCTCTTCGGGCGGCCCCAGATGTTCTCGCCCATGCGCCGGTCGAGTTTGTACTTGGCGCTTGCACGCTTCGACATGTGTATTCCTTAGCAACGACAATGACGTATCCCGTGCCCGAAGGCGCGGGGGTGGTCCCGGTATCGCTCTGCTGGTCTCTGATGAGGGCAGGCCCGCCGCTTCACCGGGATGCGGGGGCGGTTGCGAAGGCGGCCGCGTAGCGGGCGGGCCGCGACAAGTCAAGCTGGACAGGTGCGCCCCGCCCCGGCACAGCGCGGCGATGACGACGATCCTGCCCGGCCCGGACTGTACCACCATGACCGAGGTGCGCGCCGGCGTCGACGCGCTCGACCGCGACCTCGTCGCGCTGCTCGCGCGCCGCTTCGCCTATATGGATGCCGCCGCGCGCATCAAGCCGGAACGCGGCCATGTGCGCGACGAGGCGCGCAAAGCCGCGGTGATCGCCAACGCGCGCGCCGAGGCGGCGCGGCTGGGCGTGCCGGACCATGTGGTCGCCGATTTGTGGGAGCGGCTGGTCGAGGCGTCGATAGCCTATGAACTGGCGGCGTTCGACCGGCGGGGGTGACGGCGACGCCCCCCTCGTCACCCCGGACCTGATCCGGGTCCCGCTTACTGATGACCGTACCAAAAAGCGGGACCCCGGCTCAAGGCCGGGGTGACGGGATAGAACGCGCCAGCCTCAGGGCTTCCTGAACTTGTAGACGAACTGGTCGGTGTGGCCGCGAATGCTCGGGTCGAACACCGGCTTGCTGTGGTCGTCCGCCGGGTTGGCGAGCACCTTGCTCTCGCCGGCGAAGCGGAACCCGACCGATTCGACCTGGCGGCGTACCAGGGCCGGATCGATGCGATGCTTGGTGCGCGTGTCGGCAAGGCCCGTGCCCGCCGCATCGGCATGGTCGATGATGACGTAGGTGCCGCCCTTCTTCAGCAGCTTGAACACAGCGGTGTCGAACGCGCGCAGCACGGGCTCGCCCGCGCCCGCATTGGGGACATCGTGATAATTCTGCACCGTCCAGAACAGGTCGACGGGCTGCGTCGCGGTCGGCAGGTTGGTCGGCTGCACCTCTGCGGTCACGTTGGCGAGGCCGCGTGCCTTGAGCGCGGCCACGCTCTTTTCCGCCCGCGCCGCGGCGGCGGCAGGCCAATAGGCGTAGACGTGCCCCTTCGGCCCGACGACGCCGCTGAAGATGCGCGTCCAGTAGCCGCTGCCCGGCAAGTAATCGATCACGCTATCGCCCGGCTTCGCCCCGGAAAAGGCGACGACCGCCGCCGCCTGGCGCCGCTCGTCGTCGCCCTGCTGGTCGGCGCGCGCGGGATCGGCGAGCGCGCGGGCGACGAGCGCGCTGGCGGGCCCTTTGACCACGGGCGCCTTCGCCGCCGGCCCCTGCGCCATCGCCGCACCGCCGAGCGCCGCGAGCGCTATCGCACCGATCCACCGCATCATCCGTCTCCGTCGCTAGTTTGGCGGCCGTGCTACACTAAATGATAGCCATGGGCGATATTCGCGACGCCATTCAGGGCCAAATCCATCGACTGGTCGGCTTCGGCGAGGGCGGCGTCGACCTGACGCGGCCGGCGGGCGACGACGGGCTGTTCGGACCCGCATCGACGGCGTGGCGGGTTCATTCCGATTTTACCGCGATGATGGCGGGCGGCGTCGCAGCCCTGCTGCTGCAGATGTTGCATCCCGGCGCGCTGGCGGGCGTGTGGGACCATTCGAACTTCCGCCGCGATATGCTCGGGCGGTTGCGGCGGACGGCGCAGTTCATCTCGGGCACGACCTATGGATCGACCGCGACCGCGGAAGGACTGATCGCCCGGGTGCGGGCGATCCACGATCGCGTCGCCGGCACGCTACCCGACGGCACGCCGTATAGCGCCAACGATCCCGCCCTGCTCACCTGGGTGCACGTCGCCGAGGTGACGATGTTCCTCGCGGCCTATCGCCGGTATCGCGATCCCGACATGTCGGCGGCGGAACAGGACCGGTATCTCGCCGAAGTCGCGATCATCGCCGAACGGCTGGGCGCAACCTGTGTGCCGCGGTCGCGCGCGGCAGTGGAGGCGTATTTCCGCGCCATCCGACCGCAGTTGCGCGCCGATCACCGCACACGCGAGGTCGCCCGCGCACTGCTGCGGCAGCGGCCCGCGAGCGCCGCGATGGCGCCGGCGCAGGCGCTGATGCTGGAAGGCGGCATCGCGTTGCTGCCCGAGTGGGCGAAGGCGATGCACCGGTTGGAACGGCCGCCGATCCACCGCCCCGTCGTCCGCGCGGGGATGGCGGGCGTCGCATCCGTGCTGCGCTGGGCGCTTACCACGGGTCGGCGAAGCGGGCGCGGGCACAATGACTCCCTAATCCTCCCCGCACGCGGGGAGGTGGCGGGCCGCAGGCCTGACGGGGGGACCTCCACGCAGCGAAGCGCCTGCGGATACCCCCCTCCACCAGCTGCGCTGGTCCCCCTCCCCGCAAGCGGGGAGGATTGACCGCTCACCCCTTGCGCGCCACCTGGAAGCCGGCGAACGACTGGCTGACCGGCATCAGCTCCAGCGAATTGATATTGAGGTGCGGCGGCAGCGTGGCGATCCACAGCACGGTCGCGGCGATATCCTCCGCCGTCATCGGATCCGCGCCGCCGTAGAGCGCGTCCGACGCCTGCTGGTTGCCGCCCGTGCGCACCAATGTGAACTCCGTCTCGACCATCCCCGGCTCGATCGACGCGACGCGCACGCCGGTGCCGGCGAGATCGCTGCGCAGGCCGAGCGTGAACTGCTTCACGAACGCCTTGGTACCCCCATAGACGTTGCCGCCGGTGTACGGATAGGTCGCGGCGACCGACGACAGGTTGACGATCCCGCCCTTGCGTTCGATCAGCGTCGGCAGCAGCCGGTGCGTGATCGCGACGAGCGCGGTGACGTTGGTGTCGATCATCGTGCGCCAATCGTCGAGGCTGGCGTCCTGCGCGGGCTTGGTGCCGAGCGCGAGGCCGGCGTTGTTGACGAGCAGGTCGATGCCCCGGAACGCATCGGGCAGCGCGTCGAGCGCCGCGGTCATCGCATCCGCATCGCGCACGTCGAAGGCGGCGGCGTGGACGCGGCCGTCGAACTCTCCGGCAAGCGCCTCGAGCCGGTCGGCGCGGCGACCGGTGGCAACGACATGCCAACCCGCGCCCGCGAGCGCGCGGACGGTGGCGGCGCCGATACCGGCGGTCGCGCCGGTGACGAGTGCGGTCTTCATCTTTGTCTCCTGTGGTCCGCGCGTAATCTTGGCTTTCCCCGTCACCCCGGACTTGATCCGGGGTGACGGGGAGGACGGTCAGACGTCGAGGTTGGCGACGTTCAGCGCATTGTCCTGGATGAACTCACGCCGCGGCTCGACCACCTCGCCCATCAACTGGGTGAAGATCATGTCGGCGGCCGACACGTCATCGCTGGTGACGCGCAGCATCGTGCGGTTGGCGGGGTCGAGCGTGGTTTCCCACAATTGCTCGGCGTTCATCTCGCCCAGGCCCTTGTAGCGCTGGATCGACAGGCCCTTGCGCCCCGACGCCAGGATCGCGTCGAGCAATTGCGACGGCCGCGCCACCCGCGATTCGCCGCGTGCCAGCGTGGTCGGCAGCTGCGCATCCTCGTCGGTCGGATCGTCCGACGCCTCCGCCTGCCCCTTCATCGGCACGAGCTTGCCCGCGGCGGCAAAGCTGTCCGCCTCTTCGCTCGCCAGCGTATGCAGCTTGCGCGCCTCCGCGCTCGCGAGGAAAGTAGCCTCGACGATGTGATGGTCGGTGACGCCGCGCCACCGCCGCTCGAAGTGGATGCCGCCGTCCTCGGTCAGCCGCGCGGTCCATTTCGCCTCGTCGTCGCCCGCATCGAGGCGACGCGTCACCTCTGCGACGCTCGCCGCGCGCTGGTCGCGCGTGAAGGTCGGGTCGAGCGCGCCGCCCAGCGCCAGCACCTCGATGATCGACGCGTCGTAGCGCCGAGGGACGTAGCGCATCAGCGTACGCATCCGCCGCGCATGATCGACGAGCGCCTTGAGGTCGCTGCCCGAGCGCGGGCCGCCCGCGGTCTCGAACACCATTGATCCCACGCCCGCCTCGACCAGATAGTCGTCCAGCGCGGCATCATCCTTCAGATAGACTTCGGAGCGCCCGCGCGTCGCCTTGTACAGCGGCGGCTGCGCGATGAAGAGGTGCCCGCGCTCGATCAGCTCGGGCATCTGGCGATAGAAGAAGGTCAGCAGCAACGTGCGGATATGCGCGCCGTCGACGTCGGCGTCCGTCATGATGACGATCTTGTGGTAGCGCAATTTGTCGGCGTTGAAGTCGTCGCGGCCGATGCCGGTGCCCATCGCCTGGATCAATGTGCCGATCTCCTTCGACGAGATCATCCGGTCGAAGCGCGCGCGTTCCGTGTTGAGGATCTTGCCGCGCAAGGGGAGGATCGCCTGGAAATGGCGGTCGCGGCCCTGCTTGGCCGATCCGCCGGCCGAATCGCCCTCGACCAGGAACAGTTCGGACTTGGCAGGGTCCTTTTCCTGGCAGTCGGCGAGCTTTCCGGGGAGCGAGGCGATGTCCATCACGCCCTTGCGCCGCGTCAGCTCGCGCGCGCGCTTCGCCGCCTCGCGCGCCGCGGCGGCATCGATGATCTTGGCGACGATCGCGCGGGCGTTCTGGGGATTTTCCTCCAGCCAGTCGGCCAGTTTGTCTGCGATCAGCGATTCGAGCGGCTGGCGGACTTCCGAGGATACCAGTTTGTCCTTGGTCTGGCTGCTGAACTTCGGATCGGGCAGCTTGACCGAGACGATCGCGGTCAGCCCCTCGCGCATGTCGTCGCCGGTCAGCGTCACCTTCTCTTTCTTGAGCAGGCCCGACTTGTCGGCATAATTGTTGAGCGTGCGGGTCAGCGCCGCGCGGAACGCCGCGATGTGTGTGCCGCCGTCGCGCTGGGGAATGTTGTTGGTGAACGCCAGGACGTTCTCGTAATAGCTGTCGTTCCATTCCAGCGCGACGTCCATGCCGATCGCGTCGCGTTGACCATGGATGGCGATGGGTTCGGGAAACAGCGGCGACTTTGCCCGGTCCAGCCACTTCACGAAGGCGGCGATCCCGCCTTCGTAATAGAGTTCGACCGTCTTGGGTTCTTCGTGCCGCGCGTCGGTGAGGAACAAGCGCACGCCCGAATTGAGGAAGGCGAGCTCGC
Source organism: Sphingomonas sp. FARSPH (assembly GCF_003355005.1). Classification (NCBI taxonomy): domain Bacteria; kingdom Pseudomonadati; phylum Pseudomonadota; class Alphaproteobacteria; order Sphingomonadales; family Sphingomonadaceae; genus Sphingomonas; species Sphingomonas sp. FARSPH. Next base: position 1,574,956 of record NZ_CP029985.1, on the reverse strand, counting down.
GATAGCGGTGTTCGAGCTTGTCGAAGTCGAATTCAGTGATCTTGAACGTCGCCGGGCTGGGCAGGAAAGTGACGCGCGTCCCCTTCTGGCCCGGCTCCGCCTTGCCCACCACCTTGAGCGGAGCGACCGCATCGCCATGCGCGAAGCGCATGTAATGCTCCTCGCCATCGCGCCAGATCGTCAGGTCGAGGAATTCCGACAGCGCGTTGACCACCGATACGCCGACGCCGTGCAGGCCGCCGGACACCTTGTAGGCATTATCGTCGCTGGTGTTCTCGAACTTGCCGCCCGCGTGCAGCTGGGTCATGATGACCTCGGCCGCGCTGACGCCCTCTTCGGGGTGGATGCCGGTCGGGATGCCGCGGCCGTTGTCGGTCACGCTGACCGACCCGTCGGCGTTCAGCTGGATGTCGATCCGGTCGCAATGACCCGCCAGCGCCTCGTCGATCGCATTGTCGCTGACCTCGAACACCATATGGTGGAGGCCCGATCCATCGTCGGTGTCGCCGATATACATGCCGGGCCGCTTGCGCACCGCGTCGAGGCCCTTCAGCACCTTGATCGAGGAGGCGCCGTATTCGCTATTCTGGGGTTCTGCCATGCGGCCGATATAGGGATCGGACGGCTGTAACGAAAGCGAAATGCCCCGATATCGCCGTCATCCCGGGCTTGACCCGGGGTCCCGCTGCCTTTCTGTCGAAAGAAGCGGGACCCCGGCTCTCCGGCCGGGGTGACGGTGACCTGCGGCTGCCCGTCAGTAGCGCGCGAATTCCGTCGCGCGGCGGCCGAGCAACGTCACCTCGACACGGCGGTTCTGGCGCATGCCCGCCGCGGTCGCATTGCTGGCGACGGGGTCGCGCTCGCCATGGCCGACGACGCTGAAGCGCGCGCGGGTGACGCCCATCTGGTCGAACGCCATCCGCACGCTGGCAGCGCGGCGTTCGGACAGGTCCTGATTATGCGCATCGGTGCCGCGGCTGTCGGTATAGCCGTCGATTGCGACGCGCACGCCCGGATTGGCGCGCAGATAGGCGGCAAGCGGACGCAGCTTCTCGATCGCGCCGGGGCGCAACCGGTCGCTGTCGGTCGCGAACAGCACATCCTCCTGCAGCGTCAGCGTCGCGCCGCGCGGCGTCTGGCGGAAACCGTAATCGTGCATCGCGCGGCGATCCCAGCCGCCCGCCGGCGCCCCGCGCTCGATCACCGTCGTGCGCTCCTCCACCACCACCGGGCGGCGCGCATCCCAATCGAACCGGTCGCGGCGCGGGCCGGCAACCTCGGCAAAGGCGCGGTTGGCGGCGTCCGCCTCGCGCGGGGAGATGATACCATCATGGTCCCAGTCGAAATTGCGCATCACGAATGCACGGCCGCGCGGGTTCATCCGCAATTCTGGAAAGAGCATGCGCACGCCGGGGCCGACGAGGCGATAGGGGCGGTCGCCCGGACCCCAGTCCCAGCGCCCCTGCGCGCCGGCGGGCGTGGCGAAACCGGCGACCAAAGCGGCGGCGGTCGCGGCGGTGATCAGCATCTTCATGGCGTTTTCTCCTTCGAATCCCCGCTCTCTGCCGGGGCGAAGTGGGCCAAACGCCTTGAACTTGCGATGAGTCGCATCGACAGGCGGCGTTCAGCCGCCGCCCAGCGCGACGCGGGTCGCCTCCGCCCCGATCGCGTCGAACAGCGCGGGCTCGGTGCCGGTCATCCACACCTGCCCGCGCCCCGCCAGCCGTTCGAACAAGGCGGCGCGGCGACGCGGGTCGAGATGCGCGGCGACCTCGTCGAGCAGCAGCACGGGTGCGCGGCCGACGCGCGTCGCGACGAGTTCGGCATGCGCGAGCACGATCCCGAGCAGCAGCGCCTTCTGTTCGCCCGTCGACGACAGCGCCGCCGCCTGCCCCTTGCCCAGATGCGTAACGACGAGGTCGCTGCGGTGCGGACCGGTCAGCGCGCGCCCCGCCGCCGCATCGCGCGCGCGGCCGGCGCCGAGGTCGGCGCGCAGGCGATCCGCATCCCCCTGCCACCCGTCGAGCGCCAGGCCGGCGCGCGCGAACGGCCCCTCCGGCTGCGTCGCCAGCGCCTCGGCGAGCACATCGACGGTGTTGCGCCGCGCAACTTCCACCCGCTCGCCATGCTCCGCCATCTGCCCCTCGAGTGCGCCGAGCCAGGCAGGATCGGGACGCGCATCCTCGGCCAGCAGGCGGTTGCGCGCGCGCATCGCCGCCTCGTAGCGCGCGGCATGCTGGGCGTGCGACGGCGCGAGCGCCAAGGTCAGCCGGTCGAGAAAGCGTCGCCGCTCGCCCGCCGGTTCGACGAACAGACGGTCCATCGCGGGGGTCAGCCACAGCACGGTGAGCCATTCGGCGAGCGCATTGGCGGTCGCGCCCGTGCCCTGAATGCGGACCAATCGCCGCTCGGGCGCGCCCGCCAGCGTCCCCGTCGCGAGGTCCACATCCTCGCCGCCCAGCATCGCGGCGACACCGAACCCGCCCGGCCCGTCCTGCCGCGCCATGTCGGCGAGCGCCGCGCGGCGCAGGCCGCGGCCGGGCGCGAGCAGCGACACCGCCTCCAGCACGTTGGTCTTGCCCGCGCCATTCTCGCCCGTCAGCACGACGAACCCGGGACCGGGCGTCAGCACCAGCGCGGCATGGTTGCGGAAATCCGTGAGGGCGAGGCGCGACAGCATCGCGTCCGCGCCTAGCAGCATCCGCGGCGCTTAGGCGAGCGCGGCGGCGCGTTCCTTCATCGCACTGGCGTAGGACGACAATTGGTCGCCCAGCGCGATCTGCGCGTGCCGGTAGGCGAGCGGTTCGGCGATACGCAGCCGGGCACGCGCCGCATCGAGCGGCTCGTCCATCAGCGCCTCGTAATCCTCGCCGAGCAGCCAGTCGGCGCGCTTGCCGTTGCGATAGCCCTCGAGCACCGCCTTCGCGAACAGGTGATTCTTGGTCACGAACAGCGACTTGAGCGCCGCACCGCCCGCGATGAACGCCCAGCCGAGCCCGCGCGTCTGGGCGTAGGAAAAGGCGACGAGACACGCCTCGCCCATCGTCTCGTCCGCCTTGTAACCGGTGAGGACGTGCCAGATGTCGTGCACGTCGCGCGTGCGCCGGCCCATCCAGGCATAAGGGTGGACGACGTCGATCTGGTCGGCATCGAGGCGACTCACCTCGACCAGCCCGTCGGCGGAATAGCCGGTGGTGGCGAGGAAGTCGCGATAGGCCGCGCCGACGGTGCCCGGCGCAAACGTCGCGACCCAATCGCGGTCGGAAAAGCGCTGCGCCAGTTCGACCCGTTCATAGGCCATGCGCCCGCCCTCGCTGGTCGCGAGCAGCCGGCCATAGGCACGTGCGGTGTCGCCGACGTTGAGCGAGCGCATGATGCGAAACACCTGGCCCGTGTCGTCGCCGTTGGCGAGCAGCTTGCCGAGCGCATCGAAGGCGGTGCGCCACGCGCGGCGACCGGTGGTGCCGGGGAAGGGGGGAAGCTTGGCCATGGGGACTTGCGACTCCTACTGACAATGATGTCAGTATAAGAAACTTCGGCGCGAAGACAAGTCCCGCCGCACGCCGTTCGCGCGCGGATCAGTGCATCAGCTCCGCGCGCACGATCGCCGCCCCCGCGCCCAGCGCCGCCAGCTTGCCACGCGCGACCGCGCGCGACAGCGGCGCCATGCCGCAATTGGTCGCAGGATAGAGCTTGTCGGCGTCGACGAAGCGCAACGCGGCGCGCAGCGTCTCGGCGACCTCTTCGGCGGTTTCGATCGTGTCGGTCGCGACGTCGATCGCGCCCACCATCACCTTCTTGCCGCGGATGAGCTCGAGGAGGTCCATCGGCACGCGCGCATTGCGGCATTCGAGCGAGACGATGTCGATGGCGGACTTCTGCAGATTGGGGAAGGTCCGCTCATATTGGCGCCATTCCGGGCCCAGCGTCTTCTTCCATTCGGTATTGGCGGCGATGCCATAGCCATAGCAGATGTGCACCGCCGTTTCCGCGGTCAGCCCCTGCGCGGCGCGTTCCAGCGTCGCGATGCCCCAGTCGTTCGCCTCGTCGAAGAAGACGTTGAAGGCGGGCTCGTCGAACTGGATGATGTCGACGCCCGCCGCCTCCAGCTCGCGCGCTTCCTCGTTCAGGATCCGCGCGAATTCCCAGGCGAGCTTTTCGCGGCTGCCGTAATGCGCATCGTATAGCGTATCGATCATCGTCATCGGCCCGGGCAGCGTCCATTTGATCGGCTGGTCCGTCTGCGCGCGCAGGAATCTGGCATCCTCGATGAAGACCGGCGCGGGCCGCGCGACCGCGCCGACGACGGTCGGCACGCTGGCGTCGTAGCGATCGCGGATCCGCACCACCCGGCGCGCGTCGAAATCGACGCCGCTCAGATGTTCGATGAAGGTCGTGACGAAATGCTGGCGCGTCTGCTCGCCGTCGCCGACGATCGTGATGCCGGCGCGCCGCTGGTCGTCGAGCGCGAGGCGCAGCGCGTCCTGCTTGCCCGCGGCCAGTGCCGCACCCTCCAGCTTCCACGGCGACCAGAGGGTCTCGGGCTGCGCGAGCCAGGCGGGCTTGGGCAGGCTGCCCGCGGTCGTCGTCGGCAACAATATGGTCATGATGCAAAGATCCTGTCGGTGTTCGAAAGCGGTCAGCGGCCAGCTGTCAGCGGCTGGGGGTCGCGGACCAGCGCGCCAGCGCCGCGCCGTGCGGCACGATCAGATGGTCGCGCGCATAGCGGCCCTGCTCGACCGCGAGCCGGCTGCGCTCCTCGCGATCGTAGACAATGCGGGTCAGCGAATAATCCTGGTCGGTCAGGCTGGGTCGATAGCGTTCCGCCGCGACCGAATTGGCGTTGTAGATTTCGGGGCGGTAGATTTTCTGGAACGTCTCCATCACCGCGATCGTGCTGGCGAGTTCGAGGGTGCCGTAATCCCCGACAAGGTCGCCGATGTGGTAGAAAGCGAGCGGCGCCGCGCCGTGCGGCGGCATGAAATAGCGCGCCGTCATCCCCATCTTCGCGAAATAGTCGTCGGTCGTCGAACGCGTCTGCGCCCGATATTCCACGCCCAGGATCGGATGCACGTTCGCGGTGCGGTGATACATCTCCTTGCTCGACACGCTAAGGCAGATGACCGGCGCCTTGTGGAAGCGCGTGCGGTAGGCGTCTGAGTTCAGGAAATGCCTGAACAGATTGCCGTGCAGCTCGCCGAACCGCGCCGGCGCCCCGCCCGCTTTCTGGTGATCGGGCAGGACGATGCTGAAATCGTAATCGCGGACGTAGGAGGAGAAATTGTTGCCGACCATGCCGTCGTGCACCGTGCCGGTGGTGCGGTCCGTGACGCTGGTGTGCAGCATCTCGATCAGCGGAAAAGCCGGATCGGCCGCGTCCGTCCCGATCCGCAACGCCGCGGATACGATGGTCAGCGCCACCGCATAACGATCGCCGGCCGGATTGTCCCAATGCATCAGCGCGTTGAACCGGCGATCGATCATCACCAGCGTGTTGCGCAGATTGTCCCGCCGGCGCTCCCCACGCGCCAGATTGGCGAAGTTCGTGGTGACGCGCGTCGCGTCGGCCGGGCGATAATCCTCGTCGAAGGGAATGGTGCCGATCGTGAACGTGAACCCGCTATCCGTCATGACTCACCTGCTGTTGCGGGCGGGGATCGGGCAGGAGCACGCATGGCGGGGATCGCCCCGGATGGCGGCGCGCACCCCGGGCTTTCGCGTCACGCGCGATCCACCGGAGGAACCCCCGTCCGAGGAACGTTATGGCGTCGAAAGGCAGGTCTCCTGGCTCGCGGGTCGCTGCGGTGGCTCCGGCCTTCCCGGGCTCGTTGCAAAGCCCAGTGACACGAAATGGAGCCGCCGCTCACCGCTTACAGTTGCGGGGGCAGCGCCGGACTCTGTCCTCGAAGGACACCACCGGCTTCCCGTCTTAGCCCCATCGCCATGCCTGGGATGGGGAACCTCGACCCGCCAAGTGAACACCAGCGCACCGCCGCTGTCAACCACGATATAAAGATATCCTTATATCTTTATATCGTGGTCTGGGCACGCACATGCGGGAGCGCGGCGACGCCGCGCCCAGGATGCGAGAGGTTGGTGAAGGGCGAGCCCATGCGGGCGAATCGCCAGGGACCCCTTAGGGTCGCAGCCGGTCAGCGCCGTAGACCACAGCGTCATGCCCGGCGGGTCCGCCCGGGCGCCGCTCGGCCTCCGCAGACACCGCCGGGCGGACAGCGTCAGACGCGCATCGGCATCAGGACATAGAGCGCGGGCGCCTTGTCGTTCTCGCGGATCAGCGTCGGCGCCGCGGCGTCGGCCAGGTGCACCTCCACCGTGTCGCTGTCGATCTGGCCGAGGATGTCGAGCAGATAGCGACTGTTGAAGCCGATCTCGAACGGCAGCGCGGTATAGTCGCCGGGGACTTCCTCCGCCGCGGTGCCGTTCTCCGGGCTGGTCACCGACAGCGTGATCCGGTCGCGGTCGAGCGCCATCTTCACCGCGCGCGTCTTTTCGGTCGCGATCGTCGAGACGCGATCGACGCCTTCCATGAAGCTCTTGGGATCGAGCTTCAGGATTTTGTCGTTCGCGGTCGGGATGACGCGGCTGTAATCGGGGAAGGTGCCGTCGATCAGCTTCGACGTCAGGATCGCATTGCCGAGGTCGAAGCGGATCTTGGTGCCCGACAGCGACACGCCGACCGAGCCGTCGACCTCGTCCAGCAGCTTGCGCAGTTCGGCGACGCATTTGCGCGGCACGATCACGTCGGGCATGCCCGCCGCGCCCTCGGGCCGCGGCAACGTGACGCGCGCGAGGCGGTGGCCATCGGTCGCCGCCGCCTTCAGCACCGGCTCGCTACCGTCGTCGGCGACGTGGAGGAAGATGCCGTTCAGATAGTAGCGCGTTTCTTCGGTCGAGATGGCGAAGCGCGTCTTGTCGATGATCTGCTTCAGCGTTTCGGACGGGATTTCGAACTGCGTCGGCAATTCGCCTTCCGCGATCACCGGGAAGTCGTCGCGCGGCAACGTGCCAAGGCTGAACCGCGCGCGGCCCGCAACGATCGTCATCCGGCCTTCCGCGGCGGTCAATTGCACCTGCGCGCCCTCGGGCAGCTTGCGCGCGATGTCGAACAAGGTGTGCGCCGACACCGTCGTCGCGCCCGGCTGATCGACCGCGGCCTGCACCGATTCGTTGATCTGCAGATCGAGGTCGGTCGCCATCAGCCGGAGCGCGCCTTCCGCCGTCGCCTCCAGCAGCACGTTCGACAGGATGGGGATGGTGTTGCGGCGCTCCACCACCGACTGGACATGGCTCAGCCCCTTGAGGAGCGTCGCGCGTTCGATCGTCGCCTTCATGATAGTAAACCCCCGTCCCCCGCAACCGGGGCGTGTTCGTCGATAGCTCTACCCACGAAAAAGGGGTCGGAGCAAGCACTCCGACCCCTCGGGCGATTCCGGTTAACAGCGCGTTAGCGCCCTGCCCGCCGAAGCGGCGCGGATCGGCGCCTTCATCTTGCGGTGCCGGCCCGCTCCCCTCCCGGCCACCCATCAGGATACGATGTGGGTGGCCGGGAGGGGAGCGGGCCGGCACCGCCCTCACTTAGAAACGCATGCCGACGCCCGCGACGATCTGGTGGCGATCGGCGTCGATGTCGTAACTGCCGACCGAGCCGTTGGCGCGGCCGTAGTTCGAATAGCGGTATTCACCCTTGATATAGGTGTTCGACCCCATCTGATGCTCCAGCCCAGCGCCGAGGCGGAAGCCATCGAGGTCGGTGTGGTCGCGTACCTCCGTGGTGCCGCTGGTATAGCGCGTGTCGATGCGCGCGTTGGTGTAGCCCCCCTTGGCATAAGCCAGCGTCGTCGGGTTGAGCGGTACGCCGACGCGCGCGCCGAGGTAGACGTCGCGGCCCATGCCGACGCGGAAACGGTCGCCCTGGTTGACGAGGTTGCTGGTACGCGTGTCGGTGGTCGACCCGGTCAGCTCGCCCTCTGCGCCAACAACCAGATTGTTGAGCCGCACGTCGTAGCCGACGCCGCCGCCATAGACGACGCCGTCGCTGGTGTCGTGGCCGTCCTTCAGCGCGTCATAACCCGCGACGCCTTCGATGCGCAGGCCGGTGAACGGCGCGCCGGTGGTCTGGGCGGCGGCGGGTATCGCGCACAGCGTCGTACCGGCAGCCACGGCGGCGATGATGAGGGTACGCATGACTTTACTCCTTTACTGACAGGCCACGGCAGAAGCCGCGGCGGACGGCTCCAATGGGCCAGTGACGCTGTCGTTGCATGAACCGCAGCTAAACGCGCAAAGCCGTTGCCTTTCGGCCACAGGCGGGCACACAGGAACCATGACGCCAGACACCACCACTCGCCGCGGCCGCGACTTCATCGCCCGCCACGGCGAAACGGTATTCAACGCCGCACGCCGGCTGCAGGGCGATACGCCGCACACGCCGCTGACCCGTGCGGGTTTCGCGCAGGCAGACGAGATCGGCCTTGCGTTGCGCGACCTGCTGGGCGCGCGACCGGCCCTCACCCTGTGGGCATCGCCGACCGGCCGTGCGCTGCAGACGCTGGCGGTGATCGCGGAGCATCTCGAGCTCGACTGGCACGCGACGCGCACCGATCCGCGTCTGACCGAGATCGGCATGGGCAGCTGGGGCGGGCGTTATTACGCCGACGTGACCGGCGAGGTCGGGCCCGTCGTCACCCCCGACGGCCTGCTGCGCCCCGCCGCCGACGGCGAGGACTATCGCGCAATCGCCGCGCGCGTCGGCGGCTGGCTGGCGGACACGCACGACGACCGCGGCGACCGGCTGGTCATCAGCCATGGCATCACCAGTCGCGTGCTGCGCGGGGTGATGACGGACGCACCCGCGCATCCGGATTTCGGGCCGCCGATCGCGCCCGGCCTGCCGCAGGGCTCGCTGGTGCTGGTCGAGGGCGGGCGCGAGACGTTGGTCCACCGCGGCACGGGTCACGCACCCGCGTGAGCATCCGCACGCTCCGGCACCTGCTCCCGGTCCTGCTGCTGCTCGCCGCGCCCGCGGCGGCGCGCGAGACGATCGGCGTGTACAAGGGCTGGGGCGCGTTCCGCGACGCCGCGCCCGCGCGCTGCTACGCGATCGCACGGCCGGCGCGCGCGGGTGGACGCGGCGACGGCTGGGCGAGCGTCGCGACCTGGCCAGGCCGTCCGTTGCGCGCCTCGCTCCACGTCCGCCTGTCGCGCGCGCGCGACCGGTCCGCGCCCGTCACGCTCAGCGTCGGCGAGCGGCGCTTCGCGCTCGTCGCCAACACGCGCGACGCCTGGGCCGCCGACGCGCCGAGCGACCGCGCGATCGTCGCCGCGCTGCGCAGCGGCCGCAGCATGAGCATCGAGGCGCTCGCCCCCGGCGGCGCGCCCTTCGCCGACGTCTACCTGCTGGCAGGCGCCGCGACCGCGATCGACGCCGCCGGGCTCGGCTGCGTCGGGCGTTAGCGGGCGCGACAAAGGCAAGATCGGTCGAGCAGGAGCACATCTGGCCGCCTATCGCCGGTCACGCCACGACACGGGGGACATGATGCAGGAGGAGGCGGCACGCCGCTATCGCGACCGGATGCTGCGGGTGCTCGATCATATCGATCGGCATCCCGACGCCGACCTGTCGCTGGCGCGGCTGAGCGCGCTTGCCGCCTTTTCGTCGCATCATTTTCACCGCCAGTTCGCCGCGTTCGTCGGCATGCCGCTTCACCGCTACGTCCGCCTGTCGCGGATCGCGCGGGCATCGCACCGGCTTGCGTTCCGCGCGGGCACAGCCGTCACCACGGTCGCGCTCGATGCGGGCTATGACGCGCCCGATGCCTTCGCCCGCGCCTTTCGCGCGCAGATGGGCCAGGCGCCGGCGGCATTTCGCACTGCACCGGACTGGGCGGCGTGGCAGGCGGCGCTTGCGCCGCTGTCCCAAGCCAGGAGCCGAATGATGACCACCTACACCGCTGCCGACGTCGCCATCGTCGATTGCCCCGCCGTGCCCGTCGTCGTCCTCGAACATCGCGGCGATCCCGCCCTGCTCGGCGAGGCGATCCGGCGCTTTATCGCCTTTCGCAAGGCGCATCGCCTGCCGCCCGCGCGCCACGACACGTACAATCTGTTCCACACCGATCCGAAAACGGTCGCGCCCGCCGACCATCGCTTGGACCTTGCGGTCGCGACCGATCGCGTCCCCGATTCGGAGGCGGAGGCCGCCGGTTTCATACGCGATGCGATCCCCGCCGGCCGCGCCGCGATGCTGCGCGTCACGGGCGGCGATGCCGCGCTCGAGGCGGGTGCGACCTTCCTCTACCGCGACTGGCTGCCCGCCAGCGGCGAGGCGTTGCGCGATGCGCCGCTGTTTGGCCGGCGTCTTACCTTCGTCCCCGACGTGCCGGAGAGCGAGGCGGTGATGGAACTGTACCTGCCGCTCGCTTGAGCCGAACGGCCGGGAGTGGAAATCCCGGCCGTTTTCGCCTATGTGGCGGACATGCTGACAGTGTCGTCCCCGCCCATGCCCATTCCGGGCCATATCGATCCTGTGCCCGTCCCGCGCGCACCGACGCTGCGTGAGGACGGACGCGTCGACCTGATCGGCCTGTCGAAGGAGCAGCTGCGCGAGACGCTGGCCGAGGCGGGGATGGACGCGCGGCAGGCGAAGCTGCGCGCCAAGCAGATCTGGCATTGGCTGTACAATCGCGGCGCGACCGACTTCGCGCAGATGACCGACATCGCCAAGGCGCAGCACCCGTGGCTGACCGAGCGGTTCGTCATCGGCCGCCCCGATGTGGTCGAGGCGCAGGTGTCGAACGACGGCACGCGCAAATGGCTGCTGCGCTCGCCCGACGGGCAGGATTACGAGATGGTGTTCATCCCGGACGCGGACCGGGGGACCTTGTGCGTGTCGAGCCAGGTCGGCTGCACGCTCAACTGCCGCTTCTGCCACACGGGCACGATGCGCCTCGTCCGCAACCTGACGCCGGGCGAGATCGTGGGCCAAGTTATGCTCGCCCGCGATGCGCTCGGCGAATGGCCGAGTCAGCCGGAAGGCCGCCTGCTCACCAACATCGTGATGATGGGCATGGGCGAGCCGCTCTACAATTTCGATGCGGTGCGCGACGCGCTGAAGCTGGTGATGGACGGCGACGGCCTCGCGCTGTCGAAGCGGCGCATCACGCTGTCGACCAGCGGCGTCGTGCCGATGATGGCGCGCGCCGGCGCGGAGATCGGCGTCAACCTCGCCGTCTCACTCCATGCCGTCACCAAGGACGTGCGCGACGAGATCGTGCCGCTCAACAAGAAATACGGCATCGAGGAATTGTTGCAGGCGTGCGCCGACTATCCCGGCGCCAACAACGCGCGGCGCATCACGTTCGAATATGTGATGCTGAAGGACAAGAACGATTCGGACGCGGATGCGCGCGAACTCGTCCGCCTGCTGCGCCAGTACGATCTGCCCGCGAAGGTCAACCTTATCCCGTTCAATCCGTGGCCCGGCGCGCCATACGAATGTTCGACGCCGGAGCGGATCCGGTCTTTCTCGAACATCGTGTTCGAGGCGGGGATTTCCGCCCCCGTGCGCACGCCGCGCGGCCGCGACATCGACGCCGCTTGCGGCCAGCTGAAGACCGCCGCCGAGAAGAAGAGCCGCGCGCAGATGGACCGGGAAGCCGAGGAAAAGATGGCCGCGCTTGGCTGAGTTAGCATCGCTCGCGCTGGCGGGCGGCGCGGGCGTGCTGGGCGGCGCGATGAACGCGCTCGCCGGCGGGGGGTCGTTCGCGACGATGCCGACGCTGATCGCGCTCGGCCTGCCCTCGACACAGGCGAATGCGACGAGCAACGTCGCGGTACAGCCGGGCGCGATCGCCAGCGCCTGGACCTATCGCGCCGGGCTCGCGCCGATCGGCGGTGCGCCGATCCGCACACTGTCGGTGGTGACGTTCCTGGGCGGCCTCCTCGGCAGTCTGTTGCTGGTGGGGACGCCGGCGCGCGCGTTCGACGTCATCGTGCCATGGCTGCTGCTCGCCGCGACGATCGCCATCGCATTGGGCAGCCGCGCCGCCGACTGGGTGGCGAGCCGTTTTCGCGCCGGGCCGCGCGCGGTGATGACGGGGCAGGCGCTGCTCGGCGTCTACGGCGGCTATTTCGGCGGCGGCGTCGGCATGATGCTGACCGCGATGTGGGGCGTGCTGACCGGCGCGCATCCCGCGATCCTCGCCGCGCCGCGCACGCTGATGCTCGCGGTCGCCAATACGGCGGCGACGATCGTCTTCGTCGCGTCGGGCATGGTCGCGTGGCGATACTGCCTGCCGATGCTAGTGGGATCGATCCTCGGCGGCTGGCTGGGCGCGCTGGTCGGCACGCGGTTGCCCGCCTGGGCGATCCGCGGCTGGACGTTGCTCGTCACCGCGACGACGACCGCGGTCTTCTTCTGGCGCGCCTACGGCTGACGCGACTCCGCTGCCCGCCGCGCTTGCGCAGGATGCAAGCGGCGACGCCTCCACCGGGGGCGCAATTGTACCGAACCGGCTCCGCCATGGAGCCGTCGTCATGCCGGCGGCGCGACCTGCCGTGCGATCATGCCCCCGCCGGACCGCTTTGGCCGGTTGTGAACAGGGGAATGTCATGGTCGATTTCACACAGGAAGAACGCCTCCGGATCGCGCAGGCGCTGGCCGACGATATGGGCGGCGAAAATACAAAGGCGGTGGATGCCGCCGCGCTGGGCGCGGATCCCAAGCAATTGTTCTGCCAGAACTGGCCGCTGGTGAAGACCGTGCTCGGCTATATCAAGCCGCTGCTGCCCGCGCCGATCGGCTGGGTGATCAGTGGCCTGATCGCCGCGGGCGACATCCTGCACGGCAAGATCTGCTGAACGACGGGGTGAAAGGGAGCGGTGGCGCCGCCACTCCCTCTTATCCTCGCCCGTCACCCGGGCGCCGCATCCTGAACAGCGCGTCCTCGCCGATCTCGAAATAATCAGCCGGTCCGCCGCCGCGCAGGATCGGGCGGGCGCGCGCGGTCTGGTAGACGCCGCCCTCCAGCATCGCCGTATCGATGTGGATGCCCACCGCCTCGCCGATCACCAGCCACTGGTCGAGTTCGCGCCCCTCCTTCGTCTCCAGCCGGATGAGCTGGGTCAGCCGGCATTCGAACGATGCGGGGCTCGCCGCGACGCGCGGCGGCGCGATCAGGCGCGAGGGTGCCGTCGCCAGCCCGGCAAGCGTGAATTCGTCGACCTCCGCCGGCACCATCGCGGCGCTGGCGTTCATCGCCTCCGCAAGGGCGCGCGTCGCGAGGTTCCAGGTGAATTCCCGCGTCGCGGCGATGTTGGCGACGCTGTCCTTCCACCCCATCGACGAAAAGGCGATCAGCGGCGGCGCGTAGTTGACGAGGTTGAAGAAGCTGTAGGGCGCGAGATTGGCGACGCCGTCTTCGGAAAGGCTGCCGATCCAGCCGATCGGCCGCGGCGCGACGATCGCATTGAGGGGATCGTGCGCCAGGCCGTGACCGGCGCTGGGCTCGTAGAAATGCCATTCGGTCATGCCGCATTAGATGCTACACATGGATCATGGTTCCGCCAGCCCCCGATGCCGCGCCATCCGCCCCCCAGGCTCCGCCGCCGCCCGGCACGCTTATCCGCCGCCACGCGGTCGCCACGCGGCTGTGGCATTGGACCAACGCGATCGCCTTCTTCATCCTGCTCGGCTCCGGGCTCGGCATCTCGAACGCGCATCCGCGGCTCTATTGGGGGCGCTATGGTGCGAACTTCGATCATGCCTGGGCGACGTTGCCGCGGTTCCCGGCGTGGCTGACGATCCCCTCGAGCTACAACCTCGCCATCTCGCGCCGCTGGCATCTGTTCTTCGCGTTGGTTTTCGCCTTCGGCCTCGCCGCCTTCATGGTCGCGAGCATTGCCAACCGGCATTTCCGCCGCCTGCGCCTGACCCGCGCCGATGTCAGCCCGGCGCATCTTGCCGCCGACGTACGCGACCACTGGAACTTCCGCTTCCACGACGCGCGTGATCCGGGCGCGTACAACAGCTTGCAGAAATGGAGCTACATCCTCGTCCTGTTCGTGGCGCTGCCCGCGATGATCCTGACCGGGCTCGCGCTGTCGCCGGGGATGGATGCGGCGTGGCCGTGGCTGCTCGACGTCACCGGCGATCGCCAGTCGGCACGATCGATCCACTTCATCGCGGCAAGCCTGCTCGGCGGGTTCGCGGTGGTCCACCTGGTGCTCGTCATCCTGGCGGGCGCGGGCAACGAATTGCGCTCGATGCTCTCCGGCTGGTGGAAGGTGCCCGAATGATCCTGCAGCGACGCAACATGCTCGTCGGCGGCGCCGGGTTGCTGCTCGCGGGCTGCGACAAGGTGATCCAGCAGCCCGCGGCGCGGCGTATCCTGTTCGCGGGCGACGACATGCACAAGGGGCTGCAGCGCGCGCTGATGGACCGCGGCGCGCTCGCCCCCGAATTCCGTCCCGACCAGATGTCGCCGATCTTCCGCGCCAACGGCACGCGCGATCCCGGCACCCCCGCTTATGCCGCGATGGTCGCCGACGGCTTCGACAGCTATCGGCTGAAGGTCGGCGGCCTCGTCGACCGGCCGTTGTCGCTCCGCCTGTCCGATCTCGCCGCCATGCCCGCGCGCACGCAGATCACGCGCCACGACTGCGTCGAGGGATGGAGCGCGATCGGCCAGTGGCAGGGGCCGATGCTGGGAAATGTGTTGCAGGCAGCGGGGATGCGGCGCAGCGCGCGATACGTCGTCTTCACCTGCGCCGATCTGTACAACGGCCAGCCCTATTACGAATCGATCGACACGGTCGACGCTTTCCACCCGCAGACGATCCTGGCGCTCAAGATGAACGGCCGGCGGCTGGAGGTCGCGCACGGCGCGCCGGTCAGGCTGCGCGTCGAGCGCCAACTGGGCTACAAGCACGCCAAATACGTGACCGGCATCGATGCGGTCGCCAGCCTCGACGGCATCGGCAAGGGCCAGGGCGGCTATTGGGAGGATAACGTCGATTACGACTGGTATGCAGGGATCTGACGCGGGTCGTCCTTTTTCCATCGTCGCCCGGGACCTGATCCGCGGTCCCGCTTTCGCGGCCTGAGATGAAGCGGGACCTCGGCGCTACGGCCGGGGTGACCGAAGTAGGTGGTCGGCCGCCTCACGCAGGCGGACGACCAGGATAAAATAGGCGTAACCCTTACCAATGTCGGTTGCGTTTCGCCCCACCGGGTCGTTACGGACGCAGACCATGGCGCTGATCGACACCTTCCTCCGCCGCGCCGTCACCCGCGGCGAACTGACCCTCCACCGGCCCGGACATCCGCCCGTCACCTTCGGCACTCCCGACGCCGATCTCGGCCATGTCGTGCTGCGTTTCCACGACAGCGGCGTCACCCGCCGCATCCTCGCCAACCCTTCGCTCGGCGCGGGCGAATCGTACATGGACGGCAGCCTCAGCGTCGATGGCGACGACATCATGGCGCTCGTCCGGGTGATGACGAGCAACGATCCGTGGGAAGCGGGGCAGGACCGGCTGGGCGCATCGGCGCCCGCGCGCGCCGCCGCCGCGGTCAAGCACCGGATCGACCGGGTCAACATGGAACGCCGGTCGAAGCGCAACGTCGCGCACCATTACGATCTGTCGGCGCGGCTCTACGACCTGTTCCTCGACAAGGACAAGCAATACAGCTGCGCCTATTACACCGATCCCGCCAACCCGCTGGAACAGGCGCAGGGGGACAAGCTGGCGCATATCGCCGCCAAGCTCGCGATCCGGCCGGGGATGCGCGTGCTCGACATCGGCTGCGGCTGGGGCGGCATGGCGCTATACCTCAACCGCAAATTCGGGGTCGAGGTGCTGGGCGTCACCTTGTCGGAGGAACAGCTGAAGATCGCGCGCGAACGCGCCGCCGCGGCGGGCGTCGCCGACCAGGTGCGCTTCGAGCTGATCGACTATCGCCGGGTGGCCCCTGAAACCCATGGCGGCAAGTTCGACCGCATCGTCTCGGTCGGCATGTTCGAACACGTCGGCCCGCCGCAATACCGCACCTTCTTCACCAAGTGCCGCGACCTGCTGACCGCGGACGGCGTCGCGCTGGTCCACACGATCGGGCGGCTCGGCAAGCCCGGCGTCACCGACGACTGGACGGCGAAATACATCTTCCCCGGCGGCTACAACCCCGCTTTGTCGGAGGTGATGACCGCGTTCGAGGGGCTGCGCCTGTTCCTGACCGACGTCGAGGTACTGCGACTGCACTACGCCTACACGCTGCATGAATGGTATCGCCGCACCGTCGCGGCGCGGGATGCGATCGTCGCACTCTACGACGAACGCTTCTACCGCATGTGGACCTTCTACCTCGCCGGCGCGGCGATGGCGTTCGAGAATGGCGGCATGTGCAATTACCAGATCCAGTTCTCGCGCAGCCGCACCGAACTGCCGATCACGCGCGATTACATGATCGAGGGCGAGCGGGCGCTGCGCAGCTGATTCCGCCCCGGCCCGCCGGGGGGGGACTCGCGGGTCAGCGCCCCTGCGGCGCGGCCCCCTTCGGCCCGTCGATCACCGCGGCGCGCGCCGCGGCACGTTCGTCGAGGCTGATGACGCCGTCGTGGTTGAGGTCGTAGCGCGAGGCGATCGCGCGGAACAAACCCTGCATCTCGTAGAGCGAGACCTTGCCGTCGTGGTTGGCATCCGCCGTGGTGAACCAGCGGTCGGCGAACATCTTCGCCTGTTCGGGCGGCATCTTGGTCTTGCCGACGTCCATCCGCGCGACGCGCGCGCCGATTTCCTCCCGGCTCAGGAAACCGTCGTGGTTGGTGTCGGTGCGGTCGAACTCGGCGCGGATGCGCGGATCGACCTTCGCCGCCGCGCCCTTCGCGGCCGGGCTCTTCGCCGGAGTCTTGTCCGCCGCCAGTGCGGGCGTTGCGACGAGGAGCAGGGGGATAAGGACGATCGGACGCATGGGCCACTTTCGAAAAGCTGCGAAGAACATGGGGTCGGCGGCGACCCGATGCGCCGCCCTACCCCCACGCGCCTAAACCCGATGTGAACGCAACCGTTGCACGCGCCGCGCCTTCGCCCTAGGGGCGCGGCGATATTCCCCCTTCCCAAGACGTCAAAGGATGCTGCCGTGGCCGATCAGATCAACCGCGTCGTTCTCGCCTATTCGGGCGGCCTGGATACGAGCGTGATCCTGAAATGGCTGCAGCAGACGTACAGTTGCGAGGTCGTGACCTTCACCGCCGACCTTGGCCAGGGCGAGGAGCTGGAGCCCGCGCGTCAGAAGGCGCAGATGGCGGGCGTCAAGCCGGAGCATATCTTCATCGACGATCTGCGCGAGGAATTCGTGCGCGATTACGTCTTCCCGATGATGCGCTCGAACGCGCTGTACGAGGGGCTGTACCTGCTCGGCACGTCGATCGCGCGGCCGCTGATCGCCAAGCGCCAGATCGAGATCGCGAAGATGGTCGGCGCCGACGCGGTCAGCCACGGTGCGACCGGCAAGGGCAACGACCAGGTCCGCTTCGAACTCGGCTATTACGCGCTCGCGCCCGACATCAAGGTGATCGCGCCGTGGCGCGAATGGGACCTGACCAGCCGCACCAAGCTGATCGAGTTCGCCGAACAGCACCAGATTCCCGTCGCAAAGGACAAGCGCGGCGAATCGCCCTTCTCGACCGACGCGAACCTGCTCCACACCAGTTCCGAGGGGAAGGTGCTCGAGGATCCGTGGCAGGAGGTGCCCGACTACGTCTATTCGCGCACGGTGAACCCGGAGGACGCGCCCGACGCGCCGGAATACATCACGATCGATTTCGAACGCGGCGACGGCGTCGCGCTCAATGGCGAGGCGACCAGCCCGGCGACCTTGCTGACCAAGCTCAACGAGCTGGGTCGTCGCCACGGCATCGGGCGGCTCGACCTGGTCGAGAATCGCTTCGTCGGCATGAAGAGCCGCGGCATGTACGAGACGCCGGGCGGCACCATCTATCACCTCGCCCATCGCGGGATCGAGCAGATCACGCTCGACCGCGGCGCCGCGCACCTGAAGGACGAGCTGGCGCCGCGCTATGCCGAGCTGATCTACAACGGCTTCTGGTTCTCGCCGGAGCGCGAGATGCTGCAGGCGGCGATCGACCACAGCCAGGCGAAGGTATCGGGCACGGTGCGGCTCAAGCTGTACAAGGGCGGCGTCTATATCGTCGGCCGCAAGTCGCCCAATTCGCTCTATTCGGAAAAGGTCGTGACGTTCGAGGACGATCAGGGCGCGTACGACCAGCGCGACGCGGCGGGCTTCATCAAGCTCAACGCGCTGCGCCTGCGCCTGCTGGGCCGGCGGGACGCCTGACAGACACTCCCCTCCCGCCCGCGGGAGGGGAGAGATGCAACCATCCCACATCAGCGCGGAAGCGCTTGTCGTGAGGTGAGCCGCCGCACTAAGGCGGTATGATGCAGGACCAACAGCTGCACTGGTGGCAGACGCGCAGTTTCGTCGTGGCGATGGTGATCGTCGCGATCATCCCGTTGCTGTGGCCGCAGATCCCGCCTTTGGTCGATCTGCCCGGCCATATGGGTCGCTACGCCGTCCAGCTCGACGGCGGTCGCCATCCTTGGCTGGCCGGCTGGTACGATTTCCGATGGTCGCTGATCGGCAACCTGGGCATCGACCTTCTCATCATCCCGCTCGCGCCGATCTTCGGGCTGGAACTGGCGGTCAAGCTGATCGTCATCGCCATCCCCGCGCTGACCGTATCGGGACTGTTGTGGATCGCGCGCGAGGTGCATGGCCGCATCCCCGCGACCGCGCTGTTCGCGCTGCCGCTCGCCTACAGCTATCCGTTTCAGTTCGGCTTCGTGAACTTCGCGCTGTCGATGGCGCTGGCGCTCAACCTGTTCGCGCTGTGGCTGCGGCTGGCGCGCACCGGGCGCCTCACCTTGCGCGCCGCATTGTTCGTGCCGCTGTCCTGCGCCTTGTGGGTCTGCCACACTTTCGGCTGGGGCGTGCTGGGCGTGCTCGCCTTTTCCGCGGAGCTGATCCGCCAGCACGACCAGATGACCGCGCGCCCGCAGGAAGAACGGGGCCCGCGCCACTGGGCACGTGCGTTCGTGCGCGCCGGGCTCGGCTGCCTCCCGCTGTCGCTGCCCTTCCTGCTGATGGTGTTCTGGCGATCGGGCGATCACGTCACCGGCCAGACGATGGACTGGTTCAACTGGCAGGCGAAGATCAACTGGGTGACGATGGTGCTGCGCGACCGCTGGATGGCGTTCGACATCGTCTCCGTCACCATTCTGTTCGTCATCCTGCTGAAGGGCGTGCGCGATTCGCGCGTCGAATATTCGCGCAATCTCGGCCTGTCGGCGTTGTTCCTGTGCGCGGTCTATCTGCTGCTGCCGCGCATCGTCTTCGGCTCCGCTTATGCCGACATGCGCCTTGCCCCCTTCGCGCTCGCCATCGCATTGATCGCGCTCCGGCCGCGGCGCGGGCTGTCGCTGCGCGGCGCGTCGACGCTGGCGGCGCTCGGTCTCGCTTTTTTCGGCATACGCATGGCGGCGCAGACGGTCAGCTACTGGCTCTACGCCAAGAGTTACGACCGCACGCTCGCCGCGCTCGACCATGTGCCCGAAGGCGCGCGGCTGGTGACGATGATCGGCCGCCATTGCTACGACGACTGGGCCTATTCGCGGCTCGAACATATTCCCGGTATCGCCCTCGTCCGCCGCCACGCCTATGCCAACGATCAATGGTCGATGGCGGGCGCGCAGCTGCTCACCGTGCGCTACACGCCCGCGGGCCGCTTTGCGCACGATCCGTCGGAGATCGTCACCGACCGGCGCTGCCGCGGCGAATGGTGGCGGCCGCTCCGGCTGTCGCTGGCGATGCTGCCGCGCGATGCGTTCGATTACGTCTGGCTGATCAATCCGGGCCCCTACGGCCCCGAATTCGTCGCCGGGCTGACGCCGATCTGGCGCGACGGCCGCTCGGTGCTCTACCGCGTCGACAACCGCCGCCCACCCAAGGTGAAGATCGACCCCGAGCTGCTGCCACCGCGCCGCCCGATGAGCTTCCCGCTGCCTAGTCCCCCGCCCCGCGCCTGAACGGCGCGAGTTCGGCGAGATACGCCTGGTCGCTCTCCACCGCGGCGCGTTCGCGGACCAGGAAATCGGCGACCGCGCGGCGGAAGCCCGCATCGGGAATGTAATGCGCCGACCAGGTCGGCACCGGCACGTAGCCGCGGGCCAGCTTGTGTTCGCCCTGCGCCCCCGCCTCGACGCTCGCGAGGCCGCGCGCGATCGCCGCATCGATCGCCTGATAATAACAAAGCTCGAAATGGAGGAACGGCACCTCCTCGCTGCACCCCCAATAACGGCCGTAGAGCGTGTCGTCGCCGATCAGGTTGAGCGCGCCCGCGATCGGCCGGCCGTCGCGCTCAGCGAGGATCAGCAGCACCCGGTCGCCCATCGTCTCGCCGAGCAGGTCGAAGAAGCCGCGCGTCAGATAGGGATGCCCCCATTTGCGGCTGCCGGTATCCTGGTAGAAGGTCCAGAAGGCGTCCCAATGCGCGGGCCGGATATCGCCGCCCGTCAGGTGGCGGATCGTCAGCCCCGCGACCGCGGCCGCGCGCTCCTTGCGGATCGCCTTGCGCTTGCGGCTGGCGAGCGCGCCCAGGAAATCGTCGAAGCTGGCATAACCCCGGTTCGCCCAGTGGAACTGCGTCCCCTCGCGCACCAGCCACCCCGCCTGTTCGAACAGCGGCAGCTGATCGGGCGCGACGAAGGTCGCATGCGCCGACGACAGGCCATGCCGGTCGGTCACCGCCTCCAGCGCCGCGATCAGCGCAGGCGCGGCGGCGGGATCGCGCAGCAGCAGCCTGGGGCCCGGCACGGGGCTGAACGGCGCGGCGATCTGGAGCTTGGGATAATAGTCCCCGCCCGCGCGCTCCCATGCGTCGGCCCAGGCGTGGTCGAAGACATATTCGCCCTGGCTGTGCGCCTTCGCATAGGCCGGCGCGATTCCGATCGGCGCGCCGTCGGCGCCGTCGACCAGGATCGGGATCGGTTGCCAGCCCGATCGACCGCCGACGCTGCCCGAGTCTTCCAGCGCGGCGAGGAAGGCGTGGCTGACGAAGGGATTGGCCGTGCCCGCGCAGGCATCCCATTGGTCGGCGGGGATGGAGCGGACCCCGTCCGCGAGGCGCGCGACGACATCGGTCATGCGACGGTGGGGATCGGGCTCATCGCCCGTTGATATAGGCCTGCGCGCCGGTCATTCCAGCACGCGCCCCATGCATCATCCCCGCGAAGGCGGGAACGACGCATGGGGCAGGCGCCGCCTCAGTCGACCTGGACGATCGCGTCGACCTCCACCGCGGCGCCCAGCGGCAGCACCGGCACGCCGACCGCGCTGCGTGCATGACGGCCCTCGTCGCCGAACAACGCGACCATCAGCTCCGACGCGCCGTTCGCGACCTTGGGCTGGTCGGTGAAATCGCCGTGCGAGTTGACGAACACGCCGAGCTTCACGATCCGCCGCACGCGCGACAGGTCACCGCCCAGATACTTCTTGAGCTGCGCGACGATCATCAGGCCGCACGCCTGCGCCGCGGCCTGGCCGTCCTCCAGCGACACGCCATCGCCCAGGCGGCCGGTGATGAGCTGGCCATCCCTGAACGGCAGCTGCCCCGACAGGTGCAGCATCCCGCCCGCCTCGACGACGGGGACATAGGCGGCGACGGGGGCGGCGGCCTCCGGCAGCGACAGGCCGAGTTCCTCGAGCTTGCGGGCGATACGGTCGGTCATCGATGATCCTTTCCTGAGCTTGGCGCGGCCGTAGCGGGATCAGGCGCGCGCGGGCAAGGCCGACTCGGCGGGCACGCCCGCCGCGAAGCGGGCGGCGATCCAGTCCGCCGCCGCGCGCCAGTCGTCGATCCGCGCATGCGCGTGGCGGGCGGGCGGGACGGTGGGCGCCATCGCGGGTTCGGCGATCAGCTGCAGCCGGTGGACCTGCGGCGCGTGGCGCGCGACCGATTCGTGGTGGACGGCGAGGTCGTCGACGAAGACGGTGACGGGGTCGCCATGTTCCGCGACCAGCCGCGCGACGGGATCGCCCTTGCCGCCCTGGTTGCATTCGACGCGATGGTCGATGCCGAACGCCGCGAGCTGTTCGATCCGCGCGGTGCGGCACGCATCGGTCAGGTTGGTCAGGATGACGATCTCGGCCGTCTCCGCCAGCCGCGCCAGCGCCTCGGCAGCGTGCGGCACCAGCGTCTGGCGGTGCATCTCGCCGGGGAAGAAGCCGCCGAGCAGCCCCCACATCTCGTCGCGCGTCGGGGTGCTGCCATCCGCGCGGCGCATCGAATTGGCGAAATCCTCGCCATCGGGCGTGAAGGCGATGTCGTGCGACTCGCGCAGCCACACGCCGAAATGCCGCACCATGTGCAGCAGCACCTCGTCGCAATCGCAGATCAGCAGCGGCTTCATCACGTCTCCAGCTGTTCGCGCGCGCGCACCAGCGCCGCGGGGGGCACGCCGATCGCCGCGGCGCAGGCGACAAGATCGGGTTCGTGCGATTCGAGGAAGGTGAGGCAGGCGGCGAGCACCGCGGGCTCGCCCGCCCGCCCACGCAGATCGTCGGGGTCGAGCCCGGTCAACGCCAGCAGTCGATCGGCTCGGTCGCCGTCGTCCAGCGTCCAGACCAGGGCCTGGAGCGCCAGCGTACCGGCATCGGGGGTGTTTGTATCGGACGCGCGCATTGCCTACACGATGACAGCGGAAAGGACGGTGTGCGAGGTGGCAAAAAGGATTCTCGTTGTCGAGGACAACGAGCTCAATCTGAAGCTGTTCTGCGACCTGCTGCGCGTGCACCAGTTCGCCGCCGAGCCGGTGCGCGACGGGCGCGAGGCGGTGGCGCGCGCGCGCGATTTCGTCCCCGACCTCATCATCATGGACATCCAGATGCCGCACGTCACCGGCTACGAGCTGATCCTCGAACTGAAGGCGGACCCCGATCTCAGCGCTATCCCGGTGATGGCGGTCACCGCCTATGCGGGCCGCGAGGACGAGGAGCGTATCCGCGCCGCGGGTGCCGCCGCCTATGTCTCGAAACCGATCAGCCTTGCGCGCTTCATCGATGCGGTGAACGCGCTGCTGTGACGCGGCTGCCGGGCGGCGGCATTTTCCGCTCAGACCACGGCGCGTTCCGCTGTCCGTTCCGTGACCATGTCGGTCGCCCGTACCGTCGCCGCGCGCGTGTCGCCGGCCAGCTTCTTGATCTCTGCGGCGACGATCGCAAAACCGCGCCCCGCATCGCCCGCCCGCGTCGCCTCGATCGCCGCATTGAGCGCGAGCAGGTTGGTCTGTCTGGCGATCTGCGCGATACATTCGACGATCGTGCCCAGCTCCGCCATCGTCGCATCGAGCAGCGCGCCGCGGGTTTCCAGCTCGCGCTGGCGGCGCATCCCCTCGGCATGCAGCAGCGTCGCCTGACGCTCGAGCTGGACCTGTCGCGTAGCATCGGTGGCGATCTTCAGCACGCGGCACGGCCGTCCGACGGCGTCAAGCAACACGCTGTACGTGGCATGCAACCACACGTCGGCGCCGTCGCGCCGTTGACGACGGAATTCGCCGCTGACGAACTCTCCCGCGCGCAGCGCCGCCCAGAAGCGCCCGTAATCGGCGCTTTCGACGAGGTCGGCGCTACACAACATGCTGTGGTGGCGCCCGACGATCTCATCGAGGCGATAGCCGAGCAGATCGAGGAACATGTCGTTCGCCCAGAGGATCCGCCCATCTAGGGCGAATTCCACGACCGCCTCCGACCCACACACCGCCTGCCAGGCCGCGCAGCAATATTCGGCATCGGGGGTGAAGTCTTCCATGGCCGCGTATTCCGGTCGGCGGCTTATCCGCCATAGCGGATGTAATGTCGAACCAGTCTTGTTGTTGGGTTAACGCACTTGAAACCGTACGATGCCGCACAAAACGGGCCCGAATAAACCAAGGGCGGCGTCCTCGAAGAAGACACCGCCCCCAGCCCGTAGTGACGCGATACAGGGCAGCCGGACGTTCCGGCCGCCGCGGCCCTCTTTGCCCGCAAAAGATGAACGCAACCTGTCCGCAACCGCACCGAAATAAGGCATGCGGCGAATGGAGTGGCGCTGCCTGGCACCGGTGATCGCCACGACGAAAGCCGCCGGCACCAGAGTGGCGCCGGCGGCTTTGGTCGACCCGATACATCGGCGACGGGCGACACGGCGCCCGCACCGATCGACGATCAGGGCTTACTTGATCTTGGCTTCCTTGAACTCGACATGCTTGCGCACGACGGGGTCATACTTGTTGAAGCTCAGCTTCTCGGTCTTCGTGCGCGGGTTCTTCTTGGTGACGTAGAAGAAGCCGGTGTCGGCGGAGCTGACGAGCTTGATCTTGACGGTAGTCGGCTTGGCCATGGCCTGTATTCCTGAAAACGCATAAGAGCGGCGGCACGGACGCCACCGCTCGATCAGCCGCGGCGCATGGCGGATGTGCCCCGCAAAGTCAACCGCGACGCCGCCCGCTACGCGCGCTTAACCGCGAAGTTACCACCGTCGTGCGACGCTCCGCGCTATAGCAACGACGACGGGGGTGGATGATGGCACAGCGAATCGACGGCGACACCAACCTTGCGACGGTCCGCGCCGATCTGGCGGCGCGAATCGCCGCGCTCGACGACCGTGCGCCGCACGTCGCCGCGCGCGACCTGGCGCGCGACGTCGATGCGATCCGGCTGATCGCGCATCGCAACGGCCTCGCCCCCGCGGTCACCGTCGCGCATTTCCTCGATTCGGCGCTCTCCCGCGGCGAGCATGGCGCCTTGGTCCACAGCTGGCTCGGCATCCTCGGCGACGCGGTGGCGTGCGAGCGGCAGGACGTCGCCGCCTGCGACGCTTTCGCCGCCGCCTGTTCGGTCCGCCTGGCGCACTGACGCACGCGATGGATGCGCTGATGGCGGCCCTGCTGGCGGCGGCGCTGGGCCAGATCGGCGATCGCCCCGCGCGGCTCGCGGCGATCCTTGCCGACCGCTATCGCCGCACCGGTGTCATCATCGCCGCCGCGCTGGTCGCGCTGGCCGGCGCATCCGCGGTCGCCGCGATCTGCGGCGCGCTGATCGGGCCGAAGCTGACGCCGGAGGCGCGGCAACTGTTCGTCGCGCTCGCGCTCGCACTGCAGGGCGGCGGCATGCTCGTCGTCGCCAAGGCGCCCGAGCGGCTCGACCGCTGGCGCCTCGGTGCGTTCGGCACCAGCCTTGCCGGGCTGTTCATCCTCGCGTTCGGCGACGGCGTGCAGTTCGTCGTCCTCGCGCTCGCCGCGCGCGCGGGCGAGCCGGTGTTCGCGACGATCGGCGCTACGATCGGCGGACTCGTTCCGCTCGTCGTCGCGGCAACGCTGGGCGAGGCGGGCTGGCTCGCCTTGCCGCAGGCCGCCCTGCGCCGCGGGGTAGGCATTCTGTTCCTCCTCGTCGCGGTGTGGCTCGCACTCGGCGCGTTGCGCCTGATCTGACGCGCCGATCAGACTGGTCGAGGAAAGTCGCGCAGGCTCGCGGGAGCATTTCGGCGGTCGGGTCGTTGCCGCACCGAACCGAAATTGCAGGAGATGTCCCGATGGCCGATACCAACCCGGCGCTGCGTACGCCGACCGACCTCACCAACACCCGCTCCGTCGCCGATGCGCTCAACGCCGCGCTCGCCGACTGTTTCGCGCTGTATATCAAGACCAAGAACTTCCACTGGCACGTGTCGGGCCCGCATTTTCGCGACTATCACCTGCTGCTCGACGACCAGGCGGCGCAGATCCTGGGCGTGACCGATGCGATCGCCGAACGCGTGCGCAAGATCGGTAACACGACGCTGCGCTCGATCGGCGACATCAGCCGCCGCCAGACGATCGCCGACAACGACAAGGATTTCGTCGACGCGCACGCGATGCTCGCCGAACTGCGCGAGGACAATCTGAAGCTGGTCGAGGCGTTCCGCACCGTAAAGGATGCCGCCGAAGCGGCGAAGGACAATGCCACCAGCGGCATCGTCGACGAATGGACCGACCAGGCCGAAGAGCGCGCCTGGTTCCTGTTCGAGGCCAGCCGCAAGGGCTGATCGCCCGAGCCCGATCCGGCCGATCCGGATCAGAGGCGCGCCGGGCCGACGGTGACTAGCCACCAGTCGGGCGGCGCGCTCAGTCGCACCGGCGCGCTGCCGCCGCCGACGCCGGCGGTGACGATCACCGTCCGTCCCGGATCGTCGATCCGCCCGCACCGGTATCGCGGATCGTACAGCCGCTGCCCAGTCAGCAGGCTGTATTCCGTCAGCCCACGACCGGTCGGCAGCACCACCTGCCCGCAATGCGTATGCCCCGCGAGCAACAGCGGCGCCTGCCCCGGCGCGAGCCGCGCGACGACATCGGGCGAATGCGTCACCACGACCGTCGCGCCCTGCCCGACCCCGGCGAAGGCGCGCGCGACATCGTCATGGCCGCTATACGCATCGTCGACCCCGACCAGCGTCACCGGCCCCGCCCGCACGCTGCGGTTGGACAGCGTCGGGATACCCGCGGCGGCCAGCGCGCGCGCGACTCGCGCCGCCCCCGTCCAGTGATCGTGATTGCCAAGCACCGCATAGCTGCCGAGCCGTGCGCGCAGGTGCGACAAGGGCACGACGAGCTGCTCCGCCGCCCCGGCCCCGCTCGCCGCATCGTGGCCGATGACGAAATCCCCCGCGAGAAGCACGAGGTCGGGCCGCCGCGCGTTGACCGCCGCGACGATTCGATCGAGGCGACTTGCATCCATCGCGCGGTTGCCGATGTGGATGTCGCTGACCAACGCGATCGTGATCGGCGCTGCCCCCGCCGGCCAGTCGCGCAGCGCGACCCGCGTCGTCCTGACCACCGGCGCGGCGACGATTTCGTGCAGGCCATAACCGACCGTGGCGGCGCCCGCCGCCGCCAGCCCAAGCATCACCGCCCCGATCCTGCGCATCGCTCTCGTCATATTCGCCATCGCTAGGGGGAGCGGTTCGCCGTCACCAGGCGTTTCGACCGTCATGCACGCCTTCGCCGCGCTTCTCGATTCGCTCATCTATACGCGCGGGCGCAACGCGAAGCTGAAGCTGATCGTCGACTATCTGCATGCCACACCCGACCCCGACCGCGGCTGGGCGATGGCGGCGCTGACCGGCGACCTCGACATTCCAGGGATCAAGCCCGCGGTGGTGCGCGCGCTGATCGAGGCGCGCGTCGACCCCGTGCTGTTCCGGATGAGCCGCGACTATGTCGGCGATACCGCGGAGACGGTCGCGCTGCTGTGGCCCGCGCCGGTCCCCGCCCCCGCCGGTCCCCCGCTCACCGTCGCGTCGGTGGTCGAAACCCTGCTGCACCTGTCGCGCTCCGACGCGCCCGCCGCGCTCGCCGGCATGCTCGACCGGCTCGATGCCGAGGAGCGGTTCGCGCTGCTCAAGATGGCGACGGGGGCACTGCGCATCGGCGTTTCCGCGCGGCTCGCCAAGACCGCGCTGGCGCAGGCGTTCGACCTCGACATCGATGCGGTGGAGGAGGTGTGGCACGGCCTGTCGCCGCCTTATGCGCCGCTGTTCGCCTGGGCCGCGGGCGGCGCGCAGCCGACCGCCGCCGACGTGCCGGTGTTCCGCCCCTTCATGCTCGCGCATGGCCTCGAGGATGCGCAGGTCGACCTCGCCGATTATGCCGCGGAATGGAAATGGGACGGCATCCGCGTCCAGATCGTCCACACCGCCGGCCAGACGCGCCTGTACAGCCGCACCGGCGACGACGTGACCGCGAGCTTCCCCGACGTCGCCGCCGCATTCTCCACCCCCGGCGCGGTCGACGGCGAATTGCTGGTCAAGGGCGAGGCGCAGGGCGGCACGCTCGAGGATGGCGGCGGCGCGGCGAGCTTCAACGCGCTGCAGCAGCGACTCGGGCGCAAGGTCGTCAGCCAGAAGATGCTCGCCGATTACCCCGCGTTCGTGCGCCTGTACGATATCCTGTTCGACGGCGCCCAGGATTTGCGTGCCCTGCCCTGGACGGAACGGCGCGCGCGACTGGAGGCGTTCGTGCCGCGGCTCGATCCCGACCGGTTCGACATCAGCCAGGTGATCGCCGCCGACAGCTTCACCGACCTCGAAGCGATCCGCGCCGGCGCGCGCGATGCCGCGATCGAGGGCGTGATGCTCAAGCGCCGCGATTCGCCCTATGTCGGCGGCCGCCGCGCCGGCCTGTGGTACAAATGGAAACGCGATCCGCTGACCGCCGATTGCGTGATGATGTACGCGCAGCGCGGCAACGGCCGCCGCTCCTCTTACTATAGCGACTATACGTTCGGCTGCTGGACCGAAGAGGGCGAGCTGCTCCCCGTCGGCAAGGCCTATTCGGGGATCACCGACGAAGAGTTGCGCATGCTCGACGCGTTCGTGCGCCGCCACACGGTGCAACGCTTCGGCCCGGTACGCGAGGTGGAGAAGACGCTGGTGCTGGAGATCGCGTTCGATTCGGTTCACGCCTCCACCCGCCACAAGTCCGGCGTCGCGATGCGTTTCCCGCGCATCGCCCGCATCCGCACCGACAAGCCCGCCGCGGAAGCCGACCGACTGGAGACGCTGCGGCGGCTAGTGACGTGAGCCGCGATCGACGCGCCGCCTGCTACACGCGCAGCAGCCACGCGAAGGCATGCAGGATCGCGTCGCGGCCGTCGTGCGTGATCGGCGCGCCGTGCGCCAACAGCACGCTCTCCGTCGGCCATGCCGCGATCCGCCTCACGGCCCGTCGCGCGCGATCGCGGTCCCGAAACATCATCCGGAACTTGCGGGGGACAGTCGGACGGTCCGCGGTCAGGCGGTCGAGGCTGGCGACCAAACCGCGCCACCCTTTGAACCATCCCGGCGCGAAATGCTGGACAAGGTCGGTGAAGATCGCCGTTCGGCTCCGCCGGTGAAAGAACACGACTTCCGCCGTGATCCTGTTTCTGTCCACCAACACCTGGTCGATCTCGGCCGACCAAGCGGCGGCGGGGGCGTCCGCAAGGTCCTGGTCCCAGCGTAGATCGGGTCGTTTGGCCCGCAACGCCGGCAATCCGTACAGGGACGCATCCGGATAGGCTGCCTGCCATTCGCCGATGAAAAGGTGGTGCAGGGTATTTGGCGCAACGATATGCCGTACTGGCCCCAGGATTTCGATTGCGGCTTGAAGCCGATCCGACAGGGCGGTGGGCGACCAGACGAAAAGGTCGCCCGTGGAGAGTCGGATCACGGCCATCCGTGTTGGGTAGGCGAAGCCCGCCACAAACACGGTCGCGCCCTCGACCGTCCAAATCTCGTCGCCGAACCGATGCAGCATGATCGCCCCTCCTCGCCAAGCTTAGTCTGGACTGGACACGGTCGGTAGTCGGCATGCCGCTTGCCGTCGGAACCTGCGGGCACTCGAAGCATCCCAACGGTGGGGGGCATCGGTCTCCCGCGGGGATTCGCGCGCCAGATCGCTCGCCCCCACAAACCCGTTGTCGAAGCAACGACATCGCAGCATCACGCGCCGCCCGCCAGCCCGGCATGCGGGTAAACGCGACACACGGACCTGATCGGCCACTTTTCGGAAGGCAGGCGCAAAGCCTTTTCGCTATGCCGGAACATGTCAGGCATGATGATCGGGATGATGCGATTCCCTTCTAGCCAGAGGGTGGATGGCATCGGGATGGAAATGGCGGGACATGCGCGACGAGGCGGACGAGCGATGCCCGGGTTGCGGCGGTTTCTTTCCGGCGACGGCGGGACCGACGCATAGCTATATGCTGTCGACCCCCGGATGCTGGGCCGCCTACGGCCGCCTTCTCACGCGCGAGTACGAAAATCCGGCTTTGTTTGGCGCCGTTCACCGGCTGACCGTCGATGCCCACGCCCTGCAGCATCCCGGCGATCCGAGCGATCGGCGCGCGGTGCAGTCGGTATGGGTGCATTATGCCGCTTTGCGGCTCGCGTTCGCGCGTCGGCGACCGCTGGCCGGGATCACCCCGATCATGCAGAAGCTTGCCAAAGGCCACTTCGCCTCGCTGCCGGACATTCCGATCGGATTCGCCATCACGCATGCCGATGTGCTCGCCGCGCCGGTGGCATCGCACGTGCCGATGGTACGCGAGTGGGCGCGGTGCGCCTATGATGCGTGGGCGGCACTGGGCGAGCCGACCGACATCTTGCTCGATCGGCTCGGCGCGTAACCGCCGCCTAATCCGCCGCCGGCTCCAGCTTCACCTCGAACACCGTCGGCCACAATTTGCCCGTGACGAACAGCCGCCGGCCCTTTTCGTCCCAGGCGATGCCGTTGGGCACCGCTTCGGGGTCGGTCGCCGCGACCTCGGCGACGAGGGCGCGCAGGTCGATGACCGCGTCGACCCTGCCGCTCGCGGGATCGATGCGCACGATCCAGGGCGTGCGCCAGACGTTGGCGAGAATCTGGCCGTCGACGACCTCCAACTCGTTGAGCTGGTCGACGGGCTTACCGCGGATCGTCACCGCGAGGCGGCCGGTGACGCGCATCGTCGCAGGGTCGAAGCGCTTCAGCGTCGCGCTGCCATCCGATTCGATCAGGGCCTTCCCCTCGCTCGCCAGCCCCCAGCCCTCGCCCGGGAAGCGCGCAGTGCCGACCGCGCGCAGGGTCTTGCGGTCCCAGCGGTGCGCGACGCCGTCGTGCCAGGTCAGGCTGATCAGCTGGTCGCCCCACCGCGCCAGCCCTTCGCCGAACTGCGCGGGCGGGATGGAGGC
Organism: Sphingomonas sp. FARSPH; assembly: GCF_003355005.1. Lineage (NCBI taxonomy): Bacteria > Pseudomonadati > Pseudomonadota > Alphaproteobacteria > Sphingomonadales > Sphingomonadaceae > Sphingomonas > Sphingomonas sp. FARSPH. Next base: position 1,544,141 of record NZ_CP029985.1, on the reverse strand, counting down.
GCGCGCCAGCACCTTGCCGTCGGCCAGCTGCACCCGGCGCACCTCCGATTCGCCCTCGCGCCCGACGCTTTCGTAGAGCGCGCCGTCGGCGAAGATCAGGCCTTCGGTAAAGGCATGCGTGTCATGCGGATAGCGTGCGACCACGCGCGCCGTCAGCAGCGGCACGGGCGCGTCCGCGCGCGGGGTCGCGACGGTCGCCGCCTGCGGCACCGGCGCGGCGGCACCCGCGACCAGCAGGGGCAAGACGGAAAGAATCGACCAGAAACGCATCGGCAAGCCCCTAAAACACGAACGGCCCGCCCGGACTATCCGGACGGGCCGCCGTCATCATAGCAGGATCGGAAGCGATCAGCTGCCCGGCGACAGGTTGACCGCCGCATACTTGCCGCGACGATCGACCTCGATCTCGAACTGCAGGCGATCGCCCTCGTTCAGCGTCGGCATGCCGGCACGCTCGACCGCCGAGATGTGGACGAATGCGTCGGGCTGGCCGTCGTCGCGCTGAATGAAGCCGAAGCCCTTCATCGCGTTGAAGAACTTGACCGTACCGGTCGCCTTCTCACCGGTCAGCTGACGCTGCGGGCCACCGGCACCGCCAGCGCCGCCCGCACGCGGGCCACGATCGCCGAAGCCGCCTTCGCGCGGCTCACGCGGCGCGCGCTCGGTAACCGCCATCGGCTCGCCATCGATCTTGAGCTCGGTCGCCGAGATGCGGCCACCGCGGTCGACGAGCGTGAAGCCGAGCGGCTGGCCTTCGGCGAGGCCGGACAGGCCGGCCTGCTCGACCGCGGAGATGTGGACGAACACGTCTTCGCCGCCGTCATCGCGCACGACGAAGCCGAAGCCCTTCTGCGCGTTGAAGAACTTGACGACGCCGGTGCCCTCGCCGACGACCTGCGGCGGCATGCCGCGACCGCCGCCGAAGCCGCCGCCACCACCACCACCGAAGCCGCCACCGCCGCCGCCGCGGAAACCACCGCCGCCGCCGCCACCGAAACCGCCGCCGCCGCCGAAGCCGCCACGGTCACCACCGCCGAAACCGCCGCCGCCAAAGCCGCCGCGATCACCGCCGCCGAAACCACCGCCACCGAAGCCGCCGCCGAAATCGTCGCCACCGAAGCCATCGCGCTTATCGCGACCACGTCCGCCACGATTGCCGCGGCCACCCTTGTCGTAACTCATAAACCTGTTCGTCTTCCCGGTTCGCCCGCATCCGATCCTGTCGAAGAACCCGTGCGCCGGACGACGAACGCGAGCCTTCGGGCGCGAAACCTTTTGCGCCATGACCGAACCCATAGCGCACAAAGCAAGACCCTGCGAACAAATTCGTCGTGTGCCGCGACCGTCTGGTGCCAATACTTGCGCGGGCGTGGCCGGAACGGCACAGCCCGGCACATTCCTGCCGGGATTTCAGGCATCGGCGCGGTCGCATATTGAGCGGCAGGGTCGCACCGCGTAGGGCGAGTCGCATGACCGTACACTTCCACGAGGAAGACCTCCCCGCCGACGTCTTCGCCCCCGGTGCCGCGATCGCGGTGGACAGTGAGACCATGGGCCTCATCACGCCGCGCGACCGATTGTGCGTCGTCCAGCTGTCCGACGGCGGGCCCGACGAGCATCTCGTCCGCTTCGCGCCGGGCAGCGACTATGCCGCGCCCAACCTCAAGGCGGTGCTCGCCGACCCTTCGCGGCTGAAGCTGTTCCACTATGGCCGTTTCGACGTCGCCGCCGTGCAGCATTACCTAAGCGTCGTCGCCGCGCCGGTGTGGGATACGAAGATCGCCTCGCGCCTGGTGCGGACCTACACCGACCGCCACGGCCTGAAAGAACTGGTGCGCGAATTGCTCGGCCAGGAATTGTCGAAGCAGCAGCAGTCGTCCGACTGGGGCGGGCCCGAGCTCAGCGACGCGCAGAAGGATTATGCCGCCAGCGACGTGCGCTTCCTCCATCGCCTCAAGGACGAACTGGAACGGCGCCTGATCCGCGAGAACCGCCTGCACCTGGCGCAGGCGTGTTTCGATTTCCTGCCCACGCGCGCCGCGCTCGATCTCGCCGGCTGGCCGGAGATCGATATCTTCGCTCACGCGTAGTAGCGGATAGCATGTCCGACGTCGCCCTCCGCGCCCGCACCGCCCGCCAGCAATGGGCCGCCCCGGGCAGCCGCCACGACCGGCTGATCCGCATCCTCGGCACCACGCTGCCGATCGCGATCGGCGTGCTCGCCGCGTTTCTGGTGATGGCGCCGCTGACCGCGGGCAGCGAGGTGTCGTTCGTCCTCGACAAGAACAAGGTCGAGGTCGCGCACGAGCGGATGAAGCTGCAGTCGGCGACCTATCGCGGGCTCGACGACAAGGGCCAGGCCTTCCGCCTCGACGCGGGTTCCGCGGTGCAGCAGTCGTCGTCGGTGCCGATCGTCCAGATCAACCGCATGGCCGCAGACCTGCAACTGACCGACGGCCCCGCTACCTTGCGCGCGGACAAGGGCAATTACGACCTCAATTCCGAACAATTGCGCGTGCGCGGACCGATCGCGGTGCGCGCACCCAACAATTACAGCCTCGACACCACCGACGCCGTCGTCGACATGAAGGCGAAGACGGTGAGGAGCGACGGCGGCGTGCGCGGCACCGTGAAGCAGGGGACGTTCAGCGCCAACAGCATCAACGCGAACCTCGATGATCGCGTCGTGCGATTGCATGGCAATGCCCGCTTGCGGATCGTGCCGCGAGGGGCGAGATAGCCGGCATGCGCGCGCAGCTCCCCCTCCCGATCGCCCTGTCGATCGCCCTCGTTTCCGTCGCCACCCCGCTGGCGGCGCAGCAGCGCCACAATTCGAACGCGCCGATCGATTTTTCCGCCGATAATATCGAGCTGCAGGACAAGGCGAATCGGGGCATCCTGACCGGTAACGTCGCGATCAGGCAGGCGGAGATGACGCTCAACGCCGCGCGGGTGACGGTCGCCTATACGGGCGAGGTGATCGGCGGCAATCCGCAGGTGTCGCGCATCGATGCCGCCGGCGGCGTCACCGTCCGCCGTCCGGACCAGACCGCGCGCAGCCAATATGCGATCTACGACCTCAACCGCCGCGTCATCACGATGATCGGCGCGGTGACGCTGACGCAGGGCGGCAACGTCGTCAACGGCGGGCGGATGACGATCAACCTCGACACCGGCCGCGCGGTGATGGACGGATCGTCCGTCGCGGGCGGATCGTCGGCGACCGGCACCGGCAACACCGGCGGCGTCGTGTCGCAGGGCGGCGGCCGGGTGACGGGTACCTTCTCCGTTCCCAAGCGCGACTGATCCAGCCGATCGATCAGCGCGATGGCGCGTTTCGCCATCGGCACGAGGGGGCTTTCCTCCGCGCGCCGGACGCGCCATGACGGCGGCAGCAACGGGCGCATGCACGAACCCTGCCAAGCGGCGGACAGGCGCGGCACACCGACGAGGGACATGAGGACGATGGACGCCGTTTCCGATCTCGCCGTTTCCGGTCTCAACGCGGCCGAGCCGATCCACGAGGCGCCGAGCGCGCAGGGGCTGCAGGTCGTCTCGATCGCCAAGTCCTACGACAAGCGCGTCGTGCTCACCGACGTCTCGGTCAGCGTCGACCGCGGCGAGGTGATCGGCCTGCTCGGCCCCAACGGCGCGGGCAAGACGACGTGCTTCTACTCGGTGATGGGGCTGGTGAAGCCCGATTCGGGCCGCATCATGCTGGACGGCGAGGATATCACCCGCCTGCCGATGTATCGCCGCGCGATCCTCGGCCTCGGCTATCTGCCGCAGGAAACGAGCATCTTTCGCGGCATGTCGATCGAGAAGAACATCTCGTCCGTGCTCGAACTCGCCGAGCCCGATCCGGCCGAGCGGCAGCGCAAGCTCGACCGGCTGCTCGACGAATTCGGCCTCACCCGCCTGCGCGCCGCGCCCGCGATGGCGCTGTCGGGCGGCGAGCGGCGCCGGGCGGAGATCGCGCGCGCACTCGCGGCGGAACCGTCGATCATGCTGCTCGACGAACCCTTCGCCGGCATCGACCCGATCTCGATCGCCGACATCCGCGATCTGGTGAAGGACCTGAAAAGCCGCGACATCGGCGTGCTCATCACCGACCACAACGTGCGCGAGACGCTCGACATCGTCGACCGCGCCTACATCATCTACGACGGGCGCGTGCTGTTCACCGGCAGCCCTGAAGAACTCGTCGCCGACGCCAACGTCCGCCGCCTGTATCTCGGCGAGGGCTTCTCGCTGTAACGCCGATGAGGGCGATCATCCTCTATCCTCCCCCGCACGGGGAGGTGGCAGCGCGAAGCGCTGACGGAGGGGGCTTTCCACGCCGCGCAGCATTCGCGGCACGCCCCCTACACGGCGCCGCTGCACGGCGCGGTCCCCCTCCCCGCAAGCGGGGAGGAACCGGCTGATGAGCCTCGCCCCGCGCCTCGACCTGCGCCAGTCGCAATCTTTGGTGATGACGCCGCAGCTGCAGCAGGCGATCAAGCTGCTCGCGCTGTCCAACCTCGAGATCGAGGCGTTCATCGCCGAGGAGATCGAAAAGAACCCGCTGCTCGAGGCGCCGCAGACCGACGAGATCGTCCGTCCCGAACGCCCCGAGGCCGACGAGCCCGCGGGCGCCGACGCGCTCGTCACCGGCGCGGCCGCCGCCGACCCGCTCGACGTCGACTATGCGACCGAAAGCCATCAGCAGGACAGCGTCGCCGATGGCGGGGGGGGCTTCGACGGCGCGCTGTCGATGAACGGATCGGCGCCGGGCAGCGGCGGCCCGGGCGGCGAGGATGCCCCAGACCTCGACAGCTTCGCCGCCGCCGACATCAGCCTCGCCGATCACCTCCTGGCGCAGGCGGGCGCCGTCGTCGATGCCGCCGACTGGTTCGTCGCGCAGCATCTGATCGACCAGCTCGACGAGGCGGGTTATCTCTCCGCCCCGCTGCTCGACATCGCCAACCGGCTCGGCATCCCGCGCGCGCGCGTCGAGCGCGTGCTCGCGCAGGTGCAGACGCTCGACCCCACCGGCGTCGGCGCGCGCGACCTTGCCGAATGCCTCGCGTTGCAGGCGAAGGAGGCGGACCGCTACGACCCGTGCATGGCGCGGCTGATCGACAATCTCGACCTGCTCGCGCGCGGCGAACTGGCGCGATTGAAGCGGATGTGCGGCGTCGACGACGAGGATATGGCGGACATGATCCGCGAGCTGCGCGGTTACGACCCCAAGCCCGGCTGCCGCTTCGGCGGCGAGCCCGCGCCCGCGGTGACGCCCGACCTGTTCGTCGCCAAAACCAAGGCGGGCTGGGGCATCGAGCTCAACAGCGCGACGCTGCCGCGCGTGCTCGTCAACCGCCGCTATTACCACGAACTCAGCCACGGTCCGCAGGACAAGGCATCCAAAGCGTGGCTGACCGATGCGCTCGCGAGCGCCAACTGGCTCATCAAGGCGCTCGACCAGCGCCAGCGCACGATCATCAAGGTCGCGACCGAGATCGTGAAGCAGCAGGAGGCGTTCTTCCTGAACGGCGTCGCGCACCTCAAGCCGATGACGCTCGCCAAGGTCGCAGAGGCGATCGAGATGCACGAATCGACCGTCAGCCGGGTGACGAGCAACAAATATCTAAGCTGCGCGCGCGGCGTGTTCGAGCTGAAGTATTTCTTCACGAGTGCGATCCAGGCGGCTGACGGCGGCGACGCGGTGTCCGCCGAAGCGGTGAAAAGCGCCATCCGCCAGCTGATCGCGAACGAGGGAGCAAAGATCCTGTCCGACGACACGCTCGTCGAACTGCTTCAGGCCAAGGGCTTCGACATCGCCCGCCGCACGGTGGCGAAATACCGCGAGGCGATGGGCATCGGCAGCTCGGTGCAACGGCGGCGGGCAAAGGCATTGGGGGGGTAGGCGGCTGTTTTTCGCTTTTGCCAGCCGTCATCCACTACCGGTACCAAGGCCATCTGCTACGATCCCGGCTAAACTTACCCTGGAAAGCTTTCGGCGATGCGCGGCGTGATCAGATCCTTGGTTACCGCAGCCCTGCTGGTGCCGGTCTGCGCCGCGCACGCTGATCAGCCGCTTGGCCCGCTGTGGCAGCGGGGCGGCAACGCGATCGTCGTGACGGCCTGTCCACCAGGCGGCGACAGCGACAGCAGTTGCCGCGGGCTTGCGGCGCGGCGTGGGACGCAGACGATGACGCTGGGCGCCGGCTATATCGTAGGCAAGCTCTTGTGGGCGGGTCAATCGAGCGCAGTTTCGCCGGACGTGGTGATCTTGGGCGACGATGGTGGTTCCGGCGGAGAAGGGGACCTCATTGCGGTCACTTTCGTCGACCCGATCCGCATCCGCCGGCTTCGGGGCGAGCGCATGGATTCGGCAACAGTGCGCCGTGCAGCGGACCGTCTACATCTCACGCTCCCCTTCAATATCGAATATTTCAACGGCGCGCCGCACGCGGGTGTGTCTATCGTTCCACTTCCGATCGTCTGGTCGCACGACGACTTCATGGTTGACCTTCCGGCGCTGACGAAACGACCGGCGATCACAGATGCGGATGAACGATCAATTGGACGTGAGCTTCGCGCATGGGCGCGTGCAAAACGATCCGGGTCCATGGACGCGGGGACGACCGGGACCGTCACTGCGCTGACGACGCTCATGCTCAGCGGCCGTAGCGAGGGCGCGCGCAAGCTTTTGCATAGCCAGTGGCCGAAGGATTTCCGCGGCGAAACCGCGTTCTGGAACTCGCTCTGCGCGGCGATCATCCGGCATCCGTGGTGGACGCGGTTCGCCCTGCGGCGCATTCCCGATGCATCGCGCATCGTCGCGGCGAGCCGGGCGCAACCACAACTCTGACCCTCAATCGTCCTCGTCCTCGAACCCCACCAGCGCCAGCGCGCGTGCCTTCATCTGGCGCTGTTCGCACCAATGGACCAGCGCCTCCTCGCGGCCGTGCGTCACCCACACCTCGCGCGGGGCGATCTCGGTCAGCGTCTCGGTCAGTTCGTCCCAGTCGGCATGGTCGGACAGGATCAACGGCAGCTCGACGTTCTTCTGCCGCGCGCGCTGGCGCACGCGCATCCATCCGCTCGCCATCGCGGTGATCGGATCGGGCAGGCGCCGCGACCAGCGGTCGTTGAGCGCGCCGGGCGGGCACATCACGACATGGCCCGCCATCGCCGCCTTCTTCGTGTCGGCGACGGGGATCAGTTCGCCCAGCCTGACGCCGTGCTCGGCATACAGGTCGCATAGTCGCTGCAGCGCGCCGTGAAGATAGATGGGCGCTTCATGCCCCCGCTCGCGCAGTTCCGCGATCACCCGCTGCGCCTTGCCGAGCGCATAGGCGCCGACGAGCACGCAACGGTCGGGATTGGCGTGCAGCCGCTCCAGCAGCTTGTCGATCTCGTCGCCCGTGTCCGGATGGCGGAACACCGGCAACGCGAAGGTCGCCTCGGTCACGAAGACGTCGCAGGCCACCGGCTGGAACGGCGCGCACGTCGGGTCGGGCCGCCGCTTGTAATCGCCCGACACGACGACGCGTTCGCCGCGATGATCGAGCACGATCTGCGCCGACCCCAGCACATGACCCGCCGGCACGAAGCCGACGTCGACGTCGCCCCCCTTGCCGTCGGACAGCCGGATCGTCTCGCCATAAGCCACCGGCATCCCCGCCTGCGGGCCGTAGCGCGCCTCCATGATCGCCAGCGTCTCCGGCGTCGCCCACACCGTGCCATGGCCGCCGCGCGCGTGATCGGCATGGCCGTGCGTCACCAGCGCGCGCGCCGCCGGCTCGGACGGGTCGATCCACGCGTCCGCGGGCTTCACGTAGATGCCGTGCGGATGCGGTTCCAGCCAATCGCCAAGCCGTGCCATGCCCCGCTCTACGCGCGAGGCCTGCGTTTCGCCGCAACCGTGCCTACATTGGGCGCCGATGCCCGACGCCACGCTCCCCGCCCCGCTCGCTGCCTGGTTCTCGACACGCGGGTGGCAGCCGCGCCGGCACCAGATCGACATGCTGCGCGAGGCACACGCCGGACACCATGCGCTGCTCGTCGCGACCACCGGCGCGGGCAAGACGCTGTCGGGCTTCCTGCCGACGCTCGCCGAGCTGATCGAGGCCCCGCGCGACGGCTTGCACACGCTCTACGTCTCGCCGCTGAAAGCGCTGGCGGTCGACATCCAGCGCAACCTCGTCACGCCGATCGACGAGATGGGCCTTGCCATCCGCGTCGAGACGCGCACCGGCGACACGCCGTCCGATCGCAAGGCGCGCCAGCGGGTCAAGCCGCCGCACATCCTGCTCACCACGCCCGAATCGCTATCGCTGCTGCTCAGCTATCCCGACGCCGCGACGATGTTCGAAGGCCTCAGGACGATCGTCGTCGACGAGGTCCACGCCTTTGCCACCGGCAAGCGCGGCGATCTGCTCTCTTTGTGCATGGCGCGGTTGCAGCGGCTCGCGCCCAGGTGCCGCCGCGTCGCGCTGTCCGCGACCGTCGCCGACCCCGACGCCTATCGTGCCTGGCTGGCACCCGATGGCGACATCGACCAGGTGCATCTGGTCCACGGCGAGCGCGGCGCCGACCCCAATATCGCGATCCTGCTGCCGCAGGGCCGCGTGCCGTGGAGCGGCCATTCGGGCCGCTACGCTGCCGAACAGGTGATGGCGGAGATCGAGACACACAAGACCACCATCGTCTTCTGCAACACGCGCAGCCTCGCCGAGCTGATCTTCCAGGACCTGTGGAAGGCGAATGCGATGAGCCTGCCGATCGGCGTCCACCACGGCAGCCTCGCGCTGGAGGCGCGGCGCAAGGTTGAGGGCGCGATGGCATCCGGCCGGCTGCGGGCGCTCGTCGCGACCGCCAGCCTCGACCTCGGCGTCGACTGGGGCGACGTCGACTGCGTCATCCAGATGGGCGCGCCCAAGGGATCGAGCCGCCTGCTCCAGCGGATCGGCCGCGCCAACCACCGCCTCGACGAATCGTCGGAAGCGATCCTCGTCCCCGGCAACCGTTTCGAATATCTCGAGGCGCGCGCCGCGCTCGATGCGGTGGAGGAAGGCGCGCTCGACGCCGATCCCTTCCGCCAAGGCGCGCTCGACGTGCTCGCACAGCATGTCATGGCCTGCGCCTGTGCGGGGCCGTTCCGGCGCGACGACCTGCTCGCGGAGATCCAGGGTGCGATGCCCTATTCGGCACTGACCGGCGAGACGTTCGACCGCGTGCTGGGTTTCATCCGCGACGGCGGCTATTCGCTCAAAGCCTATGACCGGTTCAAGCGGCTGACCGAGGAGGCGGATGGCACCTGGCGCGTCAGCCACCCGCGTTTCGTGCAGCAGCACCGGCTCAACGCCGGCATCATCGTCGAGGCGACGATGCTGACGGTGCGCTTCAAGAACGGCCGCAGCCTCGGCAAGGTCGAGGAAAGTTTCGCCGCGACGCTGACGCCGGGCGACACCTTCTTCTTCGCGGGGCTCTCTTGCGAGGTCGAGCGGATCGACACCGAGGACCTCGTCGTGCGCGCCTCGTCGCGCCCGGCGCGCATCCCCACCTATGGCGGCGCGCGTATGCCGCTGTCGACCAATCTCGCCAACCGGGTTCGCACCTTCCTCGCCGAACCGACCCAATGGGCACGTTTCCCTGACGACGTGCGCGAATGGCTGGAGGTGCAGGCGTATCGCTCCGCGCTGCCGCGACCCGGCCAATTGCTCGTCGAGACCTTCCCGCGCGAAGGGCGGCACTACATGGTCGCCTACAGTTTCGAAGGGTGGAACGCGCACCAGTCGCTGGGCATGCTGGTAACGCGGCGGATGGAGGCGCAGGGCCTCAAACCTTTGGGCTTCGTCGCCAACGATTATGCGATCGCGACCTACGGCCTCGAACAGGTCACCGATCCCGCCGCCCTGTTCAGCCCGGACATCCTCGAACACGAATTCGTCGATTGGGTCGAACGCAGCCACCTGCTCAAGCGCGCTTTTCGCGAGGTCGCAGTGATCGGCGGCCTGGTCGAGCGGCAGCATCCGGGCAAGCGCAAGACCGGGCGACAGGTGACCTTTTCCACCGACCTCATCTACGACGTGCTGCGCAAGTACGAACCGACGCACCTGCTGCTGCAGGCGGCCTGGGACGATGCGCGCGCGCGGATGACCGATGTCGGCCGCCTCGCCGACCTGCTCGATCGCGCCGCCGACACGATGCTCCACGTCGACCGCGACCGGGTGACGCCGCTCGCGGTGCCGGTGTTGACGCTGATCGGCCGCGAGCGGGTGGCGACGAACAGTGCCGACGATGCGCTGCTGGTCGAGGCGGAGGCGCTGGCGGCGGAGGCGATGCGGCTGGATTGAGGGGCGGCAACCCCCGTCCGTCATTCCCGCGCAGGCGGGAATCCAGACACGCCGACGCTGCGGCTCCATCGACACCCCAGCGTTTCTGGATCCCCGCCTGCGCGGGGATGACGAAGAAGGGGCAAGCAGACCCTTCACCTCTCCCGCCCGCATGGCTTAAGGGACGTAACCATGTGGCAGCTCTACCAATTCCCCCTGTGCCCATTCAGCCGCAAGGTGCGGCTGCTGCTCGGCGAGAAGGGCGTCGGCTACGAACTGGTCCGCGAATCGCCGTGGGACCGGCGCGACGAGTTCATGGACATGAACCCCGCCGGCCAGACGCCGGTGATGGTCGATGCCAGCCGCGGCGGCGCGCCGCTGATCGATTCGATGGCGATCTGCGAATATTTCGAGGAGACGGTGGACAAGGCGGCGACGATCAACGGCACCGCTGCCAACCGCGCGGAAATCCGCCGGCTGGTCGCCTGGTTCGACATGCATTTCTATCGCGACGTGACGGGGCCGCTGCTCCACGAGCGCGTCGTCAAGCGGCTCGCCCACCGCGCCGCGCCCGACGCCAAGGGCCTGCGCGAGGCGATGAAGGCGGCGGTCAGCCACCTCGACTATACCGATTACCTGCTCGACCATCGCAACTGGCTGGGCGGCGCGACGATGAGCCTCGCCGATTTGGCCGCCGCGGCGCAGATTTCGGTCGCCGATTATTTGGGCGGCATCGACTGGAAGGGGCATGAACAGACCGCGCGCTGGTATCGCGGGCTGAAGAGCCGGCCGTCCTTCCGCCCGCTGCTGTCGGAGCGCATGGAATTGATCGGCCCACCCGCGCATTACGACAATGTCGATTTCTGAGCCCATCGCCTTCGCCGATTTCGAGGCGGTCGACATCCGCGTCGGCACGATCGTCGCGGCCGAACCCTTTCCAGAGGCCCGCAAACCCGCGATCAAGCTGCGCATCGATTTCGGTCCTGAGATCGGCGTGAAGAAATCCTCCGCCCAGATCACCGACCATTATGCCCCCGACACGCTGGTCGGCCGCCAGGTCGCCGCCGTGGTCAATTTCCCACCGCGCCAAATCGGGCCGTTCATGTCGGAGGTGCTGACGCTCGGCTTTCCCGACGCGGACGGCAAGGTCGTGCTGATCGGACCCAGCCTGCCCGTCCCGAATGGCGGCCGCCTGTTCTGATCGGCGTCACCCGATCGATCGCCCTGCCGGCCTTGCGCCCTTCTCGATCGCCGTGCTCCTGCGGACGCAGGAGCCCAGAGCCAGAGACGGTGCCCCCGTGGCCCTGGGTTCCTGCATGCGCAGGAACACGAGCCCCTGACCGTGGCGCAGCATCCCGGATCAAATCGAGGGAAACGTCGGGGGCCCCGTCAGCAACGCCACGGTCGCCGGATCGACCTGCCCATCGAAGAATCGGTCCAGTGCCGCACGGAACGGCGCGGGATCGTCCGTCACCGCCGCGAACAGCGTCATCGACGACCGCAGCTTGACCGCGTCGATCCCGCCCAGGATGGCCTCCACGCTCCCCCGCGCCGCCGTCACCGCCTGCGTCGCCTCGATCAGCCGCGGGCCGAGCAGCGGATGCGCCAGATACGACCGCGCCTCGTCCGCAGAACGGATCGCGTAGAAGCGCGCGGTCTCGCTGCGCCCCAGCCCGGCGATCTGCGGAAACACGAACCACATCCAATGGCCGGTCTTGCGCCCGCGGCGCAGTTCGCCGAGCGCTTGGCGGTAGGTCGCCGCCTGCGCGGTCACGAACCGGTCGAGGTCGAAGTCTGCCATCGGTCAGGCAACCGCCCGCCCCCCTGCCGCGTTCCACCTGCATGACCCGCCTGCGCCCCGCCCTCGCGCTCCCGCTGCTGCTCGCCATCGCCGCCTGCGGCAGCCGGGAGAAGGCCGCCAACAACGACACCGCGCCCGCCGGTTTCGTGCCGCCGCCGATGCAAAAGGCGAAGCCGCTGCCGGGGCAGGAGCAGCGCCCGCCGCTCACCGATTATATCGGCAAATATCCGAACGATGCGGTCGCGGGCATCGCCTTCTTCGACCGGACCGAGGTCGCGCAGGCGCTGGTCGAGGCGGTCGCCGACGAAAGCCTGCGCCATCGTATCGTCGCACGCGATTCGGTCACCGTGCCGATCTTCCGGCTGCCCGACGGCCGCATCGCCGCGCACGGCTGCACCCCGCACGACTGCGGCGACCAGAACTGGACCTTCATCGTCCAGCCCGACGGCAGCCGTGGCGAGGCGTGCTGGCACGACGCCGCAAAGGCTGCCGACGCAAGCTTCTGGTATGCAGGCAGCATGCCGGTGCGCCGGCCCGGCGACTGTCAGCAGGGCTGAGGGCGCGATGCTCGAACATGTTCCGCACTGGCTGGGCAAGGCGCTGGACGGCGTGCGCGCGGGCCTCGACCAGCTGACGATCGCGCGCGTCGATCTGGCCGCCGCGCCGGACCGCCATCTGGCGTCGCTCGATCTGACCAGCCCCGCTTTTGCCGACGGCGCACGGCTGCCGCCGCGGTTCACCGCCGATGGCGACGGAGTGTCGCCGCCGCTGACCTGGGGCGTGCCGCCGGAAGGCACCGCCAGCCTCGCGCTGATCGTCGAGGATGCGGATGCGCCGACGCCGCACCCGCTGGTGCATGCGCTCGTCTGGCATCTGCCCGCCGATGCGGGGCGGCTGGAAGAGGGCGCGATAACCGCCGACGGTGCGGGCACGCCCGCGCGCGACGTCGGGCGTAACAGCTATTTCGCCGAAGGCTGGCTGCCGCCCGATCCACCGACCGGGCATGGCGCGCATCGTTATGCGTTTCAGCTGTTCGCGCTGGATGCCGGCGCGGGCGATCCCGGCGCGACGCCGGGGCGCGGCGCGGTGATCGCGGCGATGGCGGGGCATGTGCTGGCGGCGGGGGTGCTGATCGGCACCTACGGCCGCGGGGAGGAGGCGCCGGTCGGTCCGGCGGGTGCGGTGGCGACCGCGTGAACCGGCGCGGCGGACCGGGCCGGCGGCGTGCCGGCCCCGGACCCGCGCAGCGGCGTCAGGCGAAGTGGACGCCGCCCTGGCTGGCGATGACGAGCACGGTGGTGGCGAAGCTCGCGATGCTGAGGAACAGGCTGCGGTACATGGTATCTCTCCTGCTGGCGCCGGGCATCAGGCGATCGGCATGACGGGGACGGCGGCGCTGACGGCGAGCGCGGCGAAGGCGACGGCGACGACCATCGAGACGGCGGCGCGCTGGGCGGTTTCGAAGCGGAGAAACATGGTGTGATCCCTTTTGGTATTCGCTGCCGGTCGATCCGTCAGCGATACTAAGGGCTTTGCACCGACCGTGCCATTTTGCTTAAATAGCTAATTTCATTGTATTTTCTGTTTTCGCGCTACACGACTTGGCGCATTCCGCCATCCGTGTCGCGGAAAATCCGCCACTATCAGGCGGCGCACACCCGATCGCGGCCTTCCGCCTTGGCGGTGTAGAGCAGGCGGTCCGCGCGGTCGAAGGCGGCGGCGCTGTCGTCGCCCACCTGCACCGCGGTGACGCCGATCGACAGCGTCACCGAGCCGAGCGGCTGGTCGCTTTCGCGGATGCGGAACCGCTTCGCCGCCATCATCGCGCGCACGCCGTCCAGATGCTCGGCCGCCTGCGCCAGCGTCTTGCCGCGCAGCAGGATCGCGAATTCCTCGCCGCCATGCCGCACCACCAGTTCGCCCGCACATTCCTCGACCAACAGGCGTCCGACCGCGCACAGCACGCGATCGCCGACCGGATGGCCGTGAATGTCGTTGATCCGCTTGAACCGGTCGATGTCGGCGACCGCGAGGCAATAGGGGCCGTCGCGCTCGCCGCGCGCGGTGAACGCCTCCTCGAAGGCGCGGCGGTTGGGCAGGCCGGTCAGCGCGTCGCGCCGCGCGGTGTCGTTCGCTTCGGCAAGCTTGGCGCGCAGCGCTTCCGCCTCGTGCGTCGCGGACGCGAGTCGCGCCTCCGCATCGCGGACGCGCGCCAGCATCGTGCCGGTGATCCGCGCGATCTCTTCCAGGCCGCCGGCGTGACCGATGACCTGCGGCGTGCCGATCGCCGCCGCGCTTTCGGCGAGGTCGCGGCCGAACCCGCGCGTCTCGTCCTGCATCGCCTGCATGATCGTCGTGAAGCCGGCGACCTGCGCCTGCGTCTCTGCGACGAGCCGCGCGGCATTGTCCTCCAGCGCGTCGGCGTGGCTGATGTCGGGGCGCCGCGGCTGAACCGGCTCGCCCGTTGGGGCGCCCGCGACGACCGTGCCGCCCAGGGATTCGATGTCGCCGCGCCGCAGCCGGACCCCGCCATCGGTCAGCCGCCGCACCGCCTGCGCGATCGCGCCATCGGGTTCGGTGATGATCGAATAGGCGAAACTATAATGGGCGGGTTCCGGACTGAGGCCCTGTTCGGACAGGAAAGCGCCGATGCGGGCGAACACGTCGCCCTCACCGCCCTTTCTTGCCGTCATGGGTCCGCGCATGCCTGTCCCTCGGATAGATAGGCGAAGCGCTTACGCGCCATTGGTTATCATCGCGTGAAAACGGCTCAGCGCGGACGGCGCAGCTTTTCCACCGCGGCGAGCGTCATCGCGACGTGGCGCGACGGGTCCATGTCGTCGTGGACGAAGGCGACGCGCCCGTCCTGCCCGATGACGTAGCTGGTCCGCGAGGTCAGCGCGCGGCCCGCCGGGCCACCCTTGAGCGCGACGTCATAGCCCGCGACCACCTTCGGCCCCGCGCTCGCCACCGCGAACTGGCCTGCGCACTTCTCGCTGGAAAAGCGCTGCAGCGTCGGCACGTCGTCCGCCGACATGCCGATCACCGTCGCGCCCGCCTTCGTGAACGCGGGGATCGCCTCGGCAAAGGCATGCGCCTCGGCGTTGCAGCCGCCGGTGAACGCCGCCGGGAAGAAATAGAGCACGACCGGCCCCTTCTTCAGCGCCTCGGCGAGGTGGACGGGGATCACCTTGCCCGCCATCGCGCCGCGTGTCGTGAAGTCGGGCGCCGCCGCTCCCACGGTCAGCGCCGCGGTGGCCGGCGCGGCGACGACGGCCAGGGCGAGAATGGCGGGAAACAGGCGCATGCGGGAGATCCTTCCTCTTATTTTTCCGTGTATGGCATGCAGCCTAGCGCGATGTGCGCGCGCGCGATAGGCACGGTCGGATGCCGGTCACCCCCGCCGATCTCGCTCTCGCCCAGCGCCTTGCCGATGCGGCCGGTGCCGTCATCCGCCCCTATTTCCGCCAGGACTTCGGCGGCGAGACCAAGGCCGACCACAGTCCCGTGACGCGCGCCGACCGCGAGGCGGAAGCCGCGATGCGCCGGCTGCTCGACGCGGAGGCTGCGGGCGACGGCATCGTCGGCGAGGAATATGGCACGAAGGACGGCGTCACCGGGCGGCAATGGGTGCTCGATCCGATCGACGGCACGCGCAGCTTCACCGTCGGTCGCGCGATCTTCGGCACGCTGATCGCTTTGGTCGAGGACGGCTGGCCCGTGCTCGGCATTATCGACCAGCCGGTGCAGCGCGAACGGTGGATCGGCGTCGCCGGCCGCCCGACGACGTTCAACGGCAGGCCCGCACGGACCCGCGCCTGCGCCGCGCTGGAAGGCGCGATCGTCGCCACCACCAGCCCGCATCTGTTCGCCGACGGCGACGTGCCGCATTACATGGCGCTCGTCGCCGCGGCGTCTGGCGGGCATGCCCGGCAGGGACCGGTCTATGGCGGCGACTGCTACAATTACGCGCTGCTCGCCAGCGGCCATCTCGACATCGTCGCCGAAAGCGGCCTGCAACTCTACGACTTCGCCGCGTTGGTGCCGGTGGTCGAGGGCGCGGGCGGGCGGATGTGCGACTGGAACGGCGATCCGCTGACCGCGGCGAGCGACGGCCACGTCCTCGCCATCGGCGACCCTGCCCGCACCGACGACGTGCTCGAGGCACTGCGGGCGACGCACCACGAGCACGGGCACGGGCACTGATCGCCCCCTCTCCGTCATTCCCGCGAAGGCGGGAATCCAGAGACGCTGACGGTGCGCTTCTTTCGACGACCTGCGCGTCTGGATCCCCGCCTCCGCGGGGATGACGACACGAGGGGCACGGCACGCCCGTCTCAGAAAATCCCCAGAAACTTCTTCCGCTGCGCCTTGGTCTCGCCGCCGTCGCCGCTCTTCGCCGGGGTGCCGTTGCCGACATCCTCGCGCGGCTTGCCCTTGGTCGTCCGCTGCGCGCGCGCGTCGGCGCCGGCGAGCACCGGCCCGCATGCCGCCGCCTTGGCATCGCCGACGTCGACGAACGCCAATATCCCCGCCAGCGGCGTCGCGACCACCGCCAGCCCCAGCCCCGCGCCCGCCCGCGCCAGCAGTTGCGGGCTGATCACATTCAGCGAGGGGTGCGCGAACGTGCCCCCGATGCTGACCGGCGACTGACCCGAAAACAGGCTGAACTTCTTGCCGTCGGCACGGATGGCCAGGTCGACCGTCTCGTTGCGGAAACTGAACCCGCCGCGCCCGGTGACGACGTTCTTCGTCGTGTCGATCAGGATCGGGTCCGCCGCCGCCACGCCGTCGCGCACCGTAAAGCCGACCAGCCCGCAATTGATCCGCACCGGCTCCTTCAGTTCCCGCTGGAACATCTTCTGCACGAAAACCCCGATGTCGAGCTCGGACAATTGCGCGTTGCGCGCCCACATCGAACCAGAGGGCAGCACGAACGCCATCCGACCGCGCGCGCTGGCCAGCGAATCGTGCACCGAATCGCCCCGCCCCGCGAGCTGGATGCGCCCCTTCACCACGCCCGTCGTCCCCGCCTCCGCCACGCCCCAGCCGGCGAGCAGCTTGCCCAGCGGCGTCGGCGCGAGGCGAATGTCGTAGGAATCCGCCGCCGGCCGCTGGCGCGTGTCGAAGACGACGTCGGCCGCGACGTTGCCGCGCGCCATCGCGAACGACAGCGGCGACAGCGCCAGCCGCCCATCCTTCAGCGCCAGCGTCACGTCGACGTCGCTGATCGGCACGCGGCGCGATCGCACCGTGCGGATCGTCCATTTGAGGTCGGCGTCGAACCGCCGCATCGTCGCGACGGGCAGCGCGGCATCGGGCAGCAGCCGCTCAGGCGCGGCCCCCGTCGCCGCGGCGGCCGCCGCCGCGCCCTTGGCGGCGACGATATCGGGGTTGTAGCCGATGAACGGCGCCGCATCGACGATGTCGAGCTGCCGCGTCGCCAGCGTCGATGTGAGGTACAGCCGATCGCCGTTGGTGACGGTCAGTGCGCCCGCGACATCGCTGTCGCCGAACGTGCCCGACAGATGCGTGAAGCGATAATCGCGCCCCTGCTGCACCAGTTGCGCCTTCAGCCGATAGGTGCGCGTGCGCGGGATCGCGACGCCGATGATGCCGAGCAACTGCGACAGGTCGCGCCCGCGCGCGCGCGTCTGCAGCGGCACGCCCTCGATCGCGGCAAGGCTGGGCAAGGTGCCCGTCACGTCGATGACGTTGGCGCCGGCATGCGCGGTCAGTTCCAGCCGGTTCGCACCGCGCGCCACCGTCTGGTTGGGCGACAAGAGGCGCGCGGCGACGGTGAACGGCGTCGCGCGCAGGCGGCCCTGCCCCGTCACGCCGACCGCATCGCCGATCCGCGCGTCGGCCGACCGGATCGGATCGACGGCAAGGTCGGCGAGCAGGCGCAGCCGCGGGTCGAGATAGCGCACGCGCGTTCCCGTCACGCTCGCGCGGTCGATGACGGGAAATTGCAGCGGCTTGCCGCCCTTTTTGGCGCTGAACGTCCACGTATTCCCGCTATGGTCGGGCAACCATTCCAGGTCGACCGCGCCGTTGGTGAGATCGAGCCAATAGAAACGCCGCCGCCCGAACAGCAGCGACAGCGGCGCGATCCGCGAATCGAGCGCGTCGGCACGGAACAGATAGGGCCGACTCGCCCAGGCCGGGTTGGCGATGCTCAGCCCCTGCGCGGCGAATTTGATCTGGAGCGGCGCGAAATACAGCTGGAAATCGCCCGCAACCTTCACCTCGCGATGCGTCAGCCGGCCGACGATCGTCTCGAACGGATGCTTCAGGAACCGGCCCTTGGTCACGAACAGCACCAGCCAGATGGTGAAGAGCAGCCCCAGCACGACGAGCGCGGCGTTGCGTGCGATGTGCCGCACCCGCCGGCGGCGCGGCGGCGTGTCGGCGGGCGCCGCCGCGGCGTTGGGAGCGGGTTGGGGATCGTCCATCGCCGGGGTGAAGCGCCCCTGGCTCGTTCCGGTTCCGCATCGGTTGCTTTTGGCGCGCACCGCGGCTAAGGGCCCCAGCTTCCCGAGCGTTGCGAGGACGAACGGCCCGGCCATCAAGGGCTGCCGCGGCTGTTCAAGCGACGCTCACATGCGAAAGGACCAAAATGCCCAAGCTCAAGACCAAGAGCGGCGTCAAGAAGCGCTTCAAGCTCACCGCCACCGGCAAGCTGAAGCACGGCGTCGCCGGCAAGCGCCACCGCCTGATCAGCCATAACGGCAAGTACATCCGCCAGAACCGCGGCACCACGGTGCTGTCGAAGGCCGACACCGCGACGGTGAAGGCCTGGGCCCCCTACGGCCTGAACTGAGGAGGGCTTAAGATATGGCACGAGTAAAGCGCGGCACGACCACCAAGGCCAAGCACAAGAGGATTTTGGATCAGGCGAAGGGCTATTACGGCCGTCGCAAGAACACGATCCGCATCGCCCGCCAGGCGGTGGAGAAGGCCGGTCAGTACGCCTATCGCGACCGCAAGGTGAAGAAGCGCACGTTCCGCGGCCTGTGGATCCAGCGCATCAACGCCGGCGTCCGCGCCGAGGGCCTGACCTATTCGCAGTTCATGCACGGGCTGAAGCTCGCGGGCATCGAACTCGACCGCAAGGTGCTGGCCGACATCGCGATGCACGAGGGTGAGGCCTTTGCCGCCATCATCGCGCAGGCGAAGGCGGCCCTCCCGCAGGCCGCCTGAGAGCGCCTCGCGACGAGACCGAACAGGCGGGCGCCGGTGGCAACACCGGCGCCCGTTTTGGTTTCGGGGGGCGTGCGGGCCTTTACCCGTTTCGTCATCCCCGCGAAGGCGGGGATCCAGACGAGCAGGTCCTTGCAAGGGTCACGGAGGCCAGCCAGTCTGGATTCCCGCCTCCGCGGGAATGACGGAATGGAAACGCGACCGTGGAAGCCAAGCAACCCTGCGTCTACATCCTCGCCAGCGGGCGGCACGGTTCGCTCTACATCGGCGTCACCTCGAACCTGCTCGCGCGCATCTACCAGCACCGCGAGGGCCTGATCGAGGGCTTCACCAAACGCTACGACATCAAGAGGCTGGTCTGGTTCGAAATGGCGTCCGACATGGAAACGGCCATCCGGCGTGAGAAGCAACTGAAGAAATGGAACCGCGACTGGAAGGCGCGGCTGATCGAACAGAGCAACCCCGACTGGGTTGACCTTGCCATCGGCCTCGGCTTTGAGCCGCTTGCATCACAGTCCCGCGCAGGCCGGGACGCCAAAGCCCCGACCGGCAGGACGTCTGGATTCCCGCCTGCGCGGGAATGACGGAGTTTCACGTGGCCGAACTCGACCCGCAAGAGCATCTGCTCGACCGCATCCGGCAGAGCGACACGCTCGACACCCTCGAATCCCTACGCGTCGAGGCGCTCGGCAAGCAGGGCAGCATCACCCAACTGCTGAAAACGCTCGGCAAGATGAGCCCCGAGGAGCGCCAGGTCGAAGGCCCGCGCATCCACGGCTTGCGCGAATCGGTGACCGAGGCGATCGCCACCCGCAAGGCCGCGCTCGAACGCGCCGCGCTCGACGCGCGCCTCGCCGCCGAGACGCTCGACATGACGCTCCCCGCCGACGCGCCGCTGGCAGGCACGGTCCATCCGGTCAGCCAGGTGATGGACGAGCTGGCGGAAATCTTCGCCGACCTGGGCTTCGCGGTCGCGACCGGGCCAGAGATCGAGACCGACTGGCACAATTTCAGCGCGCTCAACATTCCCGAAACGCATCCGGCGCGCGCGATGCACGACACCTTCTACCTGACCCAGGGCCAGGACGCGAAGGCGGCGGGCACGTTCGACGAGCGCACCACCTTCTCGCTGCTGCGCACGCACACGTCGCCGGTGCAGATCCGCACGATGCTGGAGACGCCGCCGCCGATCCGCATCATCGCGCCGGGCCGCACCTACCGCTCCGATTCGGATGCGACGCACACGCCGATGTTCCACCAGGTCGAAGGGCTGGTGATCGACAAGGGCATCACGCTCGGCCACCTCAAATGGACGCTGGAGACCTTCCTCAAGGCGTTCTTCGAGCGCGACGACATCGTCCTGCGCCTGCGCCCCAGCTATTTCCCCTTCACCGAACCGTCGGCGGAGGTCGACGTCGGCTATACGATCGAGAAGGGCAAGCGGGTGATCGGCGGCTCGGGAGGCGGCTGGATGGAAGTCTTGGGCAGCGGCATGGTCCACCCGAAGGTGATCGCCGCCTGCGGCCTCGATCCCGACGAATGGCAGGGTTTCGCCTTCGGCAGCGGCATCGATCGGCTCGCCATGCTGAAATACGGCATGGACGACCTTCGGCCCTTCTTCGACGGCGATATCCGCTGGCTGAAGCATTACGGCTTCGCCGCGCTCGACGTGCCGACGCTGTCGGGCGGGGTCGGGGCGGCGGGCTGACGCCGCATACACCGATCCGTCATCCCGGCGCAGGCCGGGACCCATGGACGCGGTGCTGGTAATGAAGACGCGGACCGCGAACCAAGCGGCGGTCCGGGTCCATGGGTCCCGGCCTGCGCCGGGATGACGATAAGGACGGAACGTTCCGATGAAGTTCACCCTCTCCTGGCTCAAGCATCACCTGACCACCGACGCGGGCCTCGAGGATATCCTCGACGGCCTGACGCGCATCGGGCTGGAGGTCGAGGGCGTCGACAATCCCGGCGATGCGCTCAAAAGCTTCCGCATCGCGCGCATCCTGTCGGCCGCGCCGCATCCGCAGGCGGACAAGCTCCAGGTCCTGTCGGTCGACGCCGGAGACGGCCCGATGCAGGTCGTCTGCGGCGCCCCCAATGCGCGCGCCGGCCTGGTCGGCGTGTTCGGCGCGCCGGGCGCCTATGTCCCCGGGCTCGACGTGACGCTGAAGGTCGCGAGCATCCGCGGCGTCGAGTCGAACGGCATGATGTGCTCCGCGCGCGAGCTGCAGATCGGCGAGGGCCATGACGGCATCATCGAACTGCCCGCCGATGCGCCGATCGGCACGCCCTTCCCCGATTATGCCGGGCTCGACGATCCCGTCATCGACGTGTCGATCACCCCCAACCGCCAGGATTGCATGGGCGTCCACGGCATCGCGCGCGATCTCGCCGCCGCCGGGCTCGGCACGCTCGTGCCGCTGACCGCGCCCGTGGTCGTGACCGAGGGCCCCGGCCCCGATGTCCGCATCGAGGATGCGGACGGCTGCCCCGCCTTCTACGCGCAGGCGGTGCGCGGCCTCACCAACGGCGAGGCGCCCGAGTGGATGCGCCACCGCCTGACCGCGATCGGGCAGAAGCCGATCTCGGCACTGGTCGACATCACCAACTACATGACCGTCGATTGCGGCCGCCCACTGCACGTCTACGACAAGGCGAAACTGTCGGGCGGTCTCGTCGCGCGGAAGGCGCGCACCGGCGAAACCGTCGAGGCGCTCAACGGCCGGACCTACACCCTGTCCGAAGGCATGACCGTCATCGCCGACGATGTCGCGGTGCACGATATCGGTGGCATCATGGGCGGCGCGCATTCGGGCGTGTCGGAGGCGACCACCGACGTCATCATCGAATGCGCCTATTTCGCGCCCGACGCGATCGCGCGCACCGGCCAGGCGCTGGCGCTGACGTCGGATGCGCGCCAGCGGTTCGAACGCGGCGTCGACCCGGCGTTCCTCGACGACGGCCTCGCCATCGCGACCTTCCTCGTCCAGCAATATTGCGGCGGCACCGCCAGCGCCGTCACCCGCGCCGGCCAGCCGCCGCTGGCGCCGCGCACGATCGCCTACGACCCGGCGCGCGCCGAAACGCTCGGCGGCCTCGCCATCGCGCCCGACCGGCAGAAGGCGATCCTCAAACGTCTCGGCTTCACCGTTGCCGATGACTGGCGTGTCACCGTGCCGACGTGGCGCCGCGACATCGACGGCCCCGCCGACCTGGTCGAGGAAGTGATCCGCATCGAGGGGATCGACAAGGTCGCGCCCGTCCCCCTGCCCCGCGCGCCCGGCGTCGCCAGGCCGACCGCGACGCCGCAGCAGAAGCTGGAGCGCCGCGTCCGCCGCGCCGCCGCCGCGCGCGGCCTCGACGAGGCGGTGACGTGGAGCTTCGTTTCCGACGCCGAGGCCGCGCCGTTCGGCGGCGGCGCGTGGAGCCTTGCCAATCCGATCAGCGAGGACCTGAAGGTCATGCGCCCGTCGCTGCTCCCCGGCCTGCTGTCGGCGACCCGCCGCAATCTTGCGCGCGGCGCCACCGCCGTGCGCCTGTTCGAGATCGGCCGCCGCTATCTCGCCGAAGGCGAGCATCCGACGCTCGGCCTCGTCCTAGCCGGCAACGCGCGCGAACGCGGCTGGCGCGCCGGCAAGGCCGCGGCCTTCGACGCCTTTGACGCCAAGGCGGAGGCGCTCGCCCTGCTCGCCGCCGCAGGCGCGCCCGTCGACAACCTGCAGGTGATGGGGGAAGCCGGCGACGCATGGCATCCCGGCCAGTCGGGCACGCTGCGGCTCGGGCCCAAGACGATCCTCGCGCGCTTCGGCATGTTGCATCCGACGCTCACTAAGGCGTTCGACCTCGACGGCAGCATCGCCGCGGTCGAACTCTACCTCGACGCCTTGCCGGCGAAGCGCGGCGGCGGCGGCTTCATGCGCCCGGCCTTCGCGCCGCCCGCGCTGCAATCGGTGCGCCGCGACTTCGCCTTCCTCGTCCCCGCCGCCCTCTCCGCCGACGCGCTGGTCCGCAGCGTGCGCGGCGCGGACAAGGCGGCGATCACCGCCGCGCGCGTCTTCGACGTCTTCACCGGCACGGGCGTCGAGCCCGGCATGAAGTCCGTCGCGGTCGAGGTGACGCTCCAGCCGACCGACAAGAGCTTCACCGACGAGGCGCTGAAGGCCATCGCCGACAAGGTCGTCGCCGCCGCCGCGAAACAGGGTGCGGTGCTCAGGACCTGAAAATCCTCCCCGCTTCGCGGGGAGAGGGGGACCGTTCGGCGCAGCCGAATGGTGGAGGGGCAGCCGCAGACGATGGCTCTGTTTGGCTGCCCCTCCACCACCGCCTCCGGCGGCGGTCCCCCTCCCCTGCGCAGCAGGGGAGGATTTTCCGGCATTCGTGCGTTACAGGCCGCATCATGACCGACCCCCAGATGATCCGCATCACCTCCGGCGCGCTCACCGCCGCGATCAACAGCTATGGCGCCGAGCTCACGCACCTCACCGATGCGCAAGGCCGCGAATTGATGACCGACGCCGACCCGGCCTTCTGGACCGGCCACGCGCCGATCCTGTTCCCGGTGATCGGCGTCACCAACGGGCTGCAGATCCACCTCGACGGCGCGACCTATCCGATGCCCAAGCACGGTTTCGCCCGCCATTCGCTGTTCGATGTCGTCGAGGCGTCGGACAGTCACGCCGTCTTCGCGCTGGAGGACAGCGACCAGACGCGCAGCCATTACCCCTTCGCCTTCCGGCTGGAGATCACCTTCTCGATCGAAGACACGACGCTGTCGGTCGAGGCGCGCATCGTCAACCGCAACGACGCGGCCATGCCGGCGAGCTTCGGCTTCCATCCCGCCTTCGCGTGGCCGCTGCCCTATGGGCACGATCGCGCCGACCACCGCATCGTCTTCGCGGCGGACGAGCCCGGCGCGCTGCGCGAGATCGCTCCCGACGGCCTGATCGCCGCCGCCACGCGCCCCTCGCCGCTCGACGGCCGCACGTTGCAGCTGCGCGACGATCTGTTCACCGACGACGCGCTCGTCTGGGACCATGTCCGCTCGCAAGCCGTCACCTATGGCGCGAGCGAGGGCCCCGAGCTCCACGTCGCCTTCCCGGACACGCCCAAGCTCGGCATCTGGACCAAGCCCGGCGCCGCCTATGTCTGCATCGAACCCTGGCACGGCATCGCCGATCCCGAAGGCTATGCGGGCGATTTCCGCGCCAAGCCCGGCGTGTTCGAGATCGCGCCCGGCGACACGAAGCACATCCGCATGAAGGTGACGCTGACCGCGTAAAAGCGGGTCTGGTTGCGCGACCCGGCAATTCCCATTTTCGTCATTCCCGCGTAGGCGGGAATCCATTGACGCAACGCCAGCGACTCCTGCCCGAACGCCTGAGTATCTGGATCCCCGCCTGCGCGGGGATGACGCCTTCTGACCGGACCCAGTGATGACCTCCCCCCGCCGTACCTTCGCGATCATCTCCCACCCCGACGCCGGCAAGACGACGCTGACCGAAAAGCTGCTGTACTTCGGCGGCGCGATCCATCTCGCCGGCGAGGTGAAGGCGCGCGGGGCGAACCGACGCGCGCGCTCCGACTGGATGAAGATCGAGCAGCAGCGCGGTATCTCCGTCACCTCGTCGGTGATGACGTTCGAACATGACGGCATCACCTTCAACCTGCTCGACACGCCGGGCCACGAGGATTTCAGCGAGGATACCTATCGCACGCTGACCGCGGTCGATTCGGCGATCATGGTGATCGACGCCGCCAAGGGCATCGAGCCGCAGACGCGCAAGTTGTTCGAGGTCTGCCGCCTCCGATCCGTCCCGATCATCACCTTCGTCAACAAGGTCGACCGCGAAGGCCGGCCGGTGTTCGAACTGCTCGACGAGATCGCCGACATGCTGGCATTGGACGTATGCCCGATGACCTGGCCGGTCGGCATGGGCGGGACGTTCCAGGGTATCCTCGACCTCGCCACCAACCGCATCACCCGGCCGGAGGGCGACAGCCGCACCTTCCAGGGCAAGATGGAGCAGGACCCGGCGCTGCCCGAGGATATCGCGGAGGAGATCGAGCTCGCGCAGGTGGGCTATCCCGCCTTCGACGCCGCCGCCTATCGCCACGGCGATCTGACACCCGTCTTCTTCGGCTCCGCGCTCAAGGATTTCGGCCCCGCCGAACTGATCGCCGCGCTCGCCGAACATGCGCCGCCCCCGCGCGCCCAGCCCGCCGAACCCGCCCCGGTCAGCCCGGAGAATTCCGAGGTCACCGGCTTCGTGTTCAAGGTCCAGGCCAACATGGACCCCAACCACCGCGACCGCATCGCCTTCATGCGGCTATGCTCGGGCACCTTCAAACGCGGCATGAAGCTGACCCCCACGGGCCACGGCAAGCCGATCGCAGTCCACTCCCCGATCCTGTTCTTCGCGCAGAATCGCGAAGTGGCGGACGAGGCCTTCCCCGGCGACATCATCGGCATCCCCAACCACGGCACCCTGCGCGTCGGCGATACGCTCAGCGAAAAGGCCGACGTGCGCTTCACCGGCCTGCCGAACTTCGCGCCCGAAATCCTGCGCCGCGTCGCGCTCAAGGACCCGACCAAGACCAAGCAATTGCGCAAAGCGCTCGACGACATGGCCCAAGAGGGCGTGACGCAGGTCTTCTATCCGGAGATCGGCAGCAACTGGATCATCGGCGTCGTCGGCCAGCTGCAGCTCGACGTGCTGCTCAGCCGGCTCGATGCGGAATACAAGGTTGCCGCCGGACTGGAGCCCGCGCCCTTCGACACCGCGCGCTGGATCGCGGCGGACGATCCCGCCGACCTCAAGGCGTTCATGGACCTGAACCGCGCCGCCATGGCCAAGGATCGCGACGGCAACCCCGTCTTCCTCGCCAAGAGCGCATGGGAAGTCGGCTATATCGTCGACCGTTACCCGAAGGTCCGCTTCCTCGCGACGCGCGAACGGTAAGGGCTGTCCTACACGCGCAAATCGTGGTACAGAAAGAGAACAAAGGCTCTTTCGCATCGTTGACATAAAATAACGCCGGCGCGACAGGAGATGTCGCGTTCAGGTGTCAATTCTGTCAAGACTCGCGCGACTTCCGGTGCATTATCATGCGCTTGCCCGCCATGCCAACATGGTGGGCAACGCCCCGCAAACACTGCGACTTTCGCGACCTTTCACGCCACCCAGTCGCGGCGCAGCGCTTTGACCGCGCTCAGCATCAGCGCGGCCGCGATCACGTAGAAGCCCAGCGCATAGAAGGTGGCGTAGCGTAGCGCGTCGACACCATGCGCCGCCTTCATCGCGTCGGACAACCGCCCCATCAGCCACGATCCCAGCCCCAGCCCGATCAGATTGTTGATGAACAGGAAGCTCGCCGACGCGGTCGCGCGCATCGGCGCGGGGACGAGGTGCTGGACCGCGGTCGTCACCGGCCCCAGCCACAGGATGTTGAGCCCGTTGGGGATGAGGAACAGGAACCAGGCGACGACCGGCGACGGGCTCATCAGCGCCGCCCCGAACAGCGGCACGGTGATGAGCCAGGCGATCGCCGGCAGCCTCGCATAGGCGCCGCGGTCGCGCGCGCCCAGCCGGTCGGCAAGCCAGCCGCCGCCGAACACGCCGATCGTGCCGCCGACGAGCAACAGCGAGGCGACATAGTGCGACGTGCCGAGAAGCGTGAAGCCGAAGCTGCGGATCAGCACCGACGGCACCCAGAAGGCGAGGCCATAGCCGCACATCGAACTGAACGCCGCGGCGAACGCCATCAGCCAGAAGCTGCGCTTGCCCGCGAGCAGGCGGAACACCGCGCCGACGCGGACCGCGTCGCTGCCCGACCGCGGCCGCGGCGGTTCCTTGACGACGAGGCGGAATATCGGCGCGAGCACGACGCCCGCCAGCCCGACGACGATGAATGCCCAGCGCCAGTCGACCAGGCTGGCGATCACCCCGCCGAGCAGCGCGCCGCCGGCAAGCCCGATCGGGATGCCGAGCGAATAGATGGCGAGCGCCCGCGCGCGGCGTTCGGGCGGGAAATAGTCGGCGATCATCGCATAGGAGGGCGCGACGCCCCCCGCCTCGCCGACCCCGACGCCCAGGCGAAAGGCGAACAATTGCCAGAAGCCGGTGGCGAGCCCGCACAGGGCGGTGAAACCGCTCCACACCGCCAGGCTGGCGGTGATGACCCAGCTGCGGCTGGTGCGGTCCGCGACGAGCGCGAGCGGGATGGCGAGCGTCGAATAGAGAAGGGCGAAGGCGATGCCCCCTAGCGCGCCAAGCTCGGTATCGCTGAGCTTCAGGTCCGCCTTGATCGGCTGCGCGAGGATGCCGAGGATCTGCCGGTCGAGGAAGTTGAAGGTGTAGACGAGCAGCAGCATCGCCAGCACGAGCGCCGGATAACGGGAACGGGTCGGCATCTGCTTCTCCTGCCTCCCTCTCCCACCGGGAGAGGGAAGGGTGAGGGTGACGGACTGTCCCTATCAGAACCGCGCGGTGAACGTCCCGAACACCTGCCGCGGCGCGCCGTAGAAGGCGGTGGCGATGCCCTCCTTGCCCAATGTCGGGACATATCCGGTGCCGTTGGTGATCGGCTGGCCCGCGGCGTTGAGCGGCGTACCGGCGATGTCGGTCCTGATATACTGGTATCCGCTTGTCTTGTAGCGCTTGTCGGTCAGGTTGCGGCCATAGACGCCGATCGAATAGCGCCGCTCCGCGCCGAAGGCATAGGTCAGGCCTGCATCCCACAGCGTATAGCCCGGCTGGTCCAGGAACGGGCTCGCCGTCTCGAACTGGTGCGTCAGGCTGCGGTAGGAGACGGTGGTATTGGCGGTGACCAGGCCGTCGCCGACCGGGATCGCGCCCGTCGCGGTGCCCGATGCCGTCCAGTCCGGCGTATTCTGGAAAACGCGGACGTTGGCGACGTCGACCCCGGTCGGGCCGATGAACTTGCGGTATTTGGCATCGATATAGCCCATCGTGCCGGCCAGGCTGAACGACGATCCGGCGCCGGCGAAATCGCGGGCGAGCACGGCGTTGGTTTCCAGCTCGATGCCCTTGATCCGCGCCTTGGCGGCGTTGGTGGTGATGCCGCAGAAGGTCTGCACGCCGCCGACGGTGCAGCCGACCGATCCCGGCACCTGAACGTCGGTATAGTCCGAATAGAAACCGTCGAGCGCCCAGGTCAGCCGTTTGTCGAACGCGGCACCCTTCCACCCGATCTCGTAGCTGGTGACGGTTTCGGGGCGGAACAGCAGGAAATTGTAGATGTCCTGATACGTCCGTCCGGCGGCGGGGTTGCTGATCGGCGCCGACGTGCCCGACCCGCGCGGATCGAACCCGCCGCCCTTGAAGCCTTCCGAATAGGACGCATAGAGCAGGTGGTTGTCGTTCGGCTTGAAGTTCAATGAGGCCCGCGGGGTGAAGCGCTTGAAATTGGCGACGCCGCGGAAATTGGTCGAGGGCGGCGTGCCCAGGAACGGCACCGGCGTGCCGCCGAACTCCTGGGTCAGGCCGATGTAATTGGCCTTGAAGATGTACGAGCTGCGCTCGTCCCACGTATAGCGGCCGCCGAGCGACAGGCTGATCTGCGGCGTGAAGTCGAAGGTGAAGTCGCCATAGACCGACGACGTCTCGGTCCGCACATCGCCCGCAGTATAGGCGTCGAGACCCGGGAAGGTGGTCGACAAGAGCACGCCGAACCCGGTCGAGGCCTTGGCGCCCAGATAGTAATAACCGATCAGGCCGTTGATCTTGTCGGAGCTGTAGAGCAGCTGGAATTCCTGGCTGGTCTGCTCGTTGCGATAGACGGCGGGCACGTCGACATCGACCGCGGGCAGCGAGTCGAAGTCGATTGGAGTATAAGATGTGTCGGCGCGGTACGCGCTGATGCTGCGCAAGGTCAGCTGGTCGGTCAGCTTGGCGCTGACGCTCATCGACAGGCCGCCCGCCTCGATATTCTGGCGCGGCGTGTTGAGCCCGGCCTGCGTGTCGAAGACGTTCGCCAGCACCGGCGTTCCGCTGGCGATGCCGGGGATCAGGCGGTGGCCGTTGCGCGGGTTGCTCTTGTCGTGCGTATAGTCGCCGGTGATGCGCACGAACAGCCGCGTGTCCGGGCTCTCGAACTCCACCGTGCCGCGCGCGGCCCAGATGTCCTTGTTGTAATTGTCTATATTGAGGTTGAGGTTGCGCCCGAAGCCGTCGCGGCTCAGCCGCGCGCCCGCGACGCCGACCTTCAGCATATCGCCGATCGGCACTGACAACGCGACCACCGCATCCGCCTGGTTGTAGCTGCCGTAGGTGCCCTTGACCCGCACTTCGGGCGTGTCGGGCAGGCGCTTGGTGACGTATTTGACCGCGCCGCCGATCGTGTTGCGCCCGTATAGCGTTCCCTGCGGGCCGCGCAGCACCTCGATCCGGTCGACGTCGTAGATGTCGAGCACCGCTGCCTGCGGCCGGTTGAGATAGACGTCGTCGAGATAGACGCCGACGCCCGCCTCGAAGCCCGGCACCGGATCCTGCTGGCCGACGCCGCGAATGAAGGCGGCGAGCGTCGAGTTCGAGCCGCGCGCGACCTTCAGCGTCGTATTGGGTGTCGTGTTCTGGATGTCGGTCAGGTCGATCGCACCCGACTTGGCCAGCTTGTCCGCGGTGAAGGCGGTGACGGCGATCGGTACGGACAGCAAGGTTTCCGCACGCCGCCGCGCGGTGACGACGATGTCGCCGTCGTCGGCAGCGGCCGTGTTCGTGTCGGGCGCGGTTTCCGCCGCGCTGGCGCTCCCCGCTTGCGCGGGGTCGGCGGCCGACGCGACCTGCGCTATCGCCGGCGTCGTGCAGAGCGCGGCGAGCGCCACGCCCAGCTTGAGTGTCGTGGACGTACCAAGCGCCTTCATAGCCAACCTCCCCTGTCGACGCCGCGTCCGGTTGATCCCGGCTTGTACGTCGTTCGACATCCCTATACTGAAACCTGAACCAGTATTCAACTTGGTCGTGCAGACAGGGTTTCGGGGCTGGTGCAGGGAGGGGACATGACACAGGACAGCTTCCAGGCCACCGATCCGCCGGTACCTGCGAAGATGCCACGCACCGACCGCGGCCGGCGGACACTGCGCGCGTTACTGGATGCTGCCGCCGCGGAATTCGGCGAGCGCGGGTTCCACGACGCCTCGATCAGCGCGATAACGCGGCGGGCGGGCGTCGCGCTCGGCAGCTTCTACACCTATTTCGATTCGAAGGACGCGGTGTTCCGCGCGCTGGTCCGCGATATGTCGGATCAGGTGCGCGATCACGTCGCGCCGGCAGTCCGGGGCGCCGCCGACGGGCTGGCGGCGGAGCGGGCGGGGCTGGCGCAGTTCATCGGCTTCGTCCGGGCGCACAAGGAAATCTATCGCATCATCGACGAGGCGGAGTTCGTCGACCCGGAAAGCTTCCGCCTGCATTATGCGACGACGGCGGAGCGGATCGAGCAGCGGCTGCGCAGTGCGGCGCAGCGCGGCGAGGTGCGGGCGGACGTCGCCGAGGTCCATGCCTGGGCGATCATGGGCATGAACGTGTTCCTGGGCCTGCGCTACGGCGTGTGGAGTGAGGACCAGTCCGCAGAGGCCGTGGCGGATGCGGCGGCGGCGATGCTGCGCGACGGGCTGCGCCCACGCGACTAGCCCAGCGGGCGGCCCTCGTCCTGGGCAAGCGCCTGCGCCAACAGGTCGCGGATGCCGCGCAGGCTTGTCAGCGCCGCGGCTTCGTCGATTGGGGCGGCATCGGCGCGCTCGTCTCGGGCGAGCAGTTGCTGGACGCCGCGCAGCGTATAGCCTTCGCGGTGGAGCAGCGCGTCGATCCGGCGGACGAGCGCGACGTCTTCGGGCCGGTAATAGCGCCGGTTGCCCGCCCGGGTGACGGGGCGCAGTTGGGGAAAGCGGCTCTCCCAATAGCGCAGGATGTGGTGCGGCAGGCCGGTGTCGGCCGACACCTCTCCGATCGTGCGGAATGCGGTGTCTGCCTTGGCCACGTCCGCGGCCATGCGATCAGCCGGCGTTGACGATGCAGTCGCGCATCATCTGACTGGCACGGAAGGTGAGCACGCGGCGGGGCGCGATCGGCACCTCGATGCCGGTCTTCGGATTGCGGCCGACGCGTTCGCCCTTGTCCCGCAGGACGAAGGTGCCGAAGCCCGAAATCTTGACGTTCTCGCCCCGGCTCAGCGCCTCGCACATCTCGGTCAGGATCTGCTCGACCAGCTTGGCCGAATCAGCCCGCGACAATCCGATCTGCCGGTGCAGCGCTTCTGCCAGATCCGCCCGCGTCAGCGTCCCCGCGGTTGTCATCAACACGTTACGTCCCCGCCCTCTGAATGTCGTTCACCCCCGCCCGATGTCTACACCAGACAAGACGTGTCCGAAAGTGACTTTCCGGTCACAGGCTACCGTGCCGGCGGGCCCTTGATCAATATCAATAGCGCAGGACCGCCGCACCCCAAGTGAACCCGCCGCCCATCGCCTCCAGCACGATGATCTGTCCCGGTTTGATACGCCCGTCGCGCGTCGCGGTGTCCAGCGCGAGCGGTACGGACGCGGCCGAGGTGTTGGCGTGACGGTCGACGGTCATGACGACCTTTTCCGGGGGCAGGCCGAGCTTGCGGCTGGTAGCATCGAGGATGCGCGCGTTCGCCTGATGCGGCACGACCCAGTCGACGTCGGCCGGGGTGAGGCCCGCGAGACGGAGCGATTCGTCCATCACCGCAGCGAGATTGACGACGGCGTGGCGGAACACCTCGCGCCCCTTCATCCGCAGCTTGCCGACGGTGCCCGTGGTCGAGGGGCCGCCATCGACGTAGAGCAGATCGTTGTACCGTCCGTCGGCATGCAGCCGCGTCGCGAGGATGCCCCGCCCGTCGGCGTCGGCGCTGTCCTGCGCCTCCAGCACGATCGCGCCGGCGCCGTCGCCGAACAATACCGCGGTGGTGCGGTCTTCCCAGTCGAGGATGCGGCTGAACGTTTCCGCGCCGATCACGAGCGCGCGCCGCTGCACCCCCGAGCGCAGCATCGCGTCGGCGACCTGCACCGCATAGAGGAAGCCCGAGCAGACGGCGGCGACGTCGAAGGCGACGCAATCGTCGATGCCGAGCATCGCCTGCACCTTCGTCGCGGTGGCGGGAAAGGTCTGGTCGGGGGTCGCGGTGGCGAGGACGATGAGGTCGATGGCCTGCGCGCTCACCCCGGCGGCATCGAGCGCGGCGCGGGCGGCATCGGCGGCGAGCGTCGCGGTCGTTTCGTCCGGGCCGGCGATGTGGCGCATGCGGATGCCGGTACGCTCGACGATCCATTCGTCGCTGGTGTCGAGCTGCGCGGCGAGATCGTGATTGGAGACTTGCCGCGCCGGGAGCGCGGAGCCGGTGCCGAGGAGGACCGAACGGATCATAAAGTCCCCTTACGCGGCCTTTTCGAAATTGCCGAGGTCCTCGGCGATGCGGCGCGTGAGGTCGGCACGCACCATCTTGGCGGCATTGCCGATCGCGGTGGCGACGCCGAGCTCGTTGGCGCCGCCGTGGCTCTTCACGATGATGCCATTGAGGCCGAGGAAGACCGCGCCGTTGTGATTGTTGGGATCGAGATGGTCGCGCAGCAGCTCGGTCGCGGGCCGCGAGATCAGGAAACCGATCTTCGAGCGCGCCGAGCTGCGGAAGGCGCGCTTCAGCAGGTCGCCGACGAAACGCGCGGTGCCCTCGGCGGTCTTGAGCGCGATGTTGCCGGCAAAGCCGTCGCAGACGATGACGTCGTGATGGCCGCGCGCCAGCCGGTCGCCCTCGACGAAGCCGGTGAAGGTCAGCGGCAGGTGATTCGCGCCGCGCAGGATCGCGGCGGCGTCGCGGATCTCGTCCGTGCCCTTCTGATCCTCGCTGCCGATGTTGAGCAATGCGACGCGGGGGCTGTCGAGGTCGAGGATGGTGCGCGCATAGGCGGCGCCCATCACCGCGAACTGGACGAGGTTGCGGGCATCGCACTCGGTGTTGGCGCCGAGATCGAGCATGATGACGTCGTTGTCGCCGAGCGTCGGCAGCGGGGCGGCGAGCGCGGGGCGGTCGATGCCGGGCAGCGTGCGCAGCGCGAGCTTCGCCATCGCCATCAGCGCGCCGGTATTGCCCGCCGAGACGGCAGCGCCTGCCCGCCCCTGTTTCACCAGGTCGATCGCGACGCCCATCGACGTCGTGCGGGCGCGGCGGATCGCCTGGCTGGGCTTTTCGCTCGAGCCGATCTGGTCCGCGGCGTGGACGATCTCGCTCGCCTGGCTGAGGTTGGGATGGGCCTTCAGCCCGGCGGCGATCGCCGCCTCATCCCCCACCAGCAGGAAGCGCATGCCCTCGTGACGGCGCCGGGCGCGGGCGACCCCGGCCAGCATCACCGCCAGCCCTTCGTCGCCGCCCATCGCATCGACGGCGATCCAGGATTGGTCGGGCATGGTGATCAGCGCTTGTCCAAGGATAAGACCGGGGGCTTAGCCCTCGACCGTGACGATCTCGCGACCGTTATAGTGAC
This sequence comes from Sphingomonas sp. FARSPH, assembly GCF_003355005.1. Classification (NCBI taxonomy): domain Bacteria; kingdom Pseudomonadati; phylum Pseudomonadota; class Alphaproteobacteria; order Sphingomonadales; family Sphingomonadaceae; genus Sphingomonas; species Sphingomonas sp. FARSPH. The sequence goes on along the minus strand of NZ_CP029985.1, from coordinate 1,510,294 downwards.
CGCAGGCGGTGCACAGATTGTGCGGGCGCTTCAGCTCGCCGCAGTTCGGGCATTCCTGGAACGATTCGATCGACAGCGAATCGTGGCCGCGACGCATGCCGCGCTTGGAGGGAGAGGTCTTTCGCTTGGGGACGGCCATTGCGGCACCTTGTTCTTGAACTAAAAAAGTGAATCGATACGCACGACCGGCGCCGCCCGCACGACCCGCGTTCACCGCCGGCCGCTGGGCGCCGCCGTACAGCCGGGCGCATCGCGAAGCGCGGGCCTATAGCGAATTCGGCGATTGTTGCAAGCTTTGCGCTCAAAACACGCAAGGCCGCGCGGATCGACCTATGCAACGAAGCGACCCGTGCGAAAGGTCGCAAAGGTCGCACCCTTTCGGGTTATCGGCGCCGCCGCCCGAAAACGTCGCAGGGCCTGCGACGCCGCCGATCGTCAGCGCGGAACATAGGTAGCACAAACCGATGATGTAGGACAGCGAATTCGCGCGGCGCGCCGCCGACCAACCGCGGCCAGTTTGCATGCCGCCAAATTGTCTGACATGTTTACGCCCAGAGACGCCGCGTGCGTCCGGGGAGAGAGATGATGCGACTGGCCCTTCTTCTGCTGGCAAGCACCGTGCCCGTAGCGCCCCTGCCCGCGGCGCCCGCCCCGGCCGCCGGCGCCGAGGCACAGGCCGCGGCAACGGGCGTCGGCACGCCCGTGCGCGATGCGACGGGGATCGACCTGGTGGTGCCGGACGGGCGGATGCGACTCGACATCTGGGGCGAGCGGACCGTGCGTGTGCGCATCCGGGCCGTGGACACGGCAGACGGCGCCGCGGCGCCCGCGCTGGCGATCGTCGGCGCACCGCGCGCCACCAGCTGGACACTGACCGAAGAGCCGACGCGCTATCTGATCGCGACGGCGATGATGCGGATCGCGATCGACAAGGCGAACGGCGCGGTCGCGCTGCTGGGCGCGGACGGCAAACCGGTGATCGCGGAGACGGACGCGGCGATGCGCCGGCTGGGCCGGACGCCCGATCCCGACGGCGTGGTGCAGCAGAGATTCGCGATTCCGGGCGACCAGGCGATCTATGGCCTGGGCCAGCACCAGGCGGGGGTGATGGATTATCGCGGCACGACGGTGCGGTTGCAGCAGGCGAACACCGACGTCGGCGTCCCCGTGCTGGTATCGAGCGCGGGTTACGGCCTGTTCTGGAACAACCCGGCGGTGACCGAGGTCGCGGTCGCGGTGCCGCAGGCGACCGACCGTATCGTCTTCCGCTCGCAGGCGGGATCGGGCGTCGATTACGTCCTGTTCGCGGGGCCGGACGTCGACGCGATCACCGCCGCCTATCGCCAGTTGACCGGCCCCGCGCCGATGATGGCGCGCTGGACCTGGGGTCTGTGGCAGTCGAAGGAGCGATACGCGTCGCAGGCCGAGCTGCTCGGCGTCGCCGCGCGCTATCGCCAGATGGGCATTCCGCTGGATGCGGTGGTGCAGGACTGGCAATATTGGAAGCCGGGCGAATGGGGCAGCCACCGGTTCGACCCCGCGCGCTATCCCGATCCCAAGGCGATGCTGGGCACGCTGCACCGCCAGCACGTGCACAGCATCGTGTCGGTGTGGGCGCGATTCGACGTCGGCCTCGACACGACGAAGGCGCTGGAGGCGGCGGGTGGGCTGTATCCCAAGACCTATCCCAACGTGTACCCGGCGGGCGAGGGCCGCTGGTACGACGCCTTTTCCGCCAAGGCCCGCGCGACCTACTGGCGCGACGTGTCGCAGCGGCTGGGCCGCGTCGGGTTCGACGGATACTGGCTGGACGGCAGCGAGGCGGAGCTGGGCGGCCAATGGGGCGAGATGCGCGACGTGACGACCGCCGCGGGGCCGGGCGCGGTCGTCTACAACGCCTATCCGTTGCTTCACACGACCGCGGTGCACGACGGGATGGCCATGGATTATGCCGCCAAGCGCCCGGTGATCCTGACCCGGTCGGCCTGGGCGGGGCAGCAGCGCAACGCGGCGATCACCTGGTCGGGCGACGTCGTCGGCACCTGGGACGCGTTCCGCCGGCAGGTGCCCGGCGGCGTCAATTTCTCGATGAGCGGCATCCCCTATTGGTCGGCGGATATCGGCGGCTTCTTCGGCGGCAGCCCGGACGATCCGGCGTATCAGGAGCTGTTCACGCGCTGGCTGCAGTTCGCGGTGTTCAACCCGATGTTCCGCATCCACGGCACCGGCGCAGGGAAAGAGGTGTACAGCTTTCCCGAAGGCGCACGCGCGCCGCTGATCGATGCGGTGCGGCTGCGCTACCGGTTGCTGCCATTCCTCTATGCGCAATCGTGGCAGGTCGCGGATCGCGGCGTGTCCTTCCTCTATCCGCTGGGCATGGCGTTTCCCGCCGATCCCGCGGTGCGGCGGATCGCGGACCAATATATGTTCGGGCGCGGCCTGCTGGTCAGTCCGGTGGTCGAGCAGGGGGCGGCGGCGCGCGACGTGCGGCTGCCCGCGGGGCGCGACTGGTACGATTTCTGGACGGGCGCGCGGATGGCGGGCGGCGCGAGCGTGCGCGTCGCCGCGCCGATCGGACAAATCCCGGTGCATGTCGCAGCGGGCACGATCCTGCCGCTGGGCAGCGACGTGCAACATGCCGACGAATCGCCCGACCGGCCGGTGGAGCTGCGCGTCTATCGCGGCGCGGACGGCCGCTTCACGTTGTATGACGATGCGGGCGACGGCCAGGGCTGGCGCCGCGGCGAACGCGCGACGATCGACGTGACGCTGGACGATGCCGCGGGCACGTTGACGCTGGGCGCGCGCCAGGGCCGCTATCCGGGGATGATGCGGACGCGCGCGTTCCGGGTCGTGAGCGTCGCGCCGGGCCGCGGCGTCGGGCTGGCGCGGGGCGCGGGCATCGACGTGCGGTACGACGGGCGCGCGCAGGTGGTGCGGCTGGAGCGCTGAGTTTGTTGAAAATGCGTCGAGACGCATTTTAGCGGCACCGGCCCGCTCCCCCTCCCGGCCACCCACACGGTATCCTCGATGGGTGGTCGGGAGGGGGAGTGGGCCGGTGCCGCAACGAAACGCGCCCTTTCGCGCGTTTCCAAACAAACCCACCCTATTCCACCGCGAGCGCGCGGTCGCTGACGAACATGTTGTGCGCGCGTTCGTGCGCGAAGGTGCTGGGGTTGCCGTGGCCGGGGATGAAGGCGGTGTCGTCGCCGAGCGGCCACAGCTTGGTGACGATCGTCTCGATCAATTGCTGGTGGTTGCCGCCGGCCAGGTCGCTGCGCCCGATCGACCCCTGGAACAGCACGTCGCCGACCTGCGCGAATTTGGACGGCGCATGGTGGAAGATGACGTGGCCGAGCGTGTGGCCGGGCGTTTCGTAGACGTCGAGGCTGAGGTTGCCGACGGTCACCGTGTCGCCGTCGACCAGCCAGCGATCGGGCTCGAACACCTCGCCGCGGATGCCGTAGGTGCGCCCGTCCTCGTCGAGGCGGGCGAGCCAGAAACGATCCGCCTCGTGCGGGCCCTCGATCGGCACGGCGAGGTCGCGGGCGAGCGCCTTCGCCTCGCCGGCATGGTCGATATGGCCGTGGGTGAGCAGGATTTTCTCGACCGTGATCCCCGCCTGTTCGATCGCCGCCTTGATCCGCGGCAGGTCGCCGCCCGGATCGACGACCGCGGCCTTCATCGTCTCGGTGCACCAGATCAAGGTGCAATTCTGCTGGATCGGCGTGACGGGGACGATCGCGGCGCGCAGCGGGGCGACGGGGGGAGAGGATTGGCTCATGCCCCGCGAGATAGGCAGCGCGCGGGGATGCGGCAATCGCGGCTTGCGCGAAGGCGGATCGCCTGCGCATCTGGCGATGATGATCGCCGCCCCGTTCGTATTGCTCGACGATGCCCGTCCCGGCGGCGCGGCGCGCCTGTATCGCGATCCGGTGGCGGTGGTGCGCGCGGACACGGTGGACGCGGTCGTTCCCGCGCTGGAGCGGTTGCGCGGCGCGCGGGCGCAAGGGCTGCATGCGGCGGGATACCTCGCCTACGAAGCCGGCGCGGCGCTGATGCCGCGCGCGCCGGTGCGCGACACGGGCGCGCCGTTGCTGTGGTTCGGGCTGTTCGCGGACTGGCAGGCGGTCGACGCGGCGGACTGGCTGCCCGATCCCGCGGGCGCCTATGCCGGCGCACCGGTGCCGCGGATCGGGCGCGACGATTATGACGCGGCGTTCGCCCGCGTGCTCGACTGGATCGCGGCGGGCGATATCTATCAGGCGAACCTGACGTTGCGCGCCGACGTGCCGGTCGCGGGCGATCCGCTGGCGCTCTATGCGCGGTTGCGGGCGCGGGCAGGCGCCGGCCATGGCGCGGTGGTGGCGACCGGGGAGCGGACGATCGTGTCGCTGTCGCCCGAACTGTTCTTCGCGCTGGACGGCGACACGCTGACCTGCCGCCCGATGAAGGGCACCGCGGCGCGTGGCGAGAGCGCGGCGGGCGATGCCGCCGCGGCGGCGCGGCTGGCGGGCGATGCCAAGCAGCGCGCGGAAAATCTGATGATCGTCGACCTGATGCGCAACGACCTGTCGCGCGTCGCGGTGGCGGGCAGCGTCGCGGTGCCCGACCTGTTCGCGATCGAGACCTATCCGACGATCCACCAGATGACCTCCACCGTCACCGCGAGCTTGGCGCCGGAGCGCGATGCGGTCGACGTGCTCGCCGCGCTGTTTCCGTGCGGGTCGATCACCGGCGCGCCGAAGCTGCGCAGCATGCAGGTGATCGACGCGGTCGAGGCGGAGGCGCGCGGCGTCTATACCGGCAGCATCGGGCGGATCGACGCGGATGGCGATGCGGCGTTCAACGTCGCGATCCGCACGCTGGACTGGGCGGCGGACGCGACGCACGCGACGCTGGGCCTGGGATCGGGCATCGTCGCGGACAGCCGCGCGGACGACGAATGGGCGGAATGTCTGGCGAAGGGCGCGTTCGTCGCCGCGGGCCAGCGCGCGATCGACCTGATCGAGACGATGGCGTTCGATGCCGAGGAGGGCATTTTGCTGCTCGAGCGGCATCTGGCGCGGATGAAGGCGAGCGCTTCGGCGCTGGGCTTCGCGTTCGACCGGCATGCGGCGCGCAACGAACTGCAGGCGGCAACCTTTCGGTTGCGCGAGGCGAAGCGCGTGCGACTGCTGCTGGCGCGCAGCGGTGCGCTGGCGATCGACATTGCGCCAGCCCCGCCGCCACTTAGCGCGCCGATGCGCGTCGCGCTCGTGCCGCTGCCCGTCGCACCCGATGACTATCGATTGCGGCACAAGACGAGCGACCGCGGCTTCTACGACGCGGCGCGACGCGCGGCGGGAACGGACGAGGTGCTGTTCGTCCGCGGCGGCATGCTGACCGAGGGCAGCTTCACCAATGTCTTCGTGCCGCGCGGCGACGGCGTGCTGCTGACCCCGCCGCTGGCCCGCGGGCTTTTGCCCGGCGTGCTCCGGGCGGAATTGATCGCGAACGGCCGGGCGATCGAGCAGGATGTGTCTACGGAAGCGCTCCACGCGCAATTTTTTGTCGGCAATGCGCTACGCGGGCTGATTCCCGCGGTTCTCGCGGTTGCGGAAAACGCCGCTTCGCCGCTATAGGGCGCGCGCGTTCTTTCCCGCCCCACGAAAGCCCCTGCCATGAAGCCCTCCGCCGCGCTCGGCCGCATCAGCCCCTCGCCCACGCTCGCGATCACCAGCCGCGTGCTCGAGCTGAAGCGCGCCGGCGTCGACGTGATTGGCCTCGGCGCGGGCGAGCCCGACTTCGACACGCCCGATTTCGTCAAGGAAGCGGCGATCCAGGCGATCCGCGACGGCAAGACCAAATATACCAACGTCGACGGCACGATCGAGCTGAAGCAGGCGATCGTCGCCAAGTTCGCGCGCGACAACAACCTTGCCTACACCACCGACCAGGTGACGGTGAACGTCGGCGGCAAGCATACGCTGTTCAACGCGATCGTCGCGAGCGTGAACCCCGGCGACGAGGTGGTGGTGCCCGCGCCGTATTGGGTGAGCTACCCCGACGTCGTCCAGTTCGCGGGCGGCACGCCGGTGATCGCGGTGGCGGGACCGGAGACCAATTACAAATTGTCGCCCGAGGCGCTGGACGCGGCGATCACCGAACGCACCAAATGGGTGATCCTGAATTCGCCGTCGAACCCGACCGGTGCGGCCTACAGCGTCGACGAGCTGAAGGCGCTGGGCGCGGTGCTGGCGCGGCATCCGCACGTGTGGATCTTCGCCGACGATATGTACGAGCATATCGTCTACGACGGCTTCCGCTTCGCAACGATCGCCGAGGTGTGCCCGGAGCTGTACGAGCGCACGCTGACCGTCAACGGCTGTTCCAAGGCCTATGCGATGACCGGCTGGCGCATCGGCTTCGCGGCGGGGGCGCCCTGGCTGATCAAGGCGATCGCCAAGCTGCAGTCGCAATCGACGAGCAACCCCTGTTCGATCGCGCAGGCCGCCGCGGTCGCCGCGCTGAACGGGCCGCAGGATTTCCTGAAGGAGCGTGCGGCCGCATTCCAGGCGCGCCGCGACCTCGTCGTCGGGATGCTGGGCGAGATCGACGGCATGACATGCCCGACGCCCGAGGGCGCCTTTTATGTCTATCCGTCGTTCGCCCGGCTGATCGGCAAGACGACGCCCAACGGCCGCCGCATCGACACCGACGAGGATTTCGTCGGATACCTGCTCGACGATGCGAAGGTCGCGGCGGTGCAGGGCGCGGCGTTCGGCCTGTCGCCGGCGATGCGGATCAGCTATGCGACGTCGGACGACCTGCTGCGCGCGGCGTGCACGCGCATCCAGGAGGCGTGCGCCGCCCTGCGCTGACGCATCCGCCGACCCGGTTAACCTATATCGACCTGCGATGAACGGAGCGCCCACGCTTCGTTCATCGCTGTGTTTCCATAAACGCGATTGAGATCAACGCGTCGTGCGCCCATGTCGCATGGCGAAAACCGGGTCAGCGACCATGTCGCTTTCGCCGGGAAGGAACGAAGGCAACGATCATGACCAAGACGGCGACCAACACGGCCCGGCACCTGATGAAGTCCGATTTCTTCTGGCGGTTCGTCGGCGGCTTCGCGATCGGCGCGGTCGGCGTCGTCGCGCTGCAGCCGGCGAGCGCCGAGCATCACGACGCGGCCGTGCTGTCGGCGCCGGCCCCCGCGCAAACCGCGCGATAACGCACCCTATGGGCGTGCCTCTGGTAATTCGGCTGCGCGCGCCCAAATCGGCGTCATGCTGAAGACGCTCCTGCCCATCGCCGCCGCGGGCGGCCTGCTCCTCGCCTCGTCGGGCTTCGCGCATGCGGAGCGCGCGGTCCCCATCCCCGCCGCGCGGATCGACGTGCCCGCGACGCCGGGCACGCAGACCGCTGTGCTGGCGGGCGGATGCTTCTGGGGCATGGAGGCGGTGTTCGAGCGGGTGAAGGGCGTGAAGAGCGTCACCGCGGGCTATGCCGGCGGTACGGCGGGCACCGCCACCTATCCGCAGGTATCGACCGAGACGACGCGCCATGCCGAAGCGGTGAAGATCGTCTTCGACCCGCGGCAGGTGAGCTATGCCACATTGCTGCGCGTCTATTTCTCGATCGCGCACGATCCGACGCAGCTCAACCGGCAGGGACCGGACAGCGGCCCGAGCTATCGTTCCGCGATCTTCCCGCAGGATGGCGAACAGGCGAAAGTGGCGCGCGCCTATATCGCGCAGCTCGGCCAGGCGAAGAGCTTCGGCAAGCCGATCGTGACGCGGATCGAGCAGGGCGGCTTCTACCCGGCCGAAGCCTATCACCAGAACTTCTTCGACCGGAACCCGACGCACCCCTATATCGTCGCGTGGGACAAGCCCAAGGTCGCGGCGTTCAAGGCGGGGTTCCCGGCGCTGGCGCGGTAAGGCGCCGTTCCGTCTCCGCCTGAGCGCGGGATCGTACATCGAGAACGGTAATGGCGCCCCGACACGGATTTGTGTTCGGTTGACAACCGCCCGTCGTCATGGCTGACTAGTGGCATGGGGATAGCGATCTCCCCACGAGGCGTCAGCCAGAGCATCGCGTCCAGCACGATTATGCAAGGGACGCATCATGCCTGCGCCAAATACCATCACACCGGACAAGCTCGCCCGCCTGGTCGCATCGGCAGGCGCGCCGCGGATCGTCGACCTGCGCAGCGCCCCGGCAGAATCGATTCCGGGATCGGTCTTTCCGCGCCACCCCGATCCGACGCTTTGGGGCTATGACGCCTGGGACGCCGGGTCGCCGGCCGTCATCGTCGATGGCGGCGGCAGCGGGCCTGCGACCGGCGCGGCGGCGGTCCTGCGCAGCGAGGGCGTGGCGGCCGACGTGCTGGACGGGGGGTTTGCCGCATGGACGGCGAGCGGGTTGCCCACCGTATCGCTGACGCATCTGCCGCCGCGGCACGAGGACGGCCGGACACGGTGGGTGACGCGCGCCCGGCCCAAGGTGGACCGGATCGCCTGCCCCTGGTTGATCCGGCGGTTCGTCGATCCGCAGGCGCGCTTTCTGTTCGTCGCGCCCGGCGAGGTGCTGTCCGTCGCGGCGGAGCAGCGGGCCGAACCCTTCGACGTCGCGGACGAGACTGTGTTCTGGACCCATCGCGGCGAGCGCTGCACCTTCGATGTGATGGTCGACGCCTTCGGCCTGGGCGCCTACGCACCGCTCGTCCGATTGGCCGCGATCGTGCGAGGCGCCGATACCGATCGGCTGGACCTGGCGCCGGAAACGGCCGGACTGCTCGCCATATCCCTCGGCCTGTCGCGGATCCACAGCGACGATCACGCCCAGCTCGACGCCGGCATGGCCGTGTATGACGCGCTGTATCGCTGGTGCCGCGATGCGCAGGGCGAGAAGCACGACTGGTCGTCGCATCGGCCGGCGCGCGGCAAGGTGCCGTCATGACGGCGGACGCGGCGACGCCGACGCGCCCGGCGCCGGTCACGCTGCGTCAGGCCTTCTGGGTGTGGCTGCGCATCGCGATGCTCTCGTTCGGCGGTCCCGCCGGGCAGATTGCGGTGATGCACCGCATCCTGGTCGAGGAGAAACGCTGGATCGGCGAGCAGCGGTTCCTCCACGCGCTCAACTATTGCATGCTGCTGCCCGGCCCGGAGGCGCAGCAGCTCGCCACCTATATCGGCTGGCTGATGCACCGCACGAAGGGCGGCATCGTCGCCGGCGTGCTGTTCATCCTGCCTGGCGCGGCGGCGATCATGGCGCTGAGCTGGGTCTACGTCCTCTACGGCCGGGTCGGTATCGTCGCGGCGCTGTTCTTCGGCCTGAAATGCGCGGTGCTGGCCGTCGTGCTGCAGGCGGTGGTGCGGATCGGGGGCCGGGCGCTCACGACCGTGCCGGCACGGTCGCTGGCCATTGTGGCCTTCGTCCTGATCTTCTTCCTGGGGGCACCCTTTCCGCTGATCGTGCTGGGCGCGGGCGTCATCGGATGGTGGTCCACCCGGCGCGGCGGCACGGCCTTCCGGGGCGGGGGCCATGGCGCGTCCCAAGGCAGGATCGTCGCCGACGCGGACACGCTGCTCGGCGAAGCATTGCCCGCGCATGCGCGGCCGACCTGGCGGGAGACGATCCGCACCGCGCTGGTCTGGCTCGCGCTCTGGCTGGTGCCGGTGGCCGCGTTGCTGATCGTGCGCGGCCCGGAGGATGTGTTCAGCCGCATCGCCACTTTCTTCTCGACGATGGCGATGGTGACGTTCGGGGGCGCCTATGCCGTCCTTGCCTATGTCGCGCAGCAGGCGGTGGGCCATTACGGCTGGCTGGGACCGAAGGAGATGCTGGACGGCCTGGGCATGGCGGAAACGACGCCCGGGCCGCTGATCATGGTCCTGCAATTCGTCGGGTTCCTCGGCGCCTATCGCGATGCCGGCGGGCTGTCGCCGCTGGTGGCCGGCACGCTGGGCGGCCTGCTCGCGACCTGGGTGACGTTCGTGCCGTGTTTCCTGTGGATATTCCTCGGCGCGCCGTTCATCGAACGGCTTCGCGGCAACGCCGCGGTCGCGGGCGCGCTGTCCGCCATCACCGCGGCGGTGGTGGGCGTCGTCCTCAATCTGGCGGTGTGGTTCGCCCTGCACACGCTGTTCCGCGTCACGATGCGGGTATCGGCGGGGCCGCTGCGTTTCGATGCGCCGGTGGTGACCAGCATCGATCCGGCGGCGTTCATCCTGTCGCTCGGCGCGGGCTGCGCGATCTTCCTGCTGCGGGCGGGAGTCATCACGACCTTGCTGACGACGTCGGCCGCGGGTCTTGTGCTTTACGGCGTCGGGATGATCCGATGACGATCGCGCTGCCGCTGCGGGCGGTCGGAACCGCGGCCGCATGATCCATGCGTCACGTCCGAGGATCAAACCCCTAGGCCGCGATCGGGAAGCGGAGCAGGCGGTTGTCGACCGGCACCAGCGCCTCCGCGCCGCGGCCGATCGCGGCGGTGAGCGCGGGGTGATCGACGTCGAGGCCGCCGGTGAGCGCCCCGAAGGCGGGCAGCACGATCTTGCGCGCCGTCGCGACGAAGCAGCGGCGCGCGACCTGACGCCCGCGCAGGCGCAGGCGCAATTTCGGGTGGAAATGGCCCGACAGCTCGGGGCGCGGCTCGTCGGGCGCGGCCTCGTGGCGCAGGATCAGGCCGTCGACCGCGGCCTCCGCGACGACGTCGCCGCCGCAGCGATCGACGAGCAGGGAATCGTGGTTGCCGGTGATCCACGTCCAGCGCAGGCGCGCGGTCAGATCGCGCAGCAGCGCCTGCGCCGAGGCGGGCAGGCGTTCGCAGCCGGCGGAATCGTGGAAGCTGTCGCCCAGGCACCAGAGTTCGGCCGCGCCGGTCGCCGCGACCAGCCGGGAAAGCTCGGTGAGGGTCGCGAGCGAATCATAGGGCGGCAGCATCTGGCCGCGCATCGCGAACCAGCTCGCCTTTTCGAAATGCAGGTCGGCGACGAGCAGCGCGCGGCGCGCGGGCCACCACAAGGCGCCGTCGCCGAGCGCGGCAAGATCGTGGCCACCGAACGAAAAGGGAACCATCCCCGCGCCTTGCCGCCATGACGCCGACAAATCAAGCGGTTGCGGGCGGTGATGCGATAGGGCTTGCCTTGTCATGGATTAGGCGTAAAGCGCGCCGTCCTTCGCAAGGGGCGCTCTTTACAGGGGTAAGTCGCGCGCCATGTCCACGATTGCCGGTCCGTCGACCGCTCATCATTCGATTTCCGAGGCCGCCACACCGCAGACGCATCCCGCGCTCGCCGGATTGATGCTGGGTGCGATCGGCGTCGTGTTCGGCGACATCGGCACCAGCCCGCTCTACGCGTTCCGCGAGGCGCTGGGCCAGACCGCCGCGGACGGTATCGATCCGAGCGAAATCCTTGGCGTGCTCAGTCTCGCGCTGTGGACGCTGACGCTGATCGTCACGATCAAATACGTGCTGTTCCTGATGCGCGCCGACAACCACGGCGAGGGCGGCGTGCTCGCGCTCGCGGCGCTGGCGCGGCGCGCGATCGGCGTACGCTCGCGCATTGCGATCGTGCTGGGCGCGGTCGGCGCGTCCTTATTCTATGGCGATGCGATCATCACGCCGTCGCTGTCCGTCCTGTCGGCGATGGAGGGGCTGCGCACGATCCCGAGCGCCGCGAAGACATTCGACGAGGGCACGATCCGCGCGCTGACGATCGTCATCCTGATCGCGCTATTTTTCATCCAGTCGCGCGGCACCGCGATCGTCGCCAAATTGTTCGGCCCGATCTGCGTCGTCTGGTTCCTCGTCATCGGGGGCCTTGGCATCTGGCATATCGCCGACGAGCTTTCGATCTTTCGCGTACTCTTCCCGAGCTACGGCATCCATTTTCTCGCGACGCACGGCACGATCGGATTGTTCGTGCTGGGCGCGGTGTTCCTGACCGTGACGGGTGCGGAGGCGCTGACCGCGGACATGGGGCATTTCGGCAAGCGGCCGATCCGGCTCGCCTGGCTGTTCCTCGTCTTCCCCGCGCTGATGCTCAATTACCTGGGCCAGGGGGCGTTCGCGCTGTCGAAGCTGGAGGCGGCCCAGGCATCGGGCGCGCCCTTCGCCAACCAGGACTGGTTCTATCTGATGGCGCCCGAAAGCGTGCGCGGGCCGCTCGTCATCCTCGCCGGGCTCGCCACCGTCATCGCCAGCCAGGCGGTGATCACCGGCGCCTTCTCGCTGACGCAGCAGGCGGTCCAGCTGGGCCTGTTGCCGCGCATGCGGCTGCGCCAGACGTCGGCGGATTTCGCAGGGCAAATCTATCTGCCCGCGATCAACTGGATGCTGCTCGCAGGCGTGCTGGTGCTGATCGTCCAGTTCAAGACGTCGTCGGCGATGGCCGCCGCTTATGGCATCGCGGTGACGGGCACGATGGTGGTGACGACCTTGCTCGGCTACCTCGTCGCGCGGCACGTCTGGGGATGGCGGCGGCCGCTGGCGCTCGCCGCGATCCTGCCGTTCCTGCTGCTCGACACGATCTTTTTCGGCGCCAACATCCTGCGCGTGATCGAGGGCGGCTGGGTGCCGCTGGTGATCGCGGGCGGCATCGGCTTCCTCATCTATACCTGGGTCCGCGGCAAGGGCATCGTGCGCGCGTTCGAGGCGCGGCAGAGCATTCCGCTCGCCGACCTTGCCGCCGCGCTGGCGAAACGGCCGCCCGAACGCGTGCCGGGGACCGCAGTGTTCCTGACCGGCAATCCGGACGCGGCGCCGGGCGCGCTGCTCCACAACCTCAAGCACAACAAGGTGCTGCACGCGCGCAACCTGATTGTCAGCATCCGCACCGCGGACCGGCCGGTGGTGCCGCCCGAGCGGCGCGCGAAGGTGGAGCGGCTGGACGACAATTTCGAGGTCGTCGTGCTGACCTATGGCTTCATGGAAAGCCCAGACGTGCCCACGGACCTGGGCGTCGGCGCGCGCACCGAGGTGCAGGGGCTGGACGCGATGAAGACCAGCTTCTTCATCGGCCGCAACACGCTGAAGCCCGAAGCGGATCAGGGCATGCCCTTGTGGCAGGACCGCGTGTTCATGTTCCTGCAGAGGAACGCGAGCGACCCGACCGAATTCCTGCGCATCCCGCCGGGCAAGGTGCTGGAACTGGGCGAGCAAGTGACGGTGTAGGACCCGGGCGGGCCCGTGACTATCGAACCTCGGCTACCATTCTAGCGCGTCACCCCGGGCCTGACCCGGGGTCCCGCTTTCAATTCAGCGTCCGAGAAGAAGTGGGACCCCGGCTCTGCGGCCGGGGTGACCAGGTAAGGGCGCGAGGACGATCGCCCCTTACCCCGCGTAGGTCTTGACCAGGTCGTAGAGATAGTCGCGGCCCTCGTAGAGCGACGTGACGCCGATCCGCTCGTTGAGGCCGTGGATGCCGCCGCCGTCCTTTTCGATGAACATGCCGGGCACGCCATAGACGGGGATGCCGATCGCCTCGAGGAAGATGCCGTCGGTCGCGCCGGTCGACATCAGCGGCACGACCGGCGTGCCGGGGAAATATTTCGCCGCGAGGCGGGTCGCGGGGCCCACGATCTTTGGATCGAGCGTCGGCGGAATCGCGGTGGGACGGACGGGCTGGTTGGCGGTGACCTTCACCTTCGCGCCTGCCAGTTTCTGCAGCTGCGCGAGCGTTCCGTCGACGGTTTCGCCTGGGAAGATGCGGCAGTTGATGTTGGCGGTGGCGCGCTGCGGCAGCGCGTTTTCGGCATGGCCGGCATTGAGCAGCGTCGCGACGCAGGTGGTGCGCAGCGTCGAATGGAACGTCTTGTCGCGGCTGACGATCGCGTCCGCCGCGGTGTCGTTCGGGTTGGCGAGCAGGCGGGTGATCGCCTGCCCCATGTCGCCGCCCGCCTGTTTCGCCGCGGCGGTGAAGAAGGCGCGCGTCGTGTCGGTGAAGCGGATCGGGAATTCATAGCCCTGCACCGCCTTCACCGCATCGGCGAGTTCGTAGATCGCATTGTCGGGCACCGGCTGCGAACTGTGGCCGCCGGGGTTGGTGGCGAGGAAGGTGTAGTTCTGCGCGGCCTTTTCGCCGACCTGGATCGCCAGCACCTCGCGCTTGCCATCCGCGGTCAGGCGGCCGCCGCCGCCCTCGTTGAGCGCGAATTCCGCCGCGATCAGGTCGGGTTTGTTCTTCGCCAGCCATTCCGCGCCGTTGAACGCGAACGTCGTCTCCTCGCCGCAGGTCAGCGCGAGCTTGATCGTGCGGCGCGGCGGCTTGCCGGCCTGTTTCAGGCGGATCATCGTGTCCGCCCAGACCGCGCTCATCGCCTTGTCGTCGACCGTGCCGCGGCCGTAATAATAGCCGCCTTCCTCGATCAGCTTGAACGGATCGCGTACCCAATCCTCGCGCTTCGCCGCGACGACGTCGATATGGCCGAGCAGCAGCATCGGTTTGGCGGCGGGATCCGACCCCTTGAGGATGGCGACGAGGCCACCGTCCTGCGGGTGATCGGGCGTCGAGAAGAGCGTGACGTCGCCGTCGGCATAGCCGGCCGCCTTCAGCCGGGTCGCGATCTGCGTCGCCGCCTGCGTACAGCTGCCGACGCCGACGACGGTGTTGGTTTCGACGAGCTGTTTGTAGAGATCGAAGAAAGCCCGCTGGTCGGGGCGCGTCTGCGCGGGTGCGGCGGTGGCCGTGGCAAGAGCGATCGCCGCGGTGGCGAGGCCGGTGATGGTGCGCGTCATGAATGCCCCTTCTCGGTCGTTTGACGCGGAAGTAGAGCGCGGATGGCGATGGCGGGCAATAGGGCAAGAGCCACGCACATCGTTCTCGTCACCCCGGGCTCGACCCGGGGTCCCGCTTTTCGGAAGCCTCAACACAGAAGCGGGACCCCGGCTCCTCGGCCGGGATGACGAGGGCGGGCCTATTCGGCCGCGACCGCATCCGGCGTATCGTCGAGGGCGTGCGTCTGGCGCGAGAGCATCTCCTTCGGCACCACCTGCCAGAACCTGCCGACCGTCTCGTCCCAGTCGGCGAGCAGCCCCTTCGACCAGCGGCTGTCGGTCGCTGTCGCGTGGCGTTCGACGAGGCTGCGCAGCACGCCTTCCCAATGCGCCGACGCCAGCCGTTGCCAGACGATGTTTTCCGGATTGGCGCGGCGTTCGAAGCTGTCGTCGGCATCATAGACGAAGGCCATGCCGCCGGTCATCCCCGCGCCGAAGTTCGCGCCGACCTGGCCGAGCACGACCGCAACGCCGCCGGTCATATATTCGCAGCCGTTGGCGCCGCAGCCTTCGACCACCACGGTCGCGCCCGAGTTGCGCACCGCGAATCGCTCGCCCGCCTGCCCCGCGGCGAGCAGCGTGCCGCTGGTCGCACCATAGAGCACGGTGTTGCCGATGATCGTATTGTCCTGGCTGGCGAGCGGCGAGGAGACGGCGGGGCGCACGATGATCGTGCCGCCCGACAGACCCTTGCCGACGTAATCGTTGGCATCGCCGAACACCTCGAGCGTGATGCCCTTGCACAGGAACGCGCCGAGCGACTGGCCGGCGCTCCCTCGCAGACGGACGGTGACGTGACCGTCGGCGAGCTTTGCCATGCCGAATTTGCGCGTGATCTCGCTCGACAGGCGCGTGCCGACCGCGCGGTGCGTATTGCGCACAGAATAGGTCAGCTGCATCTTTTCGCCGCGCGCGAAGACTGGCGCGGCATCCTTGATGATCTGCGCATCGAGGCTGTCGGGCACATCGTTGCGGAAGGTCGAGAGCGAGAAGCGCCGTTCCGCGTCGGTCGCATCGACCTTGGCGAGGATCGGGTTCAGATCGAGATCGTCGAGATGCTCGGCGCCGCGGCTGACCTGGCGGAGCAATTCGGTGCGGCCGATCACCTCGTCGAGGCTGCGGCAGCCGAGGCGGGCGAGGATGTCGCGCACCTCCTCGGCAATGAAGGTCATCAGGTTGATGACCTTTTCGGGCGTGCCGGTGAATTTGGCGCGCAGGCGTTCATCCTGCACGCAGACGCCGACCGGGCAAGTGTTCGAATGGCACTGGCGCACCATGATGCAGCCCATCGCGACGAGGCTGAGCGTACCGATGCCGAATTCCTCCGCGCCGAGGATCGCGGCGATGACGATGTCGCGGCCCGTCTTCAGCCCGCCGTCGGCGCGCAGCCGCACCCGGCCGCGCAAGCCGTTGAGGGTGAGCACCTGGTTGACCTCGCTGAGGCCCATTTCCCACGGCGTGCCGGCATATTTGATGCTGGTCTGCGGGGATGCGCCGGTGCCGCCGACATGGCCGGAGACGAGGATGACGTCGGCATGCGCCTTGGCGACGCCCGCCGCGACGGTGCCGATGCCCGCCGAGCTGACCAGCTTCACGCCGACGCGCGCGCGCGGATTGATCTGCTTCAGGTCGTAGATCAGCTGCGCCAAGTCTTCGATCGAATAGATGTCGTGGTGCGGCGGCGGCGAGATCAGCGTCACGCCCGGCGTCGCATGGCGCAGCCTGGCGATGAATTCGGTGACCTTGAAACCCGGCAGCTGGCCGCCCTCGCCGGGCTTGGCGCCCTGCGCGACCTTGATCTCTATCTCCTCGCACGCGCCGAGATATTCCGCCGTCACGCCGAACCGGCCCGAGGCGACCTGCTTGATCGTCGAATTGGCGTTGTCGCCATTGTCATAAGGCGTGAAGCGGCCGACGTCCTCGCCGCCCTCGCCCGACACCGCTTTCGCACCGATGCGGTTCATCGCGATCGCCAGCGTCTCGTGTGCCTCAGGCGACAGCGCGCCGAGCGACATGCCGGGCGTCACGAAGCGCTTGCGGATCTCGGTAATCGCCTCGACCTGGTCGACGGGCACGCCCTCTGCCGGGAAGTTGAACTGGAGCAGATCGCGCAGATAGACGGGCGGCAGATCGGCGACGCCGCGGCTGAATTGCAGATAGCTGGTGTAGCTGTCGGTCGCGACCGCGGTCTGCAGCAGGTGCATCAGCTGCGCCGAATAAGCGTGCGTCTCGCCGGTGTGGCGCTGGCGGTAGAAGCCGCCGATCGGCAGCTTGGCGACGGCGTCGTCCCACGCCTGTTCGTGGCGGACGATCGCGCTGTAATGGAGCGAGTTGTAGCCCTCGCCGGAAATCTTGGCGGGCATGCCGGGGAACAGGTCGTTGACCAGGCTGCGGCTCAAACCGACCGCCTCGAAATTATAGCCGCCGCGATAGCTGGAGATCACCGCGATCCCCATCTTCGACATGATCTTGAGCAGCCCTTCCTCGATCGCGACGCGATGACGCGCGAGGCAGGCGTCGAGGCCCAAGTCGCCGAACAGGCCGCGCGCCTGGCGATCGACGATCGCGGCCTCCGCCAGATAGGCGTTCACCGTCGTCGCGCCGACGCCGATCAGCACCGCATAATAATGCGTGTCGAGACATTCCGCCGACCGCACATTGATCGACGCGTAGGAGCGCAGGCCCTTGCGGACGAGATGCGTGTGCACCGCCGCGACCGCGAGCACTCCGGCGATCGCGACGCGCCCTTCGGACACATGCTCGTCGGTCAGGAACAGCTCGCTCTTCCCCTGGCGCACCGCCTGTTCCGCCTCGTTGCGGATGCGCTGGATCGCGGCGCGCAGCTTTTCCGGGCCGCCGTCGGCGTCGAAGGTGCAGTCGATCTCGCTCGCGCTCGACCCGAAATGCGCGCGCAGCCGCGCCCAGTCGTGGCCGGTCAGCACGGGCGAATCGAGCACGAGCACGCGGTCGCGCTGATCCTCGGTATCGAGGATGTTGGCGAGATTGCCGAACCGCGTCTTCAGCGACATCACATAGCGCTCGCGAAGCGAGTCGATCGGCGGGTTGGTCACCTGGCTGAAATTCTGGCGGAAGAACTGGCTGATCAGCCGCGGCTTGTCCGAAATCACCGCGAGCGGCGTGTCGTCGCCCATCGAGCCGACGGCTTCCTTGCCGCCCTCGACCATCGGCGACAGGATCAGTTCCATATCCTCCAGCGTCAGGCCGGCGGCGACCTGGCGGCGGGTCAGATCGGCGCGGTCGTAGCGGACGGTGGCGTCGGCGACCTCGGGCAGGTCGCGCATCGCGTGGAATTCGCCGATCATCGCGGCATAATCATGCTCGGCGGCGATCCGGTCCTTGACCGCGCGGTCGTTCAGCACGCGGCCCTCGTCGAGGTCGACCGCGATCATCTGCCCCGGCCCCAGCCGCCCCTTGGCGACGACGGTCGATTCGGGGACGACGACCATGCCGCTTTCCGATCCGACGATGAGCAGCCCGTCGGCGGTCTGCGTGTAGCGCAGCGGGCGCAGCGCGTTGCGGTCGACGCCGCCGACCGCCCAGCGCCCGTCGGTCATCGCCAGCGCGGCGGGGCCGTCCCACGGCTCCATCACCGAGGCGAGGTAATTGTACATCGCGGCGTGCGGCGCGGGCAGGTCGGCGGACATCGCCTCTGGCACCAGCATGATCTTCGCGGTCGGCGCGTCGCGCCCCGAACGGCAGATCGTCTCGAACACCGCGTCGAGCGCCGCGGTGTCGGACGCGCCGGCGGGGATCACCGGCTTGATATCCTCCGAATTGTCGCCGAACGCGGTCGCCGCCATCCGGATCTCGTGGCTGAGCATCCAGTTCTTGTTGCCGCGGATCGTGTTGATCTCGCCATTGTGCGCGAGGCAGCGGAACGGCTGCGCCAGCCACCATTGCGGAAAGGTGTTGGTCGAATAACGCTGGTGGAAGATCGCGACGCGGCTTTCGAACCGCTGGTCCTGCAGGTCGGGGTAGAAGACCGACAGGCTCTCCGCGAGGAACAGCCCCTTGTAGACGATCGAGCGGCACGACAGGCTGCAGACGTAGAAGCCCTGGATCTGCGCGGCGATGACGCGCTTTTCGATGCGGCGGCGCACGAGGTAGAGCGTCTTTTCGAACTCCGCCGCGCTGACCTCGTCCGGCATGGGGCCGGCGATCATGATCTGTTCGATCTCCGGCCGGGTCGCCTGCGCCTTCAGGCCGATGACCGAGACGTCGACGGGCACCTGGCGCCAGCCATAGATGGTGTAGCCCGCCTCGATAATGACGCTTTCGACGATCGTACGGCAGCTTTCCTGCGCGCCGAGGTCGGTGCGCGGCAGGAAGATCATGCCGACCGCGAGCCGGTTTGGCAGCACCTTGTGGCCCGAGGCGACGACCGCATCGTCGAAGAAGCGGTGCGGCAGGTCGATGTGCAGGCCCGCGCCGTCGCCCGTCTTGCCGTCGGCGTCGACCGCGCCGCGGTGCCACACCGCCTTCAGCGCGTCGATCGCCGACTGCACCACGCGGCGCGAGGCGCGCCCGTCGGTCGCCGCGACGAGACCGACGCCGCACGCATCGCCTTCGTAATCGGGGCGGTACATGCCGTGGTCGGCGAGATGCTGGCGCTGGCCGGCGGCGGGATCGGTGATCGGGTCGGTCATCGACGGAGTTCCTACTTGCCTTGCGGCGCGTCGAGCGCGGTCACGCGCTGGAGGATCTTGGGAAAGGCGGCCATGCCGACCTCGCGGCCGATCGCGCGGCCCTGTTCGGACAGGACGCGCTGGATCGCGGGCTGCGCGTCGATCAGCTTGGCGCCGGTGGGCGAGCGGTAGAAGGCGAGGATCGTCTGCAGCTCCGCCTCGCTGAAGGTGCGGACATATTCCTCGGCCAGGCCCGCGGCGATATCGTCGTAGCGGCCGCGGAAACCCGCGATGATCTCCTGCCCGACGATCCCCGACACCTGTTCACGGCCCGCAGGCGTCGCGATCCGCGCCTTGAGCGCGGGCGGCGCGTCCTTCGCCTGCTGCATCGCGTTGAGGATGTTCGCCGAGACGAGCGGCGTCAGCTGCGCGAACATCGTGTCGAGCGAGCGGTCGACGTGCATCGCGGCGACGATCGCGCGGGCGGTGGCGATGGTGCCGGGCGCGGCAGCCTGTGCGGGGGCAGCCTGCACCGGCGCGGTGGCGGTTACGCTCGCGGCGGCGAGCGCGAGGGCGGCGGCACGGCGCATCATGCCGCGACCCTTTCGGCTTTCGCCTTCGCCTTCAGCCATTTGTGCATCGCGCTCGCGACGTCGCGGCCATCGCGGATCGCCCAGACGACCAGGCTGGCGCCGCGCACGATGTCGCCCGCGGCGAACACGCCGTCGAGGCTGGTCATCAGCGTCCTGCCGTCGACGAGCACGGTGCCCCAGCGCGACACGCCGAGCTCCGGCGCGCCGAACAGCGTCGGCAGGTCCTCGGCGTCGAAGCCCAAAGCCTTGATGACGAGATCGGCGTGGAGCGTGAAATCGCCCGCCGGGTCCGCCTCCGGCGCGCGGCGGCCGCTGGCGTCGGGGGCGCCGAGCCGCATGCGGCGTGCGCGCACCGTGCCGTCCGCGTCGAACGCGGCGGGGGCGGAGAGCCAGACGAATTCCGCGCCCTCTTCCTCCGCATTGGCGACCTCGCGCTGGCTGCCGGGCATGTTGGCGCGGTCGCGGCGGTAGAGGCACTTCACCGACGCTGCGCCCTGGCGGATCGCGGTGCGTACGCAATCCATCGCGGTATCGCCGCCGCCGATGACGACGACATGCTTGCCCGCGGCGTCGAGCGCGCCGGTGTCGAAGGCGGGGACGGCATCGCCGAACCCCTTGCGATTGGACGCGATCAGATAGTCGAGCGCGGCGACGACGCGGTCGTCCGCTTCGCCGAGATCGACATTGCGCGCGCGATAGACGCCGGTCGCGATCAGCACCGCATCGTGGCGGGTGCGCAGGTCGTCGAGGCTCGCCTGCTCGCCGACCGAGAAGCCGTCGTGAAAGACGATGCCGCCCGCCTTCAGCCGGTCGACGCGGCGCATGACGACGGGCTTTTCCAGCTTGAAGCCGGGAATGCCATAGGTCAGCAGCCCGCCCGCGCGATCGTGCCGGTCGTAAACGTGCACCTCATAGCCGTGGCCGCGCAGATATTCGGCGGCGGTGAGGCCCGCCGGCCCCGCGCCGATCACCGCCACCGATGCCCCACGCGCGGGACCGGGGACGAGCGGTTCGACCCAGCCTTCTTCCCAGGCGGTGTCGGTGATGAACTTTTCCACCGAGCCGATCGTCACCGCGCCGTGGCCGGAGAATTCGATGACGCAATTGCCCTCGCACAACCGGTCCTGCGGACAGATGCGGCCGCAGATCTCCGGCATCGTCGAGGTGGCGTTCGACAGCTCATACGCCTCGCGGAGCCGCCCCTCCGCAGTCAGGCGCAGCCAGTCGGGGATATGATTGTGCAGCGGGCAGTGCACCGAACAATAAGGCACGCCGCATTGCGAGCAACGGCCCGCCTGTTCCTCGGCGGCGGGCGGGGCGTAACGGGCCGCGATTTCGCGGAAATCGTCCGCGCGCGCATCGGCATCGCGCTTGGCGGGATAGGATTGTTCCCGCCCGACGAATTTCAGCATCGATTCGTGCGCCATAAAGCCTCCTGATCGTCGCGCTACGCACGATCAGGAGGCTTGTCACGCACAAAATGCCCGATACGACACTAATAGTGACCTTGTTTCAGGTCGATAAGTGGAGAGTTCGTGCTGAACAACGCCGCCGGTGTAAATAAAGGTATTTATCGGGCCTATCGCAGCTGCAAGGCGATCAGCGCGACCGCGCCGACGACGATGCGATACCAGGCGAAGGGTGCGAAGCCATGTTTGGTGATGACCGCCATGAACCAGCGGATCACCAGCATCGCGACGATGAACGACACGACGAAGCCGACGGCGATCGCCAGCCATTCGCCCTGTGCCAGCGTCGCGCCCGACTTGAGCAGGTCGTAGCCGCTCGCGGCGAGCATCGTCGGGATGGCGAGGAAGAAGGAGAATTCGGCCGCCGCCTGGCGATCGACGCCGAGCGTCAGCGCGCCCATGATCGTCGCGCCCGAGCGGCTGACGCCGGGGATCATCGCAAGGCATTGCATAAAGCCGATGCCGAGCGCGGTGGTCGCGGGCATGGTCTCGACCGATTCGACACGCGCGCGCTTCGCCATCCGCTCGATCGCGAGGATCGCGATGCCGCCGACGATCAGCGCGATCGCGACGACGGTCGGCTTTTCGAGCAGCGCCTTCACCGCCTTGTAGACGACGAAGCCGATCGCCATCGCGGGCAGGAAGCCGAGCACGATGTTGCGCACGAAGGCGATCGAGCGGCGCTCGCCGCCGAACAGCCCGACCGCGACGCCCCAGAAGCGGCGCCAGTAGAGGACGATGACCGCGAGGATCGCGCCGAGCTGGATGACGATGTCGAACGTCGCGGTGCCCTGGTCCTGCACGCCGAGCAGCGTGCCCGCGAGGATGAGGTGGCCGGTCGAGGAGACGGGCAGGAACTCCGTGACCCCCTCGACGATGCCGAGGAGGATGGCGGTGATGAGGTCCATGATGGGGTCCTAGCTGGAAGCGTGCGCGTCAGGCGGGGTGGTAGAGCGTTTCGGCGCGGCGGCCGAAGCGGCCCTGGCGGCGGAAGCGGACGAGCCAGTCGGGGGCGACCGCGGCGACCGGCGTCGCCTCGATCCCCAGCGCCGCAAGACCGTCGGCACCGGCGGCGGCGACATTGTCGCGTTGCAGCATCTGCCACTGGTCGGTGGTGATCGGCGCGAGCGGCAGGCGGGCGAGCAGCGCGCCGGCCATATCGGGCAGTTCGACGATCGACGGATTGCGGCCCAGCGTCTTGGCGAGCCAGCGCACGATCTCGCCCATGCTCATCACGTCCGGGCCGCCGAGTTCGAAGGTGCGCCCCGCGTACTCGGGCGCGAGCGCCGCGGCGAAGGCGTCGCCGACGTCGCCAGCGAAGACCGGCTGGAACTTCACCGGTGCGCGCAGCACGGGCACGACGGGGAGTTTGGCGACCATGTCGGCGAAGCGGTTGAGGAACTGGTCCTCGCGCCCGAAGACGATCGACGGACGGATGACGACCGCATCCGGGAAGGCGGCGCGCACCGCCTGCTCGCCGCGGCCCTTGGTGCTGCCGTAAGCGGAAGCCGCCGCCGGATCGGCGCCGATCGCGGACATGTGGATGAGCGCCTGCGCGCCCGCGCCGGCCGCGGCCTCCGCGACGGTGCGCGCACCGGTGACGTGGATCGCCTCGAACGCCCCCTCGAGCACCCCGACGAGGTTGATGACCGCATCCGACCCCGCGACCGCGCGGTGCACCGTGTCGGCGCGCGTCACGTCCGCGGCGACGAACTGGATCTGGCCGAGGCCGCCTTGCGTCTTCAGGAACCAGGCGCGGCGCGGATCGCGCTCCGCGACACGGACGCGCGCGCCGGCGCGCAGCAGCGCGCGCACCACATAGCGGCCGACGAACCCGCCGCCACCGAACACCGTAACCAGTTTGTCGTTCATGATCGGGCCTTTTCGCCGGACAGGAAAATCGCTGCGCCGCCCTTGCCGTGCGAAAGGCGTGTTGACAAGGCGCACACGCCCCCCCTAAAGGCCGCCGCCTACCCCGTGCCCAGATGGCGGAATTGGTAGACGCACCAGCTTCAGGTGCTGGCGATCGCAAGGTCGTGGAGGTTCGAGTCCTCTTCTGGGCACCATTTTCAAAAAATTCGAGACCGCAGAGCGCAGGGCGGGGTCACCTTATGGCAACCCGAAAGCGCGCGCGCGCGTGTGTCGATTTCGGCTTGACTTGTTGGAGAATGTTGCTCTTATGTTCTGGCTGCAGCGGAGCGGGGCAGCATTACGAACATTGACTTAGAGGAACAACGGCTGGCGTTCGGGCGCTGGCTGAGGACAGGGCGTCTTCCGACGGTTCGGCTGGCTGACGGAACCGAACTCAAGTTCAATCCCTACCACGATGCCCGCAAGGGTCGGTTCACCTTCGCCCCCGGCGGAGCGTCGCGTACTAGCCGTACTTCGACAGGATATGTGAATGTCCGCCCGCAGAACTCGGATGCGCTGGATGCCGCAGTGAGGATTGGTGGGCAGACGGCAATCCGTCGGGCCTCTACCCCTCCAAAACCGTCGGCAATCGGACAATCTATCGAAGCGCAACTTGCGGCGCCTTCGCAGAGATCGGTCGTTGGGCGAGGCGGGAATGCCCGAGCATTCGAGGATCCCATGACCCTGGAACAGTCGTTCCCAGGACTTGGCAACTCGCCTGGCGGCGCGGTGGTCGCAGTAGCTGACACTCTTTTCGATTTCCACGGCCCCGCAGATGCAATGACCGCGGAGGTGCTGGAGAAGCAGATGCGGCATCTTTCAGCTCAGATCAAGACGATCGATCCTGCCTGGCGGTACGACGAGATCGTGCCGACGGACGCGCTTGGTAATCGGACCGAAACGATACAGGGCCTGGCAACGAAGGTGAATGATCTGCGCTTCTAGCGCGCTGTGGTCACTGCTCGCATGAGAGGCGATTACGGGCCGCTTCAGGTGGAGACGATCCGCTTTGCTCAGCGGAACGTCGACTTAGCCTATGATCAAGGGCTGGTATTGCTTAAGGCGGGTAGGCTGACGCCGAGGCTCTCCGATCAGGAAGCCTTGGGAAATTACGTTGATCGGCAGGTTCGCCGCAGTCTTCGTGAGCGCTATAACCAGTCGGGCATTGACTCAGCCGGCGCGGGGCCGGGGCGGGTCAATCGGAGGGAGAACAACAGTTCGGGCGGCGATCTCACTTACCGCCGTCCCGATGCGCGAGTCAAAGATGTGGCGACCGACGTAACCCTGACCCGCAAGACGCTGAGCACACCGCAAGTTCGAGGATTCTTCGACGCCGATTTCCGTCCAAGCCGAGTGGTCATTATTCGCCCGCGCCAGCTCGGAACCGATCACACCTACGCCATTCCTCGTCCGGAGACGAAACGATGAGCAGACCGAACCCCTACTTCAATCCAAAGCCTTACATCCCTTGCTCGCTAAGTGAGATCTACGATCTGCTAGGATCGATGATCCTATTCGCTCCGACGTTCGTGGACTCCCTTGGCGACTTCCCCGATCGCAAGATCGACAGCGAGTTCCACACGCTCACCAGTGGGTTCGAGGTCGTGCGCAAGAAGCTGGGCGAGGAGCGCTATGCGTCGCTTATGGACCTAGCCGTACGCGCCCAGGAGTTATTCGCGGCCGACCAGGACGACGCGAACGGGAAGACGGACCAGGGTCGTGCGTTGCTGTTCGAGATGGAGGACGTGCTGAAGGACGTCCGCAACCAACGCGTCCGACAGAAGCTGCCGGACCATGAGGGCGAGGTTACCGGCGACTGATTGCGATTTCCGACTGATCTGAGTGCCCGGCTTTGCCTTCTTCTGGGCACCATTTTCCATGAAATCGATCAGTCGAGCCATAGTTATCGCTTGACGCGACCACTTGGCCGCGTACGGCTGCTCTTTGGTCAAAGGAGCAAACGATGACTGACGAAACCACCGGCCTGAACGCCGTAGAGCTAGCAACCGAGCTGACGATTGCTTGGCTCGGCAATCCCAACACTCGCACCAGCGCCGACGAGGTCCCCGCGTTCCTCGGCAAGATGCACGATACCGTGCGCGGTCTGCTTGGCGCGACCGAGCCCACCGCCGACACACCTGTCGCGACCGAATATACGCCCGCGGTGTCGGTGCGCAAATCCTTGGCGTCCAAGGATTACATCATCTCGATGATCGACGGTAAGCCGTACAAGACCTTGCGCCGCCACCTCGCGACGCACGGCCTGTCGCCCGAAGAGTATCGCGAGCGTTATGGCCTGAAGTCGGATTATCCGATGGTGTCCGAAAACTATTCGGAAAGCCGCCGCGCGATGGCGAAGAAGATCGGCCTGGGCCGCAAGCCCGGCGAGCGTCCCGGCGAAGGCGCCGCGCGCCGCGGCCGCAAGGCGGCCGACGCCGAAGCGTAACGCGACGTCGAAGGCTAAGGCGACGTCGTCGAGGAGACGAAATAGGGGGCCCCTTCCACCAGGAAGAGGCCCCCTTTTTCGTAGCCCGCAGCGTCGCATCCGCGACGCGCCGCGCCGCGCGCGTCACTGGCCGAACGCGCCCTTACGATACAGCAGCGTGATCGCGACGCGGCGGTTGCGCGCGTCATAGGGATCGTTGGCGATGATCGGTTCGCGGTCCGCGACGCCTTCGATCCGTTCGAACCGTTGTTCGGGAATACCGCCCAGCGCCAGCCGGCGGCGCGTCGCCTCCGCCCGCCCTGACGAGAGCATCCAGTTGTTCATCGCGCGCGGGTCGCCATACGGCACGCTGTCGGTATGGCCGCGGATCATGATCGTATTGGGCGTTCCCGCGATCGACCTGGCGATCATGCCGATCAGGTCCGATGCCTTGGCGTCGAGCATCGTCGTGCCCATCGCGAACATCGAATAATCGGCATCGTCGACGAGATCGATGCGCAACCCGTCCTGCGTCGGCACGAAGCGGATGTGGCTGGCAAGCTGCGCCAGGCTCTGCGAGCCTTTCAGCGCCGCCTCGATCTGGCGCTTGATCGCCTCGAACGCCTTCTGGTCCTCTGCCCGGGCGTTGGGGTTGCGCAGCGAGCCCTTGTCGCCGGTGCCGCTGCGCTCGCCACCCGCATTGGCGATCGGCACGCCGATCGACGCGATCGGCGCCGCCGCCGCCTTCGGCCCCAGCTTGTTGTTGCTGAGGATCGATTCGCCGCCCAGCACGCCGCTGCCGCCGAGGCCGAGCACCTTCTTGTCGATGATCGTCGGCGCGAAATAGTCGGCGATGCCCTTACGCTGCTTCTCCGTCGTCGCACCGAGCAGCCAGAGCAGCAGGAAGAACGCCATCATCGCGGTCACGAAATCGGCATAGGCAACCTTCCACGCGCCGCCGTGATGGCCGCCGCCACCCTCGCCGACGATCTTCTTGACGATGATGACCTTGGGCGGCTGGTTGTTGCCGTGCGGGGCTGCGCGGGCCATTTATGCGGCTCCCTCTGGTCGCGGTGCAGCACCGGCCCGCTCGGCGCCAGCCGAACTCTGACAAACCATGCGCATCACTTGCCGCGCAGACCGTCGAACACCTCGGCGAAGCCGGGCTGGTTCTTGTGCGCGATGCCGCTGCGCGCCGCCTCGATGACGAGCGGCTGCGGATGGCCGTGGAGCGAGGCGATGATGATCTGCTTCACCACGTGATAGATGGCGGCGTCCGCATGGATCACCTGTTTCAGCCGGGTGGCGAGCGGATTGACGATGCCGTAGGCGAGCAGCACGCCCATGAACGTGCCGACGAGCGCCGAGCCGATCATGCCGCCCAGGATCGCGGGCGGCTTGTCGATCGAGCCCATCGTCTTCACGATGCCGAGCACCGCCGCGACGATGCCGAGCGCGGGCAGCGAATCGGCGAGGCTGGTCAGCGTATGCTCCGGCCCCTCGACCTCGTGGTGGTGCGTCTTGATCGCGTGATCCATCACCTCCTCGACCGCGTGGACGTCGAGCGTCCCGCTCGACACGACGACGAGGCGCAACGTGTCGGCGATCAGGTTGACGAGCGTATGATCGGCCAGCAGGCGGGGATATTCGGCGAACACCGACGAGGATTTCGGATCCTCGACATGCGGTTCGAGCGCGATCGGCCCGTCCATGCGCAACATCTTCATCAGCTTGCTGACGAGGAAGATGACGTCGAGATAATCCTGCTTCTTGTACTTGGGACCCTTGAACACCTTGGCGAGGCCGCTGCCCATCGCCTTCAGCTCGGCGCCGGAATTGCCGATGATGAGCGCGCCCGCGGCGGCGCCGCCGATGATGAGCATTTCGTGCGGGATCGCCTCGAACACCGGGCCAAGAGCGCCGCCGGTGATGGCGAAGCCGCCGAACACCATGCCGAGAAGGACGACGAGACCGATCGCTGGAAACACTGTGGGCTACCCCCGAATGACCGGCCCGTGCCGGTATGCATCACATCGGGTTAACCGCATTTCCTAGACAAACGGTTACCAAGCCATCGCGCTTCGGCGGACGCCTCGCTGCGCCATGCCCATGATGCGGACATATAAACGCCGCCCCCGCGGGAAACCCGTGCGAGGATGGTCACCGCGCGCCCGCAGGGACGCACGTTACTTGAGATAGTCGAACAGCGAGAGGTTGGAGAGCTTGCTGAAGCTCGCCTGCGTCGCCGAAAGCGCGGTCATCATCTGTTGCAGCTCGACGATCGCCGAAGTGGTGTCGACCGAATCGAGCTTCTGGCGCAGGTCGGCACGGTCGGTATTCGCGGTGCTGAGCAATTGCTGCTGGAGGTCGATGCGCGCGCCGCGCGCGCCGACCGAGGCCTGGACGTTGGCGACCTGGTCGATCCCGGCCTTGAGATCGGTGAGCGCGCCGTTCACCGCCCCGCTGACATCGCCGCCGGCCTGGAGCGCGGCGGCGAGGTTGCTCAGCATCGACAGCGTATCCTTGCCGCCGCCCAGATTGAACAGTCGCGACGCGCTCTCGGTCGCCTGCACCGTCTGCCCGTCCGCGATCGGTACCTCCGACACGTTGGTCGTCGCATAGGCGTAGCTGCCGTCGGCATTGGCGGTGACCGCCTGCGTGCCGCCGGGCGTGCCGAACAGCGGCTGGCCGCGCACGTTGGTGGTGTTGGCGAGGCCGACGATCGCGCCGACGATCGACTGCAATTCGACGCCGATCGACTTGCGCGTCGCATCGGTCTGCGTGCCGTTACCCGCCTGCGTGGTTAGCTGCAGCGCCTGCGTCAGCTGCGTGTTGATCTGGCCGATGACGCCGCTCGCCTGGTCGAGCAATGAGCCGGCGAGCGTCAGGTTTTTGCCGTAGACCGCGGCGTCGGCATCCTTGCGGTCCAGCTCGGCGAGCTGCGCGGCGGCATCGGGGTCGTCCGACGCCTGCTGCATCTTCTTGCCGGTCGCGATCTGCGTCTGCAGCACCGAGGCGCGCTGACTCATCTGGTTCATCCGCGACGCGGCCGTATCGTAGAACAGGCTGGTGGAGATCTGCATCGCGCGCCCTACCGGATATCGAGGATGGATTGCATGGTTTCGCGCGCGACCTGGATGATCCGGCTGGAGGCCGAATAGGCCTGCTGGAACCGCATCAGGTCGACAGCCTCGGAATCGAGGTTGACGCCGCTCGCGCTCGACAGCGCGGTCTGGGCGCCGCTGAGGATCGACGTCTGCGCAGCGGCGATCGTGTTCTTCTGCTTGAGCGCGGTGGCATTGTCGGTGATCTGGCCGGCGAGCGACGCCTCGAAGCCCTTGGACTGGCGCGCGGTTTCGAGATTGGCGAGGTTGGTTGCGTCGCGCGCGCCGCCACCGGGCGCGGCGGCGGCGATCTGGCTGCCGCTGGTCAACGCGACGGAAAGGTCGGTGGGCGCCGTGCCGACCGTGAACATCGCGGTGCCGGTCGCGCCGGCGAGGTCCTGGCCGGCAAGCTGGTTGGCGTTCACCGTATTGGCGAAATCTGTCGCGATGCCGTTCAGCTGCGCGCGATTGGCGGCGACGCGCTGCGCGCCGTCGACGATGCCGCCCATCGTGCCGCCGCTCGGCGACAAGGCGGTTTCGGCGCCGTTGACGGTGTAGGAAAAGCTTGCCTGGCCGTTGGCATCGCGGCTGTAGGCGACGGTGCCGGTCTGGTTGCCCTTGACGAACGGCGTGCCGGTCGAGCCGGCGAGCGTCACCGTCGTGCGCCCGATCGAATCGAACGTGGCGTTGAGATCGACGATCCCGCTCATCTGGGTCAGGATCTGGTCGCGCTGGTCCATCAGCTGGGCGGCGGCGGTGCTGCCCGGCGCGGCCCGGCCGAGACCTTCGTTGATGCTGGCGAGCGACACGCCGAGCGAGGTGAGCCCGGTCGCCGCCTGGTTGCCCGCGATATCGAGGTTCGTGCCGACCTGGTCGAGCGCCTGCCCCGTCGCGGTGAAGGCGATCGCCGCCGAACCCGCGGCGCTCAGCATGGTGGTGCGCAGCGCGGTCGAGCCGGGCTCGGCGGCGAGCGACTGCGAGGCGGCGAAGAAGCTGGTGACGCGCGACGTCAGCGAATTGCCGGTCAGCGCGCCGTCGATCTGGTCGAGCCAGCTGGCGCCGTTGGTCGTGCGGTTGAGATCGGAGGTGGACGCGCGCAGCGAGGCGGCGGCGTAATTGTCGCCCGCGCGCACGATCCCGGTCAGCACGACGCCGTTGCCGGCGCCATATTGGTTCACCGAGCCGCTGCCGCCCGGCACCTCGTTCATCTGGACGGCGCGGCGGGTATAGCCGGCCGATCCCACGTTGGCGATATTCTCGCCGACGGTGGATAGCGCCGTCTGATAGGCGCGGACGCCGGAGGCGCCGATGCTGAGCAGGTCGCTCATGATGCCGGCGGGTCTGCCACGGATGTGTTAACATCCGCTTGCGACGCCAGATTGGCCTGCCCCTTGGCGAGAAAGGCGGTCATCGCCTTGCCGATCCCCATCGGCGCATGTTCGGCCATCGTCTGCGCGAGCCGCTGGTCCTGCATGTCCCGGAAGGTGTCGATCGCCTTCGAATCGAACAGGGGTTCGGCCAGGTGCGTCTGCCGCATGCTCTTCAGCATCATGCCGGTGAACACCGCCTCGAACTTCTCGCCCGCCTTCTTGAGATTGTCGGCGCTCTTCAGGCGCGACGTGTCGGTCGACAGGCCGCCTGCGGTCGACTGGATGCCGGTCGGCTGGATCGCGCTCGTCGAGGGGATCGCGTCGCTCACAGGACGATCAGCTCCGCCTTGAGGCTGCCGGCTTCCTTCAGCGCCTCGAGGATCGCGACGAGGTCCGCCGGCGACGCACCGATCGCGTTGACCGCCTTCACCACATCGGCGAGTTTGGGTCCGGGCGCGAGCAGGAACATCGGCTTCTTCTCCTCCTCGACCGCGATGTTGGAGCGTTGCTGCACCGCGGTCTGGCCCTGGCTGAACGGCGCGGGCTGGCTGATCTTCTGGTTCTCGTCGATGCGCACGGTCAGCTTGCCGTGCGTCACCGCGGCAGGACCCACCCTGACCGCAGAGGATATAACGACCGTTCCGGTGCGCGCATTTACGATTACTTTTGCGGGCGGCTCTGCGGCGACGACGTCGAGGTTCTCGATCGTCGACATCAGTGCGGCGCGCACGTCCGCCCCCGGCGGCGCGCGCACCGCGACAGATACGGCGTCGATCGCCTCCGCGGTGCCGAAACCGAGCGTCTTGTTGATCGCGGCGGCGACGTTCTGCGCGGTCGTGAAATCGGCGCGCTGCAGGTTGAAGGTCAGCCGCGGCGCGGTGTCGAAGCCGGTGGCGACGGTGCGTTCGACGCTCGCGCCTTCGGGAATGCGGCCGACGGAGGGGACGTTGACGACGATCTTCGACCCGTCCGCGCCCTCCGCGCCGAGGCCGCCGACCGCGAGATTGCCCTGCGCCATCGCATAGATCTGGCCGTCCGCGCCGAGCAGCGGCGTCAGCACCAGGCTGCCGCCGCGCAAGGACTTCGCCTTGCCCATCGAGGCGACGGTGATGTCGAGCCGCTGGCCGGGCTTGGCGAAGGGCGGCAGTTCGGCGGTGACCATCACCACCGCGGCGTTCTTCATGCCCGGATTGACGCCCGGCGGCAGCTGCAGCCCGAAGCGCGAGGCGACGGCCTTGAGCGACTGGACGGTATATTCCAGATTGTCGTCGCCCGTGCCCGGCAGGCCGACGACGACGCCGTATCCCGTCAGCTGGTTGGCACGGATGCCCTGGAACCCGCCCAGATCCTTGATCCGGTCGGCATGGGCGGGGCTCGCTGCGAACAGCAGCATCGCCAGGCTGAGGAAGAGCGCTCGGATGGTCATGATTGCGATCCTGCCGCCGACATGGTTACCGAACCGCTAACCATCGGGCGAAAATGCATCAGAACGGGCTGATGACGGAGAAGAAGCGGCTGAGCCAGCCTTGCCGGCTGGCGCGCGCGACGTCGCCCTTGCCGGTGTAGGCGATCTGCGCGTCGGCGACGCGCGTCGACAGGACGCGGTTGTCGGCGTCGATGTCGGCGGTGCGGACCAATCCCTTGATGCGGACGAATTCGTCGCCGCGGTTGAGCGTGACGCGCTTTTGCCCCTGCACCATCATCGTGCCGTTGGGATAGACCTGCGCCACCGTCACCGAAATCTCGCCCGACAGCGAATTGGCCTGGTCCGCCGCGCCCTTGCCGTCGAAGCTGCGGTTGCCGCTCATCGAGGCATCGGTGCCCTTGAACAGGTTGAGCAGGCCCGTGGTCGGCGGCGTGATGCCGCCCGCGCCCTGCGAATCGAGCTTCGAGCTCGCCGATTTCGACGCCGCGGTGCGTTCGACGAGGACGATGGTGAGCGGATCGCCGACCTTGCGCGCGCGCCACCCCTCATACAGCGCGGCATAGCCGTCGCCCGCCTGGAAGATCGCGCCGTTCGCCGGGACCGCGACGGGCGCCGCGACCGGCGCACGCGTGACGCTGAAATCCTCCGGCGGCGCCTTCTTGCCGAACAGGCCGGCATGCGCCTCTCCCGGGGACAGGGCGGCGATGACGAGCAGGCCCGATGCCGCGGCGAGCGCGATCTCGACCCAGTGGGCGCCGAAACGAAAGGGAGTGGGTGCGCGGGAAGCCATGGGTCTGGTGCCGATCAAAGGTTCTGGTTGACAGTCTTGAGCATCTCGTCGGTCGCCGAGATCATCTTCGAATTGACCTCGTAGGCGCGCTGCGTCTCGATCATGTCGACGAGTTCCTCGACGACGTTGACGTTGGATGACTCCAGATTGCCCTGGCGGACGTTGCCGCGCCCGTCCTGGCCCGGGATGCCCATGTTGGGCGCGCCTGACGAGGCGGTTTCGCGCAGGTAATTGTCGCCCGTCGACTGCAAGCCGGTGGGATTGGGAAAGCTTGCGACCTGGATCTGGCCGATGTTGGTGCCCGTCGTCTGCCCGGGCAGCTGCGCGGTGACGGTGCCGTCGGTGCCGATCGTGATGCTGGTGGCATTGGGCGGAATGGTGATGCCGGGCTGGACCTCATAACCCTCCGACGTCACCAGCAGGCCTTCGGGGCTGCGCGAGAAATTGCCCGCGCGGGTATAGCCTTCCTGGCCGCCGGGCAGCTTGACCTGGAAATAACCATCGCCGTCGAGCGCGAGGTCGAGGCTGTTGCCCGTCTGCTGCAGTGCCCCCTGCGTGTCGATGCGCGCCGTCCCCTGGACGCGCACACCGGTGCCGAGGTTGAGGCCGGTCGCATATTTGGTGTCCGCGGTCGACGCGGCGCCCGGCGCGGTGATCGTCTGATAGGCGAGCGTTTCGAACGCGGCGCGATCCTTCTTGAACCCCGTCGTCGAGACGTTGGCGAGGTTGTTCGAGATGACGCGCATGCGCGTGTCCTGGGCGTCGAGCCCGGTACGCGCGATATGCATGGCTGCAGATGACATGCTCTTTTTCCCTTAGCTCGGCAGGCGCATGACGGAGGTGCTGCTCTCGTCCATGTCCTTGGCCGATTTCATGAGGTTGGCCTGGACCTCGTAGCTGCGCTGGTTCTCGATCATGTCGACCAGCGCCTGCGTCATGTTGACGTTGGAGCTTTCGAGCGCGCCGCCCTGGACCTTCGCGTCGAGATTGGCGGGCAAAGTGCCGCCGCCGCGCACGCGCAGCAGGTTGTCGAGCCCCTTCACCGTGTCGGCGCCCTTGGTGCTGACCAGCTTCAGCCGGTCGATCACCTGCGGGTTCTTGGGATCGCCGCCCTGCGGCACGATCGAGATCGATCCGTCGGCGGCGATCGTCAGCCGGTCGTGCGGGGGGATCGTGATCGGACCGCCCTGCCCCTGGACGATGAAGCCGTCGCCGGTCTGGAGCACGCCCGAGGGCGCGACCTCCATGTCGCCGCGGCGGGTGTAGGCTTCGCTGCCGTCCGCCGCCTGCACGGCCAGCCAGTCGCTGTTGCCGGCGATGGCGACGTCGAGCGGGCGGCCGGTCGACTGGATCGCCCCGGGGGTACGATCCGCGTCGGTCACCTCTTCGCTGGTCGGCATGCGCGCCTCCAGCGTCGAGCCGCCGCCCTTCAGCAGGATGCGGTCGAAGACGACGCGGTCGGCGCGAAAGCCCGTGGTGGACGCGTTCGCCATGTTGTTGGCGATCGCGGCCTGCGCCGCCATGTGCGCCTTGAGCCCCGTCGCCGCCGTATAGACCAACTTGTCCATTTACGTATGTCCCGCGCCGCCGCCGTCGATCAGTTGCGGATGTTGAAGATGGTCTGCGACACCTGGCTGGCGGTATCGAGCGCCTTGGCATTCGCCTGGAAGTTGCGCTGCGCCGCGATCAGGTTGACCAGTTCCTCGGTGATGTCGACGTTCGACCCTTCGATCGTGCCCGACATCAGCGAACCGAAGCCGTCGGCGCTCGCCGAACCCAGCTTCGCTGCACCCGACACGCCGGTCGCCGCCCAATAGCTGTTGCCGATCTGGCGCAGGCCGGTCGGCGTCGAGAAGCTCGACAGCGCGACCTTGCCGAGCGGGACGATGTCGCCGTTCGAGAAGCTCGCCTGGATCAGGCCTGCGTCGGTGACGGTGACGCCCGACAGCTGGCCGACGGGCACGCCGTCCTGCGTCTTGGCGTTGACCGAGAAGGCCGAGGGCAGCTGCGTCGAATTGGTGAGGTTGAGCGTCACCCCCTGCGCCGCGGCGCCGGAGGTCGGCACGAACTGGTCGTAGGAAATCGACTTGGAACTCGTGTTGCCGTTGACCGAGGCGAGCGCGCCCTTGCTGTCGAAGGTCAGCGTGACGGGCGAAGGCTTGCCGTTGGCATCCATCTGGTTGTTCACCGACAGCTGCTGGTCGCCGACGTAGCTGTACACGGACCAGGTGCCGAGCGTCGGCGGAGTGGCTGCCGAATCGGCGTCCGCGGTGCGGATGTAATAGCTGGTCATCGTCTGCGGATTGCCGTTGGCATCATAGATGCGCGTCGCGACCGAGTTGTTATAGGTCGTCGGATCGGTGCGCACGAACGGCTTGGCCGCGGTGGGCGTCTTGACGGTCGAGGTCGCCGACAGCTGCACCGCGGTCGAGACGTTGGCGGTGCCCTTGGGCGTGCCGCTGGTCTGCTGGATTTGCAGCTGGGTCAGGCCCGACTGGCTGGTCGAGGTGACGTTGCCGTCGCTGTCGACCGGATAGACGAGCAGGTACGAACCCTGCGCGTCGACGACGTTGTTGTTCGAATCGACCGAGAAGCTGCCGTTGCGGGTGTAGGCGAGCGCGTCGCTGACGCCCGTGGTACGCAGCGTGAAGAAGCCTTCGCCGACGAGCGCAAGGTCGAGCGCGTTCGACGTGGTGGTGAGGTTGCCCTCCTTGAACTGCTGCGCCGAACCCTTCACGACGACGCCCGAGCCGACCATCTTGCGCGGATCGGTCGACACGCTGGAGGCGATGATGTCCGCGAATTCGGTGCGGCTCTTCTTGAAGCCGGTGGTCGAGACGTTGGCGAGGTTGTGCGAGATGGTGGCCATGTCGGTCTGCGAAGCCTGAAGACCGGACAGCGAAGTGAAGAAGGACATGGTAGGTTACTCCTGAGAAGTGCGAAGACGATGTGGGGAACGGGTTTTCGGGAGTGAGGATCAGGTCGCCGAGCGGACGTCGGTGGGCTTGATGTCGCCGACGCCCACGACCTTCAGCGTCGGCGTGCCGCTGGACGGCAGCGAGACGGATTCGACCGGCGCCCAGACGAGGCTGCGCGTCGTGATGTCGGTGTTGGCGTTCGCGGCGGCGACGGTGACGGTATAGGGGCCGTTCTTGACCGCGTTGCCGTCCTCGTCGTTGCCGTCCCAGCTCCAGTCGGCGCTGCCCGCCTTGGTCGCGCCGAGCTGCAGCTGGCGGACGGTGCCGCCGTTCTTGTCGGCGATCGACACGGTGACCTGCGTCGCATCCTTGTCCAGCTCGACCGCGCCGTCGAGCGTGCCGTCGGACCGCGGATAGGCGGTGGTGCCGGGGACGAGCACGGTCTTGCCGACGTAGCTCATCGCGTCCGCCGCGCTCGACCCGCCGAGCTTGGTGGCGATCCCGCTCAGCGTCGTGTTCATCTGGCTGATGCCCGCGACCGACGAGAATTGCGCCATCTGGGCGACCATCTGCGTATTGTCGACGGGGCTGAGCGGATCCTGGTTCTTCAGCTGCGCGG
Source organism: Sphingomonas sp. FARSPH (assembly GCF_003355005.1). Lineage (NCBI taxonomy): Bacteria > Pseudomonadati > Pseudomonadota > Alphaproteobacteria > Sphingomonadales > Sphingomonadaceae > Sphingomonas > Sphingomonas sp. FARSPH. The sequence goes on along the minus strand of NZ_CP029985.1, from coordinate 1,474,253 downwards.
TCATCAGCGCGAGGAAGTCGGACTGGTCGAGCGTCGTCTTGGTGCCCGCGGTCGAAACCTTGGGCGCGCTTTGCGACGCGGTGGTGGCGATGCCCATCGCCGCGTAGTTCGGCTGCGTGCCCGTAACGGAAGTGGTGGTGTCTGCCATGATCAGCGGCCCAGCTTGAGGGTATCGATGGTGAGCTGCTTTGCAGTGTTCATCACCTCGACATTGTTCTGGTACGAGCGCGCGGTCTCCATCATGTCGACCAGCTCGCGGGTTTCATCGACGGCGGCCTCGTAGATATTGCCGTCCTTGTCGGCCATCGGATTGGCCGGGTCGTACCGCTTGGTCGGCGCATCGCCGGCGGTCACGATCTTCTCGACGTCGACGGTGGCAAGACCGTTCGCCGCATCGAAGCTGGTGCGGAACACCGGCTTCATCGTCTTGTACGCGGCGTCCGCCGATCCGGCGATGCCGCCGACATTGGCGAGGTTCGACGCGGTGGTGTTCATGCGCAGCAGCTGCGCGCTCATCGCGCGGCCCGCCACCTGGAACACCGACATGGGATTGTCCGCCATGCGTCATTCTCCCTTCAAGGCGCGCGTGATCTGGCTGATGCGGCCGTTCAGGAACGACAGCGTCGTCTGATACTGGATCGCATTTTCGGCGAAGGCGGTCTGTTCCTGGCTGAGGTCGACCGTGTTGCCGTCCATCGAGGTCTGCAGCGGCACGCGATATTTGGTCGCCTGGCCGATGCCCTGCGCCGCCGTGTCGCCCTCCACCGAGGCGAGCGCCGACTGGAAGTCGATGTCGCGCGCCTTGAAACCGGGGGTCGAGGCATTGGCGATGTTCGACGCGAGCACGCCCATGCGCTGCGAGCGCACTTCGAGCGCGGCTCCGTGAATTCCGAACAAGCTGTCTGCGGCCATCGGCCCCTTGCCTCCTGCGCCCCATTGCGCTGCCACACCCCAAGCAACCGCCGTGCCAGTTTGCATTTCAGGAGGGCGAGACGCCCGGATTTTCGCAAAATCGCGCACCGGACGGCGAGGCGGCAAGCCGGGCGGCAAGCGGTTGCCGGTCGGCGGCAAGGCTTGCCGGGCGCCGGCAAGCGGTGCGTCGTGCCGGTCGGCGCGGCGATCTGGCGCGCCGGCAGCGATCGAATTGGCCCGCGCCTTGCATGGTAAACCCGCGTATGACGATCGCCCAGTTCATCGATCCGACCGCTCTCGCCATCGTCGGCGGCGGTACCGCGCTTGCCACCTTGCTGCGGTCGCCGGCGCGCGACGCATGGCGCGCGATCGCCGCGCTCAGCACCCTGCCGCGCCGCGCGTTCCACGCCGAACCGCTGCTCGCGCAGATCGCGGCGCAGGACCGGATCGCCCGGCGCCACGGCGTGATGGCGCTCGACCGGTCGGTGATCGCCGATCCTGATATCGCCGCCGCGGTCGCCGCAATCGTCGACGGCGCCACCGCCGCGGACGTCGAGGCGCAGCTGCGCCACGCGCGCGCCGTGCGGATCGAGCGCCATGTCGCCGCCGCGGATGTCTGGTCCGGCGCGGCGGAGGCGGCACCCGCGATGGGTATGGTCGGCACGCTCGTCGGGCTCGCCGCGATGTTCGCGCATCTGTCCGATCCGCGCGCGATCGGCAGCGCGATGGGCATCGCGCTGCTCGCGACGCTGTATGGCGCCCTGCTCGCCAATCTCATCCTGATGCCGATCTGCCACCGGCTGCGCGCCGCGGGTCGCGCCGAGGCGTTCGAGCGCGCGCGGCTGGAAGCGCCGCTCGTCGCGCTCGCCCGCCGCGAGACGCCGCGCCACCAGATGCAGAGCGTCGCATGAGCGCGCCCGCGCTGCCGATCTGGCCCGAAGCCACGGCGGGAAAGCCGCTGTGGCTGGTGACGCTCGCCGATCTCGCGCTGCTGCTCGTCGGCTTTTTCGTGTTGCTGCAGGCGAGCGATCGACCGCATGTCGTCGCCGACGCGCTGCGCGCGCAGTTCGGCGGCAACGCCGGCGCGACCGCTGCCGCCCCGGCACCGGTGATGGCGGCGGGCATGCTCGATTTTGCCCCCGGGTCGGCCGCCTTGCCGCAGGATCCCGCCGCCGTCGCCGCCTGGGCGCGCACCGCGGTGCGCGATCCGCGTGTCGCGCTGACCGTCACCGGGTCGGTCGACGGCAGCGCGGCGGACGTCGATGCCGCGACCGGCAGCGGGGCGATCCTTGCCGCCGACCGCGCGCGGACGCTCGCGGCGACGCTGGCACCGCTGTCGCCGCGCATCACCATCGCCACCGCCGCCCGGCCGGGTCGCCGGGCCGCGATCGTCACCCTCGCCTTCGCCGGCGAACACAAGGACCAGCCATGATCGCCCTCGCCCTTCTTGCCGGCGCCGCCGTCGGCGCGTTCCAGGATACCGGCGGCCTCGACCGCGCGGTCGCCGCCTTCACCAGTCGGCCGATCGGCGCGGAAGGGGGCGCGCGGACGGCGATCGACGCGCGGCTGCGCCTCGCCGCCTGCCCGACGGTGTCGCTGTCGTGGCGGACGGAGGCGCATGACGCGGTCGTCGTGTCGTGCGCCGGGCCCGACTGGCGGATCTTCGTCCCCGTCATCCGCCCCGCCGACGCGCCGCCGCCGACCGCGCGCGCCGCGATAATCCCCGCCGTGAAGGCCGATCCGGTCATCCGCCGCGGCGACCCGGTGGTGATCGAGGCGGGATCGCCCGGCTTTTCAATCAGCCGCGAAGGCGTCGCGGTCGGCGATGCCGCGCCGGGTGCACGCTTCATGGTCCGTGTCGACGATGCGCGCACGCCAGTGCAGGCGATCGCGATCGCCAGCGGGCGCGCCACCCTGCCCGGGTGGGACGAACAGTGACGCGGCCGTTCCGCCGCCTGCGCGGGCCGTGCATAAATTTTTCCTAAACCCCCGTTCGGATCGGTCGTTTATGCCCATGTCAGGAACCTCGGATAGGTGCGGACATGGTGGAATTGATCGGCTCTTCGCCGCTGAATGGAAGTGGAAGCGTCTCGCGCGTCGCCGCGCCTTCGGCCGTGCCGTCGCCCCAGCCCGTCACCGCGGAGGGCAATGCCGCTTCCAAGCCGGCGCAGAGCGATCCGTCGCCGGGCGCGCAGTTGAGCGGGCTCGCCAAGGCGCTCGCCGCCGAGGCGCCGACGGATGCGGACCGCGTGCAGGAAATCCGCAGAGCGATCCAGAACGGTTCCTTCCCCATCCTGCCGGCGACGATCGCCGACCGGCTCATCGCGCTCAAGCTGAACTGGGACGGCAATGAAAAGGCGTGAGGCCCTGATCCGCGTCATCGACGCGCTGCATGCCGAGATCGAGGCGCTGAAGACGAACAACGTCGTCGCGCTGGAGCGCGCCACCGCGGACAAGCTGGCGGGGATCGAGGAGATCGCGGCGATGGGCACCGGCCCCGCGGGCCCCGAGATCCGCGAGCTCGCCGAAGAGGCGAACCGGCTGAACGAGACGTGCCGCATCTACGTCAACCTGATGGCGGCAAATGTTCGCCGCCGCCTGCAAATCCTGTCCGGCGACGCCGGCAGCGGCGGCCGCAACCGCGTTTTCCAGGCCTACGCCTGACTTGACCGGCCCGCGTGGCCGGCAACAAGGTTAATTGGCACGGCTCTTGCTGAAACACATTCCCGACAACAGGGGTGTGTTTCGACGCGATGACCGTCAATCCGATTAGTGCCGGCAAAGTCCAATCGGCGATCGCGCTTGCGAGCAGCAAGACGGGCGTCGATTTCGACTATCTGCTCGGCCAGGCCAAGATCGAAAGCGGGCTGAACGCCGGCGCGCGCGCGGGCACCTCGTCCGCGAGCGGCCTGTACCAGTTCGTCGAGCAGAGCTGGCTCGCGGTCGTCAAGAAACATGGCGCGGAACACGGCATGGGCTGGGCCGCGGACAGCATCGGCCAGACACCCGGCGGCCGCTACACCGTCAGCGACGGCGCGACGCGCCAGGCGATCCTAGCGCTGCGCAACGATCCCACCGCCGCCAGCCTGATGGCCGCCGAACACGCCTCCGACAACAAGGGCGAGCTGGAAGGCACGCTGGGCCGCAGCGCAAACGGCACCGATCTGTACATGGCGCATTTCCTGGGGATCGGCGGCGCCAAGAAGTTCCTGTCGGCGATGACGTCCAATCCCGGCGCGGCGGCCGCATCGCTGTTCCCCGCCGCGGCGAGCAGCAACCGCAGCATCTTCTACGCATCGAACGGCCAGCCGCGCTCGCTGTCGGCGATCTACCAGCGTTTCACCGACAAGCTGAACGCGGCGAGCGACAGCGCCAACGAGACGCGCGCCGCCAACCTCGCGTTCGCTGCGCAGGCGCTGAAGATGGATGGCGACGCCACCGTCGTCACCGGCGGCAACGAAAGCGCGACCGACGCGCTCGACTGGGCGAAGCAGGCGATGGCGCGCTTCGGCACCGGCAACACCGCGGACGCGGGCCAGAGCCTGTTGCGCCCGACGCCGAACACCGCGCGGCTCGCCTATATGATGCTCGCGAGCCTGGGGAACTGAAGGCATGAACAAGCTTCTCGCCGGCGGCCGCGGCGCCGCGCTGCCCCTCGCCATCCTACTGCTCGTGCTGGTGATGGTCGTGCCCATCCCCAAGCAGCTGCTCGACGTCTTCTTCGTCGCCAACATCGCGATCAGCCTTGCGGTGCTGATGGTGTCGCTCAACGCGCAAAAGCCGCTCGACTTCAGCGCGTTTCCGACCGTGCTGCTGTTCGCGACGCTCTTCCGCCTCGGCCTCAACGTCGCCTCGACGCGCATCGTGCTGGTTCACGGCCACGAGGGCGAGAGCGCGGCGGGCCATGTCATCGAGGCGTTTGGCACCTTCCTGATCGGCGGCGACTATGTCGTCGGCATCTTCGTCTTCGCGATCCTGATGATCATCAACCTGATCGTCGTGACCAAGGGCGCGGGCCGCGTGTCGGAAGTGTCGGCACGCTTCACCCTCGACGCCTTGCCCGGCAAGCAGATGGCGATCGACGCCGATCTCAACGCGGGTCTCATTACCCCCGACCAGGCGAAGGCGCGCCGCGTCGAGGTTTCGACCGAGGCCGATTTCTACGGCTCGATGGACGGTTCGTCGAAATTCGTGAAGGGCGACGCGGTCGCCGCGATGCTGATCCTCGCCGCCAACATCATCGGCGGCCTGATCCTGGGTCCGGTCAGCCACGGCATGGGGCTGGCGGATGCCGCCAAGACGTACATCCTGCTCGCGATCGGCGACGCGCTCGTCGCGCAGCTGCCCAGCCTGATGCTGTCGATTGCCGCCGCCGCGATCGTGACGCGCGTCAATTCCGAACACGACCTCGCCGGCCAGATCGGCAGCCAGTTCGGGTCGTCGCGCACCTGGATCCCGGTTGCAGCCATCCTCGCGCTGCTCGGCATCCTGCCCGGCATGCCGCATATAGTCATCCTCGGTGCCGCCGTGATCGCGGGCTTCGCCGCCTGGAAGCTGCGCCAGATCGAACGGCGCCCCAAGCCGATCCCGGTCGAGGCGCCGGCCGAACCCGTCGATCCGTCGAAGATCGGCTGGGACGAGGTCACCGACGGCATGCAGGTCAATCTCGACATCGGCTACGGCCTGGTGCCGCTGGTCGACGAGCGCCGCGGCGCGCCGCTGATGGGCCGCATCACCGGGGTGCGCCGCCAGCTGTCGAAGGACCTCGGCTTCGTCGTGCCGCAATGCCGCGTACGCGACGACATCAACCTTGCGCCGTTCACCTATCGCATCCTCGTCAACGGCGTCGTCGTCGGCGAGGACCAAGTGTCGCCGGACGAAATGCTCGCGCTCGATACGGGCCAGGCCTATGGCGAGCTGGCCGGCAAGAAGGCGAAGGACCCGACCTTCGGCCTCGACGCGACCTGGATCCCGGCGGGCGATGCCGATGCGGCGACGGGCGCGGGCTATCTGGTCGTCGATGCCGGCACGGTGATGGCGACGCATCTCAACCACCTGCTCGGCCAGAATGCGTCCGACCTGCTCGGCCCCGACGAGGTGCAGTCGCTGCTCGACGGGCTGAAGGACCGCGCGGCGCAGCTGGTCGCGTCGCTGACGCCCAACCCGCTGCCGCTGACCACGCTGACGCAAGTGCTGAAGGGTCTGCTTGCGGAGAACATCCCGCTTCGTGAATTCCGCCGCATCGCGCAGGCGATCAGCGTCGCGGCGACGCGCGCCGCCGACCCGGAGGACATCATCGAGCTGATCCGGCCCGAACTCGGCCCGCTGATCATCCAGAAACTGTGCGGCGTGCGCGAACCCTTGCGCGTGATGACGCTGGAGGGGCAGCTGGAAGGGCTGCTCGGCCAGGCCGCGCGCGCCGACAGCTCGCGCCGCCACGTCATCGAACCCGATCTCGGCCGCCGCATCGTCGATGCGCTGCAACAGGCGGCGCAGCCGCTGATCGCAGAGGCCAAGCCGTTCGCCCTCGTCGTCCAGCCCGCGATCCGCCTCGCGATCCGCAAGCTGGTGCGCACCGTGCTGCCCGACACGCCGGTGCTGTCGTTCTTCGAAGTTCCGGAGGAAAAGGCCGTGGAAGTCGTCGCCGTGATCGGTGCCCCGCAGCAGCAGGCGCTGGCAGCATGAGCATGGAACCGATGAACCAGACGTTCCGCGACGGACAGCCGGCCCCCGCCGCGCTGATCCCGCCGCTGACCTATTCGCCGCGGCGCCGGCCGGAGGCGGAGAAGGAAGCGCTGATCCGCCAGTATCTGCCGCTCGTGCGGCGCATCGCGTGGCACGTGCACGGGTCGATGAGCACGATCGTCGATGTCGAGGATCTGGTGCAGATCGGCCTCGTCGCGCTGGTCGAGGCGGTCGGCCAGGCCGCGGAACAGGGCGGCCAGTTCCGCGCCTACCTGCAGACGCGGCTGCGCGGCGCGATGATCGACGAATTGCGGCGCCAGGCGACCGCGACGCGCGGCGCGATGCGGCGGCGGCGGCAATATCAGGAGGCGGTGGCCGCGCTGGCGCAGGGCAGCGGCCATGCGCCGGGCGAGGCGGCGATCGCGCAGCACCTGGGGGTCACTATCGAGCGGCTGCGCACCGACTATGCGACCGCGGATACGCTCCGTTTCGAATCGATCGACGACGTCTATCAGGACGATATGCCCTGGTTCGCGGACGACACGCCCGACGCCTTCGCGCAGCTGGCCGAAAGCGACCTGCGCGAGACGCTGATCGCCGCGATCGGCGCGCTGCCCGAACGCGAGGCTCTGGTCATCCAGCTCTATTACGTCGAGGAGCTGAACCTCGAGGAGATCGGGCAGGTGCTGGGCGTCGGATCGGCGCGCGTCTGCCAGATCAAGGCGGCGGCGCACGCCAGGCTGAAGAAGGCGCTCGCCCGTAAGGTGTGAGCGCCCGCCCCGGCTGCGCGCTGCCGCGCCGCTTCCTTCAATAGCCGACGGTAAAGCGCTGCCTGACGTGCGCGGGCGTTTCGACCTCGTCGGCCATCGCGATCGCATAATCGGCAAAGCTGATGCTGCTGCCGGCGTCGCCGACCAACAGCCGGTCGCCACCAAGACGGAAGTGGCCCGTCCGCGGCCCTTCGAAGAACAGCGCCGAGGGCGACAGATAGGTCCAGTCGAGATCGTCGACACCGCGCAGCGTATCGAGGAACGCCGCGCCGGCCTCCGCCTCCGCGCGATATTCGGCCGGAAACCCCGGCTGGTCGATCAGCCGCGCCCCCGGCGCGACCTCCAGACTGCCCGCCCCGCCGACGACGAGATAGCGCCGCACGCCCGAGGCACGCACCGCGTCGATCAACACGGCCGCCGGCATCGTCACGAACATCAGCGCGCTGATCGCCGCATCGTGCCCGGCAAGGTGCGCGGCGAGCGCGTGCGGGTCGGTCGCATCGGCCGCGACGGGCGTGACGCCGTCGATCCCGGCCAGCACATCCGGCGTGCGGGCGAGCGCGGTGACGCGATGACCGCGACGCGCGAGTTCGCGGGTGATGGACGATCCGGCGCGCCCGGTGGCGCCGACGACGGCGATCTGCATGATGGTGCCTGTCCCTGATGGTTTCCGATCGATACCAGGTAGCGACCGCGACGCGCTCCGCCTAGAAGGCACCGCGCCGCCACCAGATGACGCGAAGGAAACCGGCCATGGCATCCTTGCCGCCACGCGACCCGCAACCGGATCGGCCGCCCGCGGGCGACGCGCGCGATCCCGCCTGCCCGACGCGCCAGGTGCTCGACCGGATCGGCGACAAATGGGCGATGCTGATCCTGCTCCACCTCGCCGACGGGGCATGCCGGTTCAACGCGTTGCGCCGCGCGATCGGCGGCATCTCGCAAAAAGTGCTGGCGCAGGTGCTCAAGGGGTTGGAACGCGACGGGCTGGTGGTGCGCACCGTGCATGCGACGTCACCGGTCGCGGTCGATTATGCCCTGACCCCGCTGGGCCGGGGCCTCGTCGGCGAGATGATGCCGGTGATCCGCTGGGCAGAGGCGAATCTGGGCGCGATCCTGGCAGCGCGCGCGGCGTTCGGCGACGCGGCGACGGCAGTGCCCTGAATGCGGGAAAACCCCGGTGGCGGATGCCACCGGGGTTTCGTGTCCGGCTCTCCTTGGGGGAAGAGCGGGTCCGTCGGCGCCGAAACCCTTGGGGGGCGGTGCCGGCGCCGCGCCGGATTACTGGAGCAGCTTGAGCACGCCCTGCTGCGACTGGTTGGCCTGCGCCAGCATCGCGGTCGACGCCTGGCTGAGGATCTGCGCCTTGGCGAGCGCGGTCGTCTCGGTCGAGAAGTCCGCGTCTTCGATGCGGCTCTTTGCGTCCGTCAGGTTGGTCGCGTTGGTGGTCAGGTTGTTGACGACCGACTGCAGGCGGTTCTGCGCGGCGCCCAGGTTGGCGCGGACCGTGCTGACCGTCGACTGGAACTTGTCGACGAAGTTGATCGTCGCCGTCGAGCTGGTCGCGCTGGTCACGTCGAGCTGGGCCGACAGGTCGGTCGCCTTGGCGAGGAAACCGTTGGTCCCCTGGACGGCATCCGCCTTGAACTGCTTGTCCGTCGCCGTCTGGTTCAGCGTCTGGCCGACCTGGTCGGCGGTGATCGCCGTGCCGTTGACGGTCGCGCCGGCAATGTAGTCGTCCATCGTCATGGTCTTGGTGCCGGCGGCGGTGTTGGTCGCCAGCGTACCGGTAGCCGACGTGACGAGGTTCGCCGTGCTGGTGTTGTTGATCTTGATCGCAACCGTCAGGTTGGCGTCGGCGCCGGTCTGGATATTGGTGGTGGTGCCGCCGGCGAGGCCGCCGGTCGCCGTCGGCGTCGTGCTGGCCGCCGACGTATCGAACACCGCGTTACCGTTGAACTTGGTGTTGGTCAGCGTGTCCTTGATCTGCTGCGTCAGCTGCGTGACTTCGGCCTGCAGGTTGGTGCGGTCCGAGGCACTGTAGGTGCCCGAAGCCGACTGCACGCCCAGCTCGCGGACGCGCTGCAGCATGTTGCTGACTTCGCCCAGCGCGCCTTCAGCGGTCTGCGCCATGCTGATGCCGTCGTTGGCGTTGCGGACCGCCTGGTTCATGCCCTTGATCTGAGCATTCATGTTGGTCGAGATGGCGAGGCCGGCGGCATCGTCCTTGGCCGAGTTGATGCGCTTGCCGGTCGACAGACGCTCCATCGAGGTCTGCAGCGACATGTTCGCGGCCGCATTGGCATTGGTCGCCCGCAGCGACGCGATGTTGGTACCGATGACAGTCATGTGATGTCTCCTTGTGCTACGGCCTTCCCGCCGCCCCCTGAGCGGAGGGCCGAGCCGTCACAGGGGATAACGACCGCGCAAATCCGGGCTTAAGCGGAAAAAAATGCCGCGATCGGGGCGGCCGCCGGCAATCCGGCAAAACCGTGCGGAGCGTGGATATAAGACCCCGCGCAAAGGCACGCGCGCGCCCGGAAATATTTTGCCGGGCCGGCTGCCGCTTTAACGGCGTGTTTACCAACCTTGCCGCAAGAACGCTGCATCCTTGGGGGATAAGCATGCGTTCGATTTTTCCTTCCGCCGCCGTTTCCGCTCGCCGTTACGCACTCGTATCGAGTCTGCGGGCACAGGGTTTCGCGATCGGCACCGCCGATTCGGCCCGGCCGGGCGCGGCCGACATGTTCCTGATCGCGGACGGCGAAGTGCCGCCCGCCGCGGCGCGCACCGTCGTGCTGGGCGAGGACGGCCGCCATGTCGTGCCGTCGGTCGACGGCAATCCGGCGCGCATCGCCTTCGGCCCCAACGACACCGCGGTCGGCAACGGCTTCGTCCGCGCGCTGCTGGCGGGGCCCGAGACGCCGACCGCCGCCGATCCCGAGAGCCTGGCGCTGCTCGCGCTCGCCGAACGCGTCGCGCAGGCGGACATCACCGTCCTCATCAACGGGCCGACCGGCACCGGCAAGGAAGTGCTGGCGCGCGCGATCCACAACAATTCCCCCCGCAGGAACGGCCCGTTCGTCGCGATCAACTGCGCCGCATTGCCCGAGACGATGCTCGAGGCGCTGCTGTTCGGGCATCAGAAGGGCGCGTTCACCGGCGCCTCGTCGGGCGGCGAGGGCTTCTTCCGCGCCGCCGACGGCGGCACCATCCTGCTCGACGAGATCGCCGAGATGCCGATCCAGCTGCAGGCCAAATTGCTGCGCGTGCTACAGGAACGCGAGGTCGTGCCGATCGGCGCGAGCCAGCCGCAGGCGGTCGACGTGCGCGTCATCGCCTGCGCCAACCGCGACCTGCAGGGCGAAGTCGCCGCGGGCCGGTTCCGCGCCGATCTCTACTACCGCCTGTCGGTCTTCCCGCTCGCGACCAAGCCGCTCGCCGAGCGGCCGCAGGACATTCCCGCGCTCGCCGCGACGATGATCCTGCGCCACGCCGGCAACCGCCAGGTCGTGCCGTGGCCGACCGCGGAGGCGATCGAGACGCTGATGCGTCACGAATGGCCGGGCAACGTCCGCGAGCTCGAAAACGTCATCCAGCGCGCGTTGCTGTTCGCGGCGGGCGACACGATCGAGGCGAGCCATATCGTGTTCGACCGGCCGATCAGCTTCACCTTCCACCAGACGCATGCGGCGCAGGTCGTGCCGCTGCGCATGCCGGCCGCGCCGCTCGCCGCCGTCCCGACCGAGCCCGCCACCCTGGGCAACGTCGTGCAGATGAGCGAATTCCAGGCGATCCGCGAGACGCTGGCCGCGTGCGGCGGCAGCCGGATCGAGACCGCGCGCCGCCTGGGCATTTCCGAACGCACGCTGCGCTACCGCCTCGCCAAGGCACGCGAGCAGGGCGAAGACCTCGCCCGCCCCGCTAGCATGGCGGTGTCGGCATGAGCGGCGTCTCCGGCATCGGCGGCGCGATGGGCGTCGACCGCGTCATGGCGCTGCGCGCGCAGATCCTCGAACGCAACCAGGCGCTGGCCCGCGCCGGTTCGGGCGGCCCCGTCGACGGCGCGCAGGCGACCGGCGGCGCGGCCAAGCCGACGAGCTTCGCCGACACGCTGCAGGATGCATTGAAGAGCGTCAACGACGGCCAGAACAAGGCCAGCGCGCTCTCCGAAAGCTACGAACGCGGCGAGACCGTCGACATCGCCAAGGTGATGCTCGCCCGCCAGCAGGCGTCCGTCGGCTTCGAGGCCACGCTGCAAGTCCGCAATAAACTGTTGTCCGCCTATAAGGACATCATGAGCATGCCGGTGTAACGCGCGATGAGCACTGCCCTCACCACCACGCCCGCGACGCCTTCGGCCAACCTGCCGGAAAAGTTCGCCAACCCCTTCCTCCAGATCAAGGGCGTGCTCGCGCAGCCCGCGGTGCGGCGCAGCCTGCCGATGGCGATGCTGGTCGGCCTGATCGCCGCCGCCGCGCTCGCGTGGATGACCTTCTCCACGCCGACGCAGAAAACGCTGTTCACCAACCTCACCGATGCCGACAAGCAGGCCGTGACCAGCGCGCTGACCCAGGCGGGCATCTCCAGCCATATCGACGATGGCACCGGCGCGCTGACCGTCGACGAGGACAAATACAGCAAGGCGCGCATGCTGCTGGCGGGTCAGGGCCTGCCCAAGGCGGCGCCCGGTGGCTACGCCATCCTCGACCAGTTGCCGATGGGCGTCAGCCGCGCCGTCGAGGGCGAACGCCTGCGCCAGGCGCGCGAGACGGAGATCGCGCGGTCGATCGAGGAGATCGACGCGGTCGCCGAGGCGCGTGTCCATCTCGCGACGCCCGAGCAATCGGTGTTCGTGCGCGACAATGCCAGCCCGTCCGCCTCTGTCATCCTGAAACTGCAGGGCGGCCGTTCGCTGAGCGACGCGCAGGTCCAGTCGATCATCAACCTCGTCGCCTCGTCGGTGCCGGGCATGAAGCCCGAAAGCGTCTCCGTCGTCGACCAGATGGGCACGCTCCTCTCCAAGCCCGGCGGCGCGGGTGCGGGCAGCGACAGCGACAAGCGCCTCGCGGTGCAGCGCCAGACCGAGGACAAGGTGCGCCAGCAGCTGACGCAGCTGCTGACCCCGCTGGTCGGCGCGGGCAATTTCACCACCGAGGTACAGGCCGACATCAACCTGGACGAGACGCAGGCGACGCGCGAAAGCTACGACAAGACCGGCGCGCTGCGCGCCGAGACGGGCAACTGGACGGGCAACCAGGCGGCCGCGCCGGCGACGCCGGGCGGCATCCCGGGGGCGCTCAGCAACACGCCGCCGCCCGCCAGCCAGCTGTCGACGCCGCAGCCCGCGAACGGCGCGAGCGGCCAGCCGGCGACGCCCGATCCGGCGCCGGTCGCGGGTGGCCCCGCCCCCAACCCCAACAAGCAGACCGACAGCTTCCAGCGCGCCTATGACCTGGGCAAGGAAGTGTCGGTGACGCGCAACGCGCCCGGCACGGTCAAGCGCCTGTCGGTCGCCGTGCTGCTGCGCGATCCCGCGACGGGCAAGCGCACCGCGATGGAGATCGGCCAGATCACCGACCTGGTGAAGAGCGCGGTCGGATATGACCAGGCGCGCGCCGACCAGGTGACCGTCATCAGCCGCAAGTTCGCCGATCCGACCGACGTCGCCGCACTCAAATGGTACGACAACGCCTGGCTGCCGGTGCTGGCGCGCAACCTGACCGCGATCCTGATCGCGCTGCTCGTCCTGCTGCTCGGCGTGCGTCCGCTCGCCAAGGGTCTGATGAAGAAGCGCGAGGATGCGAAGACGGCGGGTGCGCTGCCGATCGGCGCCGCCGATGGCAGCACCGCGGCGGCCCTCGCCGCGGAGGGCATCACCGTCCACCATCCCGTCGGCCTCGAACAGCTCGAGGACAGCGTCAGCATCGACGACCGGATCGGCGCGGTGCGCGGCTTCACCCGCGACAATCCCGCGCGCGCCGCGCTGGCGCTGCGCGACATGATGAAGGGTGACGCCAAGTGAGCGAGCTTGCCACCGCCCCGCGCAGTTTCTCCGGCGTCGAACGCGCCGCGGTGCTGATGATGCTGGTCGACGAGGAAGAAGCCGCTGCGATGCTCCAGAAGCTCGACCCCGAGGAGGTGCGCGAGCTGGGCGTCGCCATGCTCAACGTCGCCGACGTTTCCGAGGAGGAGATGGAGGCGGTGCTCGACGATTTCACCGGCAAGGCGCGCGAGCGTACCGGCGTATCGTTCGACCCGCGCTCGAAGGTCGAGGCGCTGATGACCCGCGCGCTCGGCGACGAGAAGGCGGGCAGCATCCTGGCGCGCATCACGCCCGCCGACGCCGCCTGCGGCCTCGAAATCCTGAACTGGCTTGACGCGCCCGAGATCGCCTCGATGATCGAGAAGGAGCATCCGCAGATCGCCGCGGTGGTGATCGCCAATCTCGACCCGACGGTCGGCGGCAAGGTGCTCGAACTGCTGCCCGAAGGGTCGCAGCCCGACATCCTGCACCGCATCGCCAAGCTGGGCCCGATCAATCCCGATGCGATCGAGACGCTGAAGACGCTGCTCGCCAACCGGCGCAGCGGCGCGACCGCCGCCGGGCTGACGCTGGGTGGCACGCGCGAGGCGGCGAAGATCCTGCAGGGCGCGCGCAAGGCGACCGAGCAGCGCGTCATGCCCAAGCTGTTCAAGATCGACAAGGAAGTGGCCAAGGCGATCGAGGAGGCGATGTTCGTCTTCGACAATCTGCTCGACATGGACGACAAGAATCTCGGCACGCTCATCCGCAACGTCGACGGCGATATTCTGTCGCGCGCGCTCAAGGGCGTCGACGAGGCCGCGCGCGAGCGTTTCCTCGGCTGCATGTCGGCGCGCGCCGCCGACGGCATCCGCGACGAGATGGAAGCGCGCGGGCCGATGAAGCTCGCCGAGGTGCTCGACGCGCAAAAGGTGATGATCGCGGTCGCGCGCAACCTCGCGAAGGACGGCACGATCATGATGGGCGGGGGCGACGACGATTATGTCTGACGCCTTCGCCGCGCGCGCGACGCCGCCCGTGGGCTTCGTCGCCGGCTTCGCCGCCAAACACGATGCGCAGCCGCATCTGCTCGCCGCCGCGCTGTCTCCCGCCCCCGGCTTCACGCCGCGCGACCTGTGGGATCGCATCGCGCGCGAGATGGGCGCCGACGCCCCCGTCACGCCGAAGCATTTCAGCCCCGCCGACGGCGGCACCAGGCCCACCGAAGGCTGGGACCCGCTCGACGCAGAGGCGGCGCCGACGCCGTTCATCGACCCGATCGAGACCGCGCATGCCGCCGGCTATGCCGACGGGCTCGCGGCGGCAGCAGCCGCGACGCGCGAGAGCGGCGACCGTGACAAGGCGTTGCTCGTCGAACTCGCCGCCGCGCTCGCCAACGGGCACCAGCTGGACCGCGAGCGCATCGCGCGCCAGCTGCGCCAGACGGTGATGCTGCTGGTGACGCGCCTGGTCGGCGAGACGGGCATTGCCGCGGACGTGCTCGCGGGACGGATCGAGGCGGCGGCCGACCTGCTCGCCGACGCCAGCGAATCGGCGATGCTGCGCCTCAACCCCGCCGACCTGCCGCTGGTCGAGGGCAGTCTGCCCAAATCGATCTTCGCGATCGGCGACGCCGCGGTCGCGCGCGGCGCCTTCGTGCTCGAAAGCGCGTCGACCCTGGTCGAGGACGGCCCCGAATTGTGGCTCGAACAGCTGGCGCAGGCGATCGACCGCGTGCCCGTTCCTCCTGCCGCCCTCTGAGAATCGTCCGCCGCCATGCTCAACCGCTTCACGGCCGATTATCTCGACCAGCTCGGCATCGCCGATTTCCGCCCCGCGCCCAAGGTGTCGGGCCGCCTCGCCTCCTACGACGGGTTGTTGATGGAGGCGGTCGGCCTGTCGTTGCCGGTCGGCACCGTCTGCGAGATCGGCGGCCATGGCGACAGCAAGGTCGAAGCCGAGGTGATCGGCTTTCGCGGCAGTCGCACGTTGCTGATGAACCTCGGCGGCCCCGCGCCGCTGCTGCCCAAGGCGCCGGTGCGCCCGATCGGCCCCCCGGGCGAGGCGGAGGTGGGCGAGGCCCTGCTCGGCCGCGTCGTCGATGGCGCGGGTCGCCCGATCGACGGCCTCGGCCCGATCCGCGGTGCCGCCAAATGGCCGCTCGCCGGCAAGCTGCAATCGCCGCTCGACCGCGGCCGCGTGCTCCAGCCGCTCGACGTCGGCGTGCGCGCGATCAACGGCCTGCTGACGATCGGCCAGGGTCAGCGCGTCGGCATCATGGCGGGCTCGGGCGTCGGCAAATCGGTGCTGCTCGGCATGATGGTGAAGGCGGCGAAGGCCGACGTCATCGTCATCGGGCTGATCGGCGAACGCTCCCGCGAGGTCGCCGATTTCCTCGAGACGAAGGTCGCCGGCGCTGCCCGCGCGCGCTCCGTCGTGGTCGCGGTGCCAGCCAACCATTCCCCCGTGCTGCGCATCCGCGGCGCCTTGCGCGCCACCGCCATTGCCGAAGCCTTTCGCGCCGAGGGCAAGAAGGTGCTGCTCATCATGGACAGCCTGACCCGCGTCGCGCACGCCGGGCGCGAGATCGGGCTGGCGCTGGGCGAGCCCGCCTCCGCGCGCGGCTATCCGCCCTCCGCCATTGCGATGCTGCCCAATCTGATCGAGCGCGCGGGCACCGACGTGACCACCGGCGGATCGATTACCGCGATCTACACCGTGCTCGCCGACGGCGACGACGGCAACGACCCGGTCGTCGACTCCGCCCGCTCGATCCTCGACGGGCATATCGTGCTCAACCGCCACCTCGCGGAGCGCGGCGTCTATCCCGCGATCGACATCGGCCCCTCCGTCAGCCGCGTGATGACCGACATCACCGGCGCCGATCATCTGCGCGCCGCGCGCGTCCTGCGCCGGCACCTGGCGACCTACGAGGAGAATCGCGACCTGGTGCTGATGGGCGCGTATCGTGCGGGCGCGGACCCGGCGATCGACGCCGCCATCGCCTGCCACCCGGTGGTGATGGAATATATCAAGCAGGCCGCGGACGAGACGGTGTCGCTGGACGACGCCATCGCCGAACTGACCGGCGTCTTCGGTGGCTGACGCGAAGAAGCTGCAACGCATCCACCGGGTGCGCACGCTGCAACTGGGTCTGGTGCGCGCCGACGAGATGCGCGCGCACGAAAAGCACGCCAACGAGCGGCATCTGGCGGGACGCATCCAGGCGCTGGCCGATGCGGTCGCGCCGGTGACCAGCCAGACCGGCGGCGCCGCGATGCTGGCACAGGCGCATTTCCGCGAACGGCTGCACCAGTCGGCGACCGCGGCGCAGGCGCGCGTCGAGATGGCCGAGCAACATACCCTGCACGCCGCGGAGGCGACGCGATCCGCCAAGCGCGACCAGACCGCGGTCGAAAAGCTGCTCGAACGCGCGCGGATCGCCGGCTTGGCGAAGGCGATGCGCGCACTGGAAGAGGCACCGCCGACGGGGCGTCGCACGCCCGCCGGGGACGACGCCGCCTAAAACGGCACGCCTCTTGCTTTGCGTCGGAACGACAGGCGGGCCCGGTGCCTGCCGGCCCCGATGAAGAGTGTGACGATGATCCAGCCCACCGCCGCCCTGCGAACGACGACCCCCGGCCATGCCGCGGCGGGCGCAGGCGCGGGCGACGGCGCGGCATTCGGCCTGTCGATGCTCGCGATCGGCGGCGGCGGCGTCGATGCGATGGTGGTCGATCCGGCCGCGCCGGTCGCGCCCGTCGCGAACGTGACGCCCGTCGCGGCCGGCACGACCGGCAACCTCTTGCCGGGGCAGGCGGCAATTGCCGCCGCGGTCGATCCCGCCCTCGCCTGGTTGCCGGCCGTGAATATCGCAGTCCCCGCGCCGATGGCGGTCATGCCCGCCGCGGCGTCGGTGTCGGTCGTGCCGGGCCCTGCGGCCGTGGCGCCGCTCGCCATCGCGCCGGCAAAGGGAGCCGCGCCCGCGGCGATGATGCCGGCCCCTGCCGTCCCGATCGCAACCGTGCCGATCCGCGCGGCCGATGCAGGACCGCCCGCGCCCGCGCCGGCAGTGCCGTCGCCCACCGACGCGATCGTGCAGGCACCGGCGACGACGGCCGGGGATGCGCCGTCCGGCACGTCCGATGCCGAAACCGCCACGCCCGTCGCGATCGATCCGTCCCCCCTGCCGACCACCACGCCGGTGCCCGTCGTCGTGACCGCGGATCCACGGCCCATCCGCCCCGCGCCGGTGGCGACAATCGTCCGTGCCTCCGTATCCGCGAGCGCGATCGCCGTTGCGCTGCCGACGCCGGCGCCGGCGCCGGTTGCCGCAGACGATCCGGCGAAGCCCGATACGCCCGTCGCCGTCGCAACGCCCCGGGGCGAAACGCCGCCCGCAAAGACCGCGCGCAAGACGCTGGACGTCCCCCGTCGCACGTCTGCGCAGCCCGGTGCCCCGCGCCGTGCCGGGGTCATCGGCGATGCGACGCGCACGCCCGACGACAGGCTGCCGGCAGCGCCGGAGGGCGACCCCGCGCGGCAGGACGAGCCCGCCGCGCAAGACAATGCCGCGCCGCTGTCAGTCCTGACGCCGGTCCCGACGCCGACGACGGCTGCGCCGCGCCCGCCGGTCGATGCCGCCCCGCCGGGTGCGAATACCATGGTCGTGGCCAGCGACCGACAGGCGCCCGATGCGTCGCCGCGTCCCCATCACGACGCCGGCGCACGTGCGACTGGCGCGGCCGTTCGCCAGCGTGCGGCTGCCGCCACGGTTTCCCATCCCGCCGAGGCAGCTGTTGCCGAAGGAGAGCCGCAAGAGCCAGCGCAGGCGCCCGCCGCTGCCGCGCCGTCGCAGATGGCGGAGATCGTGCCCCCGACGCCGCTGCCCGGAGCGGACGTCCCGGCTGCCCCGCCGACGACGGCATCCGCGGCGGCGCCTGCCGCTCCGAACCGCATCCGGGATCGCGCGATGCCCCCGGCGGCGGCGATCGCCCCGATGGAGGCCACCGGCACCCCCGCTCCCCGGACCGCTTCGGCTCCAGCCGCCCCCACCGCCCGCCGCCCCGACGCGCCGGAAACCGATGCGGTGCCGGCGATGGCATCGTTGCGCGCCGATAGCATCGCGGCGCCCGCGATGGCCGTGGCCATGCCGCCTGCCGCCCTCGACGCACCGGTGACGACGCCCGTCGCACCCCCAACTCCCGCCACGCCTCATACCGAGACGCCGCGGAACGTACCCGTGCAACGGACCGATCCGGCTACAATCCCCGTAACGGCCGCAGCGCCCGCGACCATCGCGTCGGCATCGCGTGATGCCGCGATGCCGATGATCGTCCACGCCGCACAGCCCCAGGCGGTCGCCGGCTCGCGCGACGGCCGCGCCGCACCCATACGCCGCGGCACCAGCCCGATCCCCGCCGCGGCACCGACGACGCACGCCGTCGATAGCGCAGTTGCAATACCACAAGACGCCATGCCGTCACGGGCCCCCATTGCGACGCGCGACATCGCCCCCGCAGCAGCCGCGGATATCCCCACGGCTACCATTCCCACGCCCCCGCGCGCGACCCCTGCACCGACGCAGAGCGCCGATATACCCGTCCTCACGCCCGCCGCCGTCACGCCGACCGCCCCGGCCGCCCCGACGACGCAGGCCACCGCCGCGCCCCAGGCACTCGCCGGTACTGCGGCAGTGCCCGTGGACGGCCCGACGCAGAGCGCAGTCCCCGCACCGGAACCGCGCCGCGCCGCGTTCGTACGCGAGATCGCCGGCACCCGGGTTCAGGCGGTCGCACTGGCGCCGGTCGCGCAGCCCGCGCCGCTGCCCGCGGCCGGCCTGACCGCACCCGCCGCGCAGGTGTTCGGTGCGGCGATCCATGCCGCGCAGATCCGCGAGGAGGCGCCCGCGCCCGACGCCGCCATGCCGGCCGCCGCGACCTTGGTGCAGACCGCGACGCCCGCGCTCGCGACGGACGCCGGCCGGCCCATCCTCGACATGCGGCAGGATCGCTGGCCCGGCGCGATGATCGACCATATCGAGACGCTGCGCGATGCCGCCGATGCGAACAGCACGCGCATCCGCCTCGTCCCCGACGCGCTCGGCACGATCGATATCGCGCTGCGCCGCGACGGCGATACGCTCCACGTCCACTTCACCGCCGACCAGGCCGCGACGCGCAGCCTGTTGCAGGAGGCGCAGCCGCGTCTCGCGCAGGCAGCGGAGGATCGCGGCATCCGGCTGGGCGACACGGCGGTGACCGCCGGTTCGGGCGCGTCGAACGATCCGTCCCGCGACCCGTCCGACCAGCCGCACAACCAGTCCGACCCCGCGCGCCAGGCCGAATCGCGCGCCGCGTCGGACCAGCCGCGCAACGCCTCGGCCCAGGCCGGCGAGGGGCAGCACCAGCGCCAGCCGCCGCGCCAGCCGCAGAGCGGCACGCTGCCCAATCGCGCCGCGCCGCGCGCACCCACCCCCGATGAGGCACAGGCCGCCGCGGCCGGTCGCCTCGCCTGACACCCATTGTCTTCAAGGATTGATCCACGATGAGCGACAAACCCGACGACGCAGCGCCGCAGAAGAAGAAGGGCGGCAAGATGAAGATCATCGTGATGGGGCTGGGCGTGCTCGTCCTCCTCGGCGGCGGCATCGGCGCGGGCGTCTATGCCGGCAGCAGCGGCCTGATCGGCGGCCACGGCGCTGCGAAGGAAGAGGATCACGGTCCCAAGCTGGTCCCCAAGTCCGAACAGAAGCGCCCCAAGGCGGGCGGTGAAGGCGGCGAAGGTGGTCATGGCGGCGGCGAGAGCGGCGGCAGCAGCGCCGGCGGCGGGGCGCACGTGCCGAGCGGCGGCGCGGGCGACCGCTATGCGTCCAATTACTACACGATGGACCCGTCGTTCACCTCGAACCTCAAGGATTCGGTACATATCGTCCAGGTCGGGCTCGCCATCTCAACCCCCTATGACGATACGGTCATCGAGAATCTGAAGACCAACGACATCGCGGTCCGCTCCGCGGTGCTGCTCGCGCTCGGCGATACGCCGGAGGACCAGATCTTCACCAGCGACGGCAAGCAGCAGCTGCAGGGGCGCCTGGCCAAGGCGATCAATGCGGTTCTGCAGCAAAAGGAGGGATTCGGCGGGGTCAGTAACGTTTACTTTACCAGTTTCGTTGTTCAGTGACGGCATGGTTAACGCCGACGCAACCTCCGATCGACGCACGCGGGACCGCGCTCCCGCCGCGCATGCGGCGGTGCTCGGCATGGCGAAGCTCAATCCGTTCGGCGACCTGCACACGCTGCAGCATCTGTCGGCGCGCTTTGCCCGCTCGCTGCGCGGCCTGTTCGAACCGATGCTGCGTCGCGAGGCGCGCACCTGGGCCGAACCGCTCGTCGTGCAGCGGTTCGCCGATTATCGCGCGGAGCGGCCCGACGGGCTGACCGCGTGGCTGCCGCTCGCGATGGTGCCGCCGGGCGGCATCGGCCTGTGCGTGCTCGACGGCGTGTTCGTGCTCGAACTGCTCGACCTGTTCTTCGGCGGCACGGGCGCCGCGCCGCTCGTCACGCCGGCCGAATTCTCGCCCGCCGCGGAAGCGATGGTCGGCCGCCTCGGCGACCTGCTCGTCGCGCCGTTGCGCGCCGCCTGGGAACCGCTCGCGCGGATCGACTTCACGCCGGGCCGCGTCGAAATGTCGCCCGCGATGCTGTCCGTCGATGCCGAGGACGCGATGATCGTCACGCGCTTCGGCCTGGCGGTGGGCGAGGCGAAGCCGGTGTTCATCGACATCCTCTACCCCGTCACCGCGCTGAAGCCACATGCGCCGACGCTGACCGGCAAGGTGCTCGCCAAGGCAGAGGCCGACCCCGCGTGGCGCACGCAGCTGACGCGCGCGGCGATGGGCGTGCGCTTCCCGATCCGCTCGGTGCTCGCCGAACCGGTCGTGCCGCTGTCGCGGCTGATGACCCTCAAGGAAGGCGACGTCATTCCGATCAGCTTCGGCCCCGAAGTGCCGGTGATGGTCGGCGCCGATCTGCTCGGCCGCGGCACCGTCGGCACCGCCAACGGCCATGCCGCCGTCCGCCTCACCCATATCGCGCACCTCGACGGCATGCCCGCCGGCGGCGAACCCGATCTCGATCAAGGACAGGAACGATGAACGACATGACCGGCGGTTTCCCCGTCGACCAGTCGGTGGCGGCCAATTTCCGCCTGTTGCAGGATGTCGACGTCAAGCTGACGGTCGAGATCGGCTCGACGCAGCTGACGCTGCGCGAGCTACTCGCGCTCGGCGAATCGAGCGTCATCGAACTCGATCGCCAGGCGAACGAGCTGCTCGACGTCTTCGTCAACGGCACGCTGATCGGCCGCGGCGAGGTGGTGACGGTCGGCGACCGCTTCGGCGTGCGCATGACCGAACTCGTCTCGCCCGACAAAACCGCCGCCGCGCGCTGAAGGCCCCGCCGATGCTCTGGTCCTATATCCTGAAGCTCGTCATCCTGCTGCCGCTGGTCTGCGGCCTGATGATCGGTTGCCTCTACCTCTGGCGCCGTCTCGAATCGCGGATGCCGGGCAAGCCGTCGACGCGCCTCATCGCGGTGCGCGAGACGATGATGATCTCGCCGGGCCTGCGGCTCGCAGTGCTCGATTTCGAGGGCAAGCGCCTGCTCGTCTCGGTCGGCCGCGGCGGCGTCGCGCTGGTCGACAAGGCCGAAGGCCCGGTCGCGTGAGTGTCACCGTCACCCGCCGCGGCACCGGGCCGGCCCTCTTCCAGCAGCGCGTCGCGCCGCGCCGTGCCGCCACCGGCGCCAAGTGGCTGTGGGTCGCGCTGGCCTTGCTCCTCGCGATCCTGATCGCCGCGCCCGCCTTCGCGCAAGCCACGCCTGCGGCGCCCGCGCCCGGCGTCGGCGACGCGGTCGACCGCGCGCTCGGTCAGCTCAGCAGCGGTGCGGGCGGCGGCAACAGCCAGTCGGCGCCGCTGTCGCTATCGCTTCAGGTCCTCATCATCATGGGCCTGCTGACGATCCTGCCGGGCATCCTCCTGATGATGACGAGCTTCACGCGGATCGTCATCGTGCTCGCGGTGCTGCGCCAGGCGCTCGGGCTGCAGCAGACACCGCCGAACCAGGTGCTGATCGGCCTTGCCCTCTTCCTGTCGCTGTTCGTGATGGCGCCGACGATCAGCCAGATGAACACGCAGGCGATCCAGCCCTATGCCGCCGGCCAGCTCGCGGGCACGCAGATGATCGAGCGCGCCGGCGCGCCGCTGCACGATTTCATGGTGAAGCAGACGCGGATCAAGGACGTGACGCTGTTCGCGCAGATGGCGAAGAGCGGCCCCTATGCGAACCCGAAGGACATCCCCTTCTCGGTGCTGCTGCCCGCCTTCGTCACCAGCGAGCTGAAGACCGCGTTCCAGATCGGCTTCCTCGTCTTCCTGCCCTTCATCGTCATCGACCTCGTCGTCGCCACCGTGCTGATGGCGCTGGGCATGGCGATGCTGTCGCCGACGATCATC
This sequence comes from Sphingomonas sp. FARSPH, assembly GCF_003355005.1. Taxonomy (NCBI): domain Bacteria; kingdom Pseudomonadati; phylum Pseudomonadota; class Alphaproteobacteria; order Sphingomonadales; family Sphingomonadaceae; genus Sphingomonas; species Sphingomonas sp. FARSPH. Next base: position 1,451,347 of record NZ_CP029985.1, on the reverse strand, counting down.
TCGCTGCCGTTCAAGCTGCTCCTGTTCGTCCTCGTCGACGGCTGGGCGCTGACGATGGGCAGCCTCGCCAACAGTTTCGCCACTTGAGGGGGCGCCGGCCCGCGGGCCGGCACGGAACACCAGGACGCACCATGGACGCCGATTATTTCCTGACCCTCGCCAACCAGACGATGTGGGTGCTGGCGCTCGCCAGCGCGCCGATCCTGATCCCCGCGCTGCTCGCCGGGCTGATCCTGGGCATGGTGCAGGCGGCGACGTCGATCAACGAACAGACGCTGACCTTCGTCCCCAAATTGCTCGTCGTCGCGGTGTCGATCCTGATCTTCGGCAGCCTCATCATGGGGCTGCTCAGCGATTTCACCGTGGCGATGTTCGAACGCATCCCGGATCTGGTGAAGTGAGGCGCAGGCCGCGAGACCGCGCGCTTCGCGCGGCACGCGGACAAGCCCGGCCGGCGTCGGCATCGCCGACGACCGACGACGCGGCTTTGCCGCGGCGGGACATGCACGTTGACGTTGGCGGCGCCGCGGCAAAGCCGCGTCGATCGGGTTCGGCGCTGCCGACCCGTCGGCCGGGCTTGCCTGCGTGGCGCGCAGCATGCGCGCTCTCGCAGGCTGCGACATGCTAGGCTTCGGTCTTTCCATCGAGCCCAAACTCTGGGCGCTCGTCTTCGTCATGATCCGCATCGGCGCGGCGTTCGTCGTCGCGCCCGTGTTCGGCGCGGTGTCGATCCCGCTGCCCGTGCGCGTCTCTCTGTCCGGCGCGATCGGCATCTTCGTGCTCGCGGTCCACCCGGTCGCCCCCCCGGCACAGATTTTCGCGGTCGCGACCGTCCTTGCCGTCGCGGCGGAGGCGCTGGTCGGGCTCGCGATCGGCTTCGTGCTCCAGATCGCCTTTTCCGCGCCGATGATCGCTGCCGAAATCATCGGCGGGTCGATGGGCCTGGGCTTCGCCAATACCATCGATCCCCAGAACGGCCGCAGCACGCCCGCGCTCGGCCAGTTCTTCAGCATCATGCTGACCTTGCTGTTCCTGTCGGTCGACGGCCATCTCGTCCTCGTCGAGCTGCTGGTGAAAAGCTACGAGACGATGCCGCCGGGCACCTGGCTCGCGCCCGACCGGCTGAAACAGGTCGCGCTGTTCGGCAGCTACGCGTTCCTCGCGGGCATGCTGCTCGCGCTGCCCGTCGGCTTCCTGCTGCTCTGCCTCAACATCATCGTCGGCATGGTCAGCCGCGCCGCGCCCGCGCTCAACCTCTTCTCGGTCGGCCTGCCCGCCAGCCTCGCGGTCGGGGTGATCGCGCTCGCCGTCGCCTTCCCCGCGATGGGCGACTATATGCTCGTCATCATCCGCGAGGCGCTCGCCGCCACGCAAGGGCTGGTGGAGGGCTGATGTCGGAGGAAAAGACAGAAGCCCCAACCCAGCGCCGCAAGCAGAAGGCGGCGGAGGATGGCGATGCCGTTCATTCGAAGGATCTCGCCACCGCGCTCGTCGTGCTGGCGGGCGTCGGCTGGCTGCTGTTCTTCGGTCCGCAGCTCATCAATGCGTGCAAGGCGGTGATGGCGGCGAGCTTCCGCTTCGACCGCGGCGACGTCGAGGATTTCTCGCCCTGGCGCCCGCTGGCGGAGGCCGGGTGGAAGCTGCTGCCCTCACTCGCCTCGCTCGCGGTCGTCTCCGTCCTTGCGACGGTGGCGAGTTCGGCCGGGCTCGGCTCGCTGAGCTTCCACGGCAAGAAGCTGGCGCCGCAGGCCAATCGCATCAATCCGGCGTCCGGCCTGAAGCGCATCTTCGGGATGAACGGGTGGATCGAGCTGGGCAAATCCCTGCTCAAGGTGATCCTGCTCGGCACGATCGGCGGCTACATGCTGTGGAAGTCGAGCCGGGCGACGTTGGGCCTGTCGTCGTCCGATCTGGGCACCGCGCTCGATGAACTGGGCGGCACGTTCACCGGGATCATGATCGCGATGGCGATGGGCCTCGTCGCCATCGCGCTGTTCGACGTGCCGCTGCAGATCCTGCAGCTCCTGCGCAAGCTGCGCATGACGAAGCAGGAGATCAAGGACGAGCACAAGGAGAGCGAGGGCAATCCGGAGGCGAAGGGCCATATGCGCGCGATGCAGCGCCAGATGGCGACGCGCAGCGTGCGCAAGGCGGTGAGCGAGGCGCATGTCGTGCTGACCAACCCGACGCATTTCGCGGTCGCGCTGCGTTACGACCGCGGCAAGGACCAGGTGCCCGTCGTCGTCGCCAAGGGGCGCGGCGTCACCGCGCTCGCGATCCGCGAGGTGGCGGCGGAGGCGCAGGTCCCCGTGCTCGAATATCCGATGCTCGCCCGCGCGGTCTATTACACCGCCAAGGAGGGGCAGGAGGTGCGCGACGACCTCTACACCGCGATCGCGACGGTGCTCGCCTTCGTCTTCAACCTCAACGCCGCGGCCGGCGGCAGCCAGCCGCCGATCGACGTGCCCGAAAGCGCGCGCTTCGACGAGAACGGCGTCAAAATCCGTTAAAAAGGCGGCGTCTTCGACCGTTTATCAGGGGGAAGCCGGAGTTCGCGATGACCACCACGACCAGCACCACCAGCACGGCGACTCCGACGCCCACCCCGACGCCGGCCCAAACGTCGCAGAGCGTGGTGGCGAACGCGGCGCAGTCGCTGCTGACATCGCTCGACGCGGGGTCGGGGATCGATACCGCGACGCTGGTGCCGGCGCTGGTTCAGGCGCAGTTCGCGACGAAAACCGCGGCGCTCAGCGCCAAGAACGACGCGCTGACCGCGCAGATTTCCGCCGTCTCCGACCTCAAGAGTACGATGACGACATTGTCGTCGGTGATGACCTCGCTTGCCACCGGCGGTACGCTGCAGACGCAGCCGACGAGTTCGGTGACGGGCGTGCTCAACGCCAGCGCCCTGCCGGGTGCGAGCGTCGGTGCGCTGTCGTCGAAGATCACGGTGAACGCGCTGGCGACGGCGCAGGGCGCGCGTACGACGACCGCGATCGCGGACCGGACCGCCACGATCGGATCGGGCACGTTCACGCTGACGCTGGGCACCGCCACCTATTCGGCCGATGGGACGCAGATGACCGGCTTCACCGCGGGCAGCAGCCCGGCGGTATCGATCACCGTCACCAACGCCAGCCTGGACGGCGTCGCCGCGGCGATCAACGGCGCGAACGCGGGTGTCAGCGCTGCGGTCGTGACCGATGCGGACGGCAAGGCCTATCTGTCGTTGAAGGGCGCGACCGGCGCGGCGCAGGCGTTCACGCTCGCTGCCTCGTCCGATCCTTCGGGCAAGCTTGCGCAGTTCAACGTCGGCACCGGCGCGCCGACGGCGCTGACCGGCACCGCCGCCAACGCCTCGCTGACCGTCGACGGCATCACCGTGCAGCGCTCCACCAATTCGATCAGCGATCTCGTCAGCGGCGTGAAGCTCGACCTCGCCGGTACGGGCACGACGACGCTGGGCATCCAGCGTCCGACCGCGGCGCTGACCGATGCGGTCAACAACTTCGTCAGTTATTACAACGAAATCTACGGCCAGCTGCAGACCGACCTCGACCCCGTCGACGGCAAGCTGAAAGGCGATCCGGCCGCGCGGACGATGCTGACCGCGCTCCAGCAGCTCACCACCCGCTCGCTCGTCCCGAACGCGGGCAGCGGCGTGCCCGCGACACTCGCGCAGATCGGCCTCGCAACGAACCGCGACGGGACGCTTACGGTCAATTCCAGTGTTTTGCAGCAGGCGATGTCGAATTATCCCGACGCCATCGCCGCCATCTTCGCGCCGACCACCGCCAATGCCATCGGCCTGTCTTCGACGATCCAGCAGATGTCGTTCGCGGCCGCGAGCACGACGACGGGGCTCGGCGCGTCGACCAACACCTACACCAATGCGCAAAAGGACCTGGCCGATCAGCAGGCCGATCTGTCGCGCCAATCCGACGCGATGACGCAGCGGCTGACCCAGCAGTTCGCCAGCATGAACGCGCGCGTATCCGCCTACAAGGCGACGCAGACGTTCATGGATAACCAGATCAAGGCGTGGAACAAGAGCAACTGATGGCCTACGCGACCGCTCTCGCCGGCAACCCCTATGCCACCTATCGCCAGATCGACGTCGTCGGTCGCACCGCGGAGGCGCAGGGCCCGGGGCTCGTCCAGTTGCTGTACGAAGAACTTATCGCCGCGCTGCGCGCCGCCGCATGGGCGGTGGAAAACGGGCGCCTGACGGTCAAGAGCGAACGCGTGACACGCGCCACCGCGATCCTGTTCGCACTCGAGGCGGGGCTGGACTATGAAAAAGGCGGGGAGGTGTCCGTCACGCTGGCGCGGTTCTACGGGGGCGTTCGCAAGACGGTGGTCGATGCGTCGATCGGCACCGATCCCGCCCCGTTCCGCGCCGCCGCGGACAGCCTGAGCGAGATCGCCGAAGCATGGCGGGTGGCGCGCGCCGCCTGACCCGCCGCTATCGTTGGAACCAGTGGCGGTGGACGAAGTAAATCGTAACTCCCACCGCGATCAGCGCACAAACCGCGGTAATCGCATCGAATGCCCAGGGTTCGTGCTGATAGGGCAGGTTGTCGACGTTCATGCCGTACAATCCGGTGATGAAGGTCAGCGGCAGGAAGATCATCGCGACGATCGAGATGATCAGCGATCGGTGATCGATCTGTTCGCTGCGCAGATCGGTCAGCGCCTCGTGCGTCAGCGCGGCGCGTTCGCGGATCGCCTCCAACTCCTCGGCCATGCGCGCGGCGCGATCGGCGGCGGCGGCAAGGTGGCGGCGATCGTCCTGGTGCAGCCAGTCGCCGGGTAGCGCCGCCAGCGTGTCCAGCGCGGTCCGCTGCGGACTGAGGAAGCGGCGATAGCCGATCGCGGCGACGCGCACCTGCGTCACGGTGCGGCGCAGTTCGAAGACGCGCGCGGCATCGAGATCCGCCTCGCACGAATCGAGCCGGTCGCCGAGGTCGGCGACTTCGGGGTCGAGATCGGCGGTGATCGCGGTGGCGAAGGCGGCGATCAGGTCGCCCGGATCGGCGATCTTGCCCGATTCCACCTGTGTTCGCACCGATGCGACGGCGACGAGAGGCTTGCGCGTCACCGAATAGACATGGCCCTTTACCGCCCAGATGCGCACAGAGGCGAGCAGGTCCGTGGTGTCGAGCTCCTCGCTCGACCGGCCGCGCAGATTGAGGAAGGCGCCATCGTCGAACGCTTCGCAGCGCGGCCGCGTTTCCTGCGCGGTCAGCGCATCGACGACATAGTCGGGCAGCTTCGCGCGCTCGCGCAGCCACAATTGCGCATGCTCCGCGGTCGTCGACAGGTGCATCCAGACGAGGTCGGCGCCGGTGCACAGCGCGTCCTTGAACGAAATCTCCTCCGCCCGGCCGTTCTGGATGCGATAGCCGAAACCGCTCATGCGCGCATGATCCTCACCGTCAGTCCTTCACCCGCGTCCGCCGGCGCGGGCAGCCTTTCGGCGTCCGCGCGCGCGCGATCGAGAATCGCGGCGGGCACGTCCGCATCGTGGATCACGCGATCGGCCCCGGCCAGCGCGCGCGCCTCGCGCAGCGTCAGGTCGTCGGGGTCGTCGCTGCGCAACCGGATCGTCTGCGTGATGCCCTGCACCGGCGCGCCCGCCGTCACGATATAGGTCCAGACATCGCCGTCACGGCCATTGCCGAGCGGATCGAGCAGGCCGCCCGCGGCCATCCCGGCGGCGAGCATCCGTCGCCGCTCGCCGCCATCGGGCCAGCGTTCACGCAGTTCCGCGCGCGACGCGAACAGTTCACGCGCCAGCGCCCCGAGACGCGCGGGCAGCAACGCCTCCAGCCGCTGGCGGAGCGCCGCGGCGAGCCCGGCGGAGACGCCGCCCGTGCCGATCGCGACGATCACCGGATCGCGATCGACGATCGCGGGCAGCGTGAAATCGCACAGGTCGGGCCGGTCGACCGCGTTGACCAGAAGCCCACGCGTCTTCAGCCGGGCGACGATGGCGTCGGGGTCGGGATGCGCGACGATCGCCAGCGCCGCCGACGCGTCCTCGCCGACGATCGTCGCGCCGGCGCGTTCGAGCAGTCGCCGCTTCGCGTCGGCGGCGTCGCCTTCGCCGATCAGCATCACCGGACGGCCCGCCAGCCGCACGAACAGCGGCAGGCTGTGCAGGCTCATCCGGCGGCCCTGGGTTGCAGCCATTCCGGCACGCGTTCCGCCGCCAGGATCGTCTCCGCGGCAATGCGGTCGGCGACGACGGCATAGCGATCGCCGTCGACCAGCACCTCGGGCACGAGAGGCCGGCTGTTGTACGTCGACGCCATCGTCGCGCCATAGGCGCCCGCGGTGCGCAATACGGCAAGGTCGCCGCCCGCGACCGCATCGATGTCGCGCGCGAGCGCGAACGTGTCGCCCGTCTCGCACACCGGCCCGGCGATATTGGCGGTCATCCGCGCGCCGGTCGGCCGCACCGCGGCGAAATCGTGCCATGCGTCGTAAAGCGCGACGCGTGCCAGATCGTTCATCGCGGCGTCGACGATGACATAGGGGTGTTCGACGCCGGGCTTGACCCAGATCACCTCGGTGAGCAGCACGCCGGCATTGCCCGCGATGACGCGGCCGGGTTCGAACATCAGCTCGACGTCCCAGCCCGCGGTCGCGCGCGCGACCATCGCGCCATAGTCCGCCGGGCTCGGCAGCACGTCATCGGCCTTGTACGGCACGCCCAGCCCGCCGCCCAGATCGACACGGCTGATCGTGTGCCCGGCGGCGCGCAGCGTCGCGACGAGCGCACCGATCCGCGCATAGGCTTCCTCGAGCCGCGACAGGTCGGACAGCTGGCTGCCGATGTGGCAGGCGACGCCCTTCAGGTCGAGGCCGTCGAGCGCGGCGAGGCGCGCGAACATCGCGGGCGCCTGATCGATCGACACGCCGAACTTGTTCTCGCGCCGGCCGGTCGAAATCTTCGCATGCGTGCCCGCGTCGACATCCGGATTGACGCGCAACGTCGCGGGCGCGCGCTTGCCCGCCGCGGCGGCGAGGCGGGCGAGGACGACGCCCTCCTCCTCCAGCTCTAGGTTGAACTGGCCGATGCCCTCGTCCAGCCCCTTCTGCAATTCGGCGCGCGTCTTGCCGACGCCGGAAAAGACGATGTCCGCGGCCGGGATGCCCGCCGCCAGCGCGCGCGCCATCTCGCCGCCCGAGACGACGTCCGCGCCATAGCCCTCGTCCGCCAGCACGCGCAGCACCGCGAGATTGGGGTTGGCCTTGATCGCATAGGCGAGGTGGACGTTCGGCAGCGCCGCCAGCCCGTCGCGGAACGCGCGGGCGTGGCGGCGGAAGGTCGCGGTGGAATAGACGTAGACGGGCGTACCCACCTCTGCCGCGATCCGCGTCAGCGGCACGTCCTCGCAATGCAGGATGCCGTCACGATAGGCGAAATGGTCCATGATACTCCCGGCAGATCGGTCAGGTCGGGGGCAGGTCGAATTCGTCCGACCGGCGCTCATCCGACTGTTTCAGCAATTCGTCGCTGCGCTGCGGGCGCTGCTGCGGCGTCGGCGTCAGCAATTGTTTGGGGGTCGGCGTCGCGGTCGCGCCGCGCGGCGCGACGGGGAGCGGCCGGCCCTCGGGCGGCTCCAGATCGGCGACCGCGCCGCAGCCGCCAAGCGCGAGCGCGGCGGCGCAGGCGAGGATCGTGCGGCGCTGCATCACATCGTCTCCCGCGCAGCGGCGATCGCGGCGCGCACATTGACGGGCGCGGTCCCGCCGAAGCTGGTGCGGCTGGCGACGGAGGCGTCGACCGACAGCACGTCGTATAAGCTTTCGTCGACGCGCGCGTCGATCGCCTGGAATTCGGCAAAGGGCAGCTGGTCGAGCCGGACGCCCAGCTCCTCGGCGCGCTTCACCGCGCGGCCGGTGACGTGATGCGCCTCGCGGAACGGCAGCCCCGCCGCGCGCACCAGCCAGTCGGCGAAATCGGTTGCGGTGGCAAAACCGCTTTCGGCAAGGCCGCGCATCCGGTCGGTGCGGAAGGTCGCGCTTTCGACCATCCCCGTCATCGCCGCGATCGACAGGCCGAGCAGGTCGTGGCACTCGAACACCGGCGGCTTGTCGTCCTGCATGTCCTTGGAATAGGCGAGCGGCAGGCCCTTCATCGTCACCATCAGGCTGGTCATGCAGCCCATGATGCGCCCGGCATGGCCGCGCACCAGTTCGGCGGCGTCGGGGTTGCGCTTCTGCGGCATGATCGAGCTGCCCGTCGACCATTGGTCGGAAAGCGCGACGAAGCCGAACGGCTGCGACGCCCACAGCACGAATTCCTCGGCGAGGCGCGACAGGTGGAGCGAGCATTGGACGGCGGCGGTCAGGTAATCGAGCGCGAAGTCGCGGTCGCTGACCGCATCCAGGCTGTTGCGCGTCGGCCCGTCGAAACCGAGCGCCGCGGCGGTGGCGTGGCGGTCGACCGGGAAGCCGGTGCCGGCAAGCGCCGCGCTGCCGAGCGGGCAGAGGTTCATCCGGACGCGTGCGTCGCGGAAGCGCGATACGTCGCGCCTCGCCATCTCGACATAGGCCATCAGGTGATGGCCCAGCGTCACCGGCTGCGCCGATTGCAGGTGCGTGAAGCCGGGCATCACGTCGCCGGCATGCTGTTCCGCGCGGGCCAGCAACGCGGTGCGGAAGCCGTCGAGCGCCACCAGCGTCTGGTCGATCGCATCGCGCACCCACAGGCGGAAATCGGTCGCGACCTGGTCGTTGCGGCTGCGCGCGGTGTGCAGGCGGCCGGCGACCGGGCCGATCGCCTCGGCCAGCCGCGCCTCCGTCTGCATGTGGATATCCTCGAGGACGAGATCCTCGGTGACGCCGTTCGCGGCATAATCCGCAGCAACGCGGTCGAGCCCGGCGTCGATCGCGGCGGCATCCTCGGCGGCGACGATGCCCTGCGCGGCGAGCATCGCGACATGCGCCTTCGATCCGGCGATATCCTGGCGCCACATGCGCTTGTCGAACGGGATCGATGCGTTAATCTCGCGCATCACCGCGGCCGGGCCTTCGGCGAACCGTCCGCCCCACATCGAATTGGAACCGCTCATGTCCCCGTCACCTTTTGCGCGCGTCGCGATGGTTGGTCTCCTGGCGCTCGCCATCGCGGGTTGCGATAGGCAAAGCGCGGGGAACGCACAAGGCGAGGCGGGCAAAGCGGACGCGGCGGGCACGGCGAACGTCGCGGCCCCCTCCCCCGACGAAGCCGCGCCCGCCACGGGCCAGCCGGCCGCCGCGGCGATCGGGCTCGATCGCAGCCACGCGGGCGAGGCCGCGCCGACCGCCGCCTTCACCGGGCCGGACGGCAAGCCGACCAGCCTCGCCGCCTTCCGCGGCAAGCCGGTGCTGGTCAATTTGTGGGCGACCTGGTGCGGGCCGTGCGTCGCGGAGCTGCCGACGCTGGGCCGGCTTTCGGCATCGGGCGCGGTGCGCGTCGCGGCGATCAGTCAGGATATGCAGGGGACGGAGAAGGTCCCCGCCTTCCTCAAGGACCACGGCGGCGGCGCGCTGACGCCGTATATCGACGCCAAAATGGCGCTGTCACTCGGCTATGGCGCCAACCTGCCGATGACGATCCTGTTCGATTCGACGGGCAGGGAGGTGTGGCGCTGGCGCGGGGGCAACGACTGGACGGGCGCGGCGGCGGCCAAGCTGATCGCCGAGGCGAAATAGCCTCAGGCCAAGGCGATCGAATCGCTGGCGACGACGCGCGCAATCTGCGGCAGGATGTGGCGGATCGCGAAATCGTGCAGCTCGGCGGAACGCGAGGTGCAGGCATCCTCGATGACGACGACATCGTAGGACAGCTCCCACGCGCTGCGCACGGTCGATTCGACGCCGAAATTGGTCGCAATGCCGGCGACGACCAGCGTCTTCACGCCGCGGCGGCGCAGCTGCAGGTCTAGATCGGTGCCGGTGAACGCACCCCAATGGTGCTTCAGCACGACGATGTCGCCGGGCTGGCGCACGCCATCGACGAAATCGGCGAAGCCCGGCGGCGTGCCGTCCTTCGGCAGGCGCGGCGCGTCGACGTTCAGGCTGGGCATGTCGCCGGGCCCGAAATCGACATGGACCAGCACGACGGGCGCGCCCGCGCCGCGGAAGCGGTCGGCGAGCGCGGTGGCGGTCGCCACGACGTCCGCGCTCGACCGCGGCCCCTTGTCGCCGGGGACGATCCCCGCCTGCAGGTCGATGAGGATGAGCGCGGTGGTACGGGGATCGAGCGTCGGCATGTCGGCCACAACCACCGATGCGCGCAGGGGTTGCGTCCGCCGTCAGGATCGCATAGCTGCGCCGCTCCCAAGCGCCCGTAGCTCAGCTGGATAGAGCATCAGACTACGAATCTGAGGGTCGGACGTTCGAATCGTTCCGGGCGCGCCAAACACCAAAAACCGAACGGGATCATCGTCTCGTGGCCGACAAGAGCTGGGGCGGCGGCGATGCGGCGCCGGGATTTCGCGTCAGAAGCAACCGCGCGCCGGCCGATCGCGCCGCGGAACGCGCGCGGCTGCGCGACGAACGCAGCGCATCGCGCGATGCCGCGCTCGCCGGGCGGCTGGCGGCACGGGCGGCGGAACGGGCCGCAGGCGCGCAGGCCCGCGAAACCGCGCGGGGCGACCGGCATGCGGCGGCGGAGCAGCTCGCCGCGGTCGATCCGCACGCCGCCGCGGCGCGCCGAAGCCGCGGATCGGGCCGCAAGGACATCGTGCGCGAACAGCGCGACACGCGCGGCTACACGACCTTGGTCGACGAAGGCCGCATCCGCGAACTCGCCCGCCGCGGCGCATCGATCGGCGGGCTCGCGGCGGCGTTCGGCCTGGACGTGGCGGCGGTCGCCGCGATCCTCGCCGACGCGACCGGGCACAGCGACGGCTGAACGGCGATCAGGTCATCGTCGGCGGCAACATCCGCTCGACGAGCGCGACGCCCGCATCGCTCAGCGTCATCCACCAGCGGCGACGATCGGTCTGATCCGCGGTCCGTATGACCAGCCCGCGCTGATCGAGCATGTTGAGCCAGCGCAAGGCGGTCGCCTGCGGCACCGCGGCGGCGATGCAGGCATCCGATACGCTGACCCGCCGGCCGGTCGCTTCGGCGACATAGAGATCGAGCAGCATGTCCCAAGCGGGATCGGCGAACAGATCGCGATGCTCCGCCGCGCCGCACCGCGCGCTCGTGCGCACCCGGCGGATCGCCTGCGCGATCGCAAGCGCCGTGGGCGGGATCGACCGGCTCGGGACGACGTCGTGGCGCGGCAGCGGACACAGCCTGTCGCGATCCGCCCCCGGCACGACCTCGACCGCCCAGCGGCGCGGTTGGTCCATATCCATTATCTACCAGCTCCAGTCGCGCTGACGGCCGAACGTCGCGGCGCGGCGCGCATGACGCACCACGCCGGCGAGCAGGATCAGCACCGCCAGCCATCCCGGGGCGGCGAGCGCGATGGCATAGGCCTTGCGCACGATACCCGGGTCGATCAGTTTGATGAGGTGGGTCAACACCGCGACCCCCTGTGCGGCGAACGCCGCGATCGGCCAGAACCGGTCCGCGCGCAGCAGGACCAGGGTTACGCCGGCGAGAACGGCGATGTCGATCGCGGCGACGAAGGGCTCGATCCGGGCGAACCGCGCGGGCGCCGCCGTATAGCTCGCGAAGGTCGCGAGATAGGCGGCGACGAAGATTCCCGCGACGATCTTCTCGGGCTGCCCGCCGCGCCATCCCGCCAGTGCGGCCGTGGCCAGCAGCAGCAGCGTGAAGGCGACGACGTTCATGCCCGCGATGCCTCAGGCCGCGCGGATCGCGACGACGTTCTCGTGCGCACCGCCGAAGCCGGACGGACGCTGCTCGTCGGGCGGGCATTCGGACGCATCGCCGAACATCATCGGGTCGAGGCCCATTTCGCCCGGCAAGGCGGCGGCGAGCTTGTGCGCCATCACGAATTCCTCGCGCGCCTCGATCTGCGCGGCGAGCGACTTGGCGATCTTGCGGATCATCGGGGCGCCCATGCCCATGGCGACGCCGGCGGCGGCGCGCTGTTCGAGCACCGTGGCGAGCAGCCGGGCGGTACGCGCGGCGGCGATATCGGCGGCCTGTTCGGCGGGGATGAATTCGTCACGCACCTTGTGCGCGGCAACGGCGACGTCCTGGCTCATGGTCTGCCCTTTCGTGGCGGGCCGACCGTTTTCAGACGCGGCCCGGGTGGTTGGTCCCTGTCGACGCGAGGCTTGATCGCCACGCGCTCAGCTGTTCGATGGCGGCCCCGAGCCCGGCGATCGCCAGGCACAGGAGGATGAGCGAAAGGAGCGCCACGCCCATCCGTTGGAGCGGATCGAGGCGGTTGCGCCTCGGCAGCTCCGGTACCGCCGATGACGCTGGTGGCAGGTCCGCCGCCGGTTCGGACAGTCGCGAAAATTCGGTAGGGTGTTTCTCGGGAGCCGATATGTCCGCGGCCGCACGGGCTTCCGACATAGGCAGCGGGGGCGGCGGGGCCGGCGGGCCGGAATCCACGGCGACGACGAACCGCGCCGCCTCGCGGCGACTGCGCGCGCCGAGGATGGTCATCGCGCGTTCGATATGGGTGTTGACGGTGCTGGGCGAGATGCCGAGCTCGTCGGCGATCTGCTCGGTCTTCTTCAGCTCCGCGACCCGCCGCAGACAATCGACCTGCCGCTGCGACAGCCGGGCAAGCATCGATTCGCGGGGAAGGGGCGACGGGTCGATCATGGGCCGGACACGGCCTTAAGCGATCCTGCGCCCCAGGTCTTCAGTGTCGCGGCGGTGCAGGTGAAAAAGATCGGCCGCGATCCCGATTCGACCCGCGGACGCGTCCACGCAACCGCGTCGAGATGCTGATTTTTCGGGAAGAACGCTGGATGCCCCGTGAGGATTCGAACCTCAATTGACGGAGTCAGAGTCCGTAGTCTTACCTTTAGACGACGGGGCAACAGGAGGGCGCCTCTAGGCCGGGGGTGCAGGGCTGTCAACGTCAATCTCGGTTACTCGGCTTGTCGCACGGCGCCGTGCGCGCTACCTAGGGAGCAAGCACCGAACGGGTCACGACCCGCGACGGCAGAACAGAAACGAAAGAAGAACCACGGCCATGGGGGATACATCCGCCCGAGAGCCGTACCGGCAGGTCAAACCTGCCCGTCCGGCGCCGATGCGGCCGCAACGCGGTCGCTGGTCCGATGCGCAGGCCTTCGCCGCGCTCGACCTCGGCACCAACAACTGCCGCCTGCTGATCGCGCGGCCACAGGGCGACGGCTTTGCGGTCATCGATGCCTTTTCGCGCATCGTGCGGCTGGGCGAGGGGCTGTCCGCCACCGGCCGGCTGTCGGACGCGGCGATCGAACGGACGATCGCGGCGCTGCGCGTGTGTTCGGACAAGCTCAAGCGCCGCAACGTGACGCTGGCGCGATCCGTGGCGACCGAGGCGTGCCGCCGCGCCGCCAACGGCCCCGATTTCATCGCGCGCGCGTATCAAGAGACGGGTATCCACCTCGACATCATCTCTGCCGAGGAAGAGGCGCGGCTCGCCGTGCTCGGCTGCCACGCATTGATCGAGCCGGGCGACGACCCCGCGCTCGTCTTCGACATCGGCGGCGGATCGACCGAGCTGGTGCTGATCGACACGCCGCGCGGCGCGATGCCGCGCGTGCTCGACTGGCATTCCGCGCCCTGGGGCGTCGTATCGCTGACCGAAAGCGCGGGCGGTACGGCCGCCGCCCAGGAGGACCGGCTCGCCGCCTATGCGCGGATGCGCGCGACGGTGGCGGAGAGTTTCGCCGGTTTCGCGGCACGGCTGCCCAAAACGGTGCGGCGGCCGCGGCTGCTCGGCACCAGCGGCACGGTGACGACGCTGGGCAGCGTGCATCTGGGCCTCAGCCATTACGACCGCGCGCAGGTCGACGGCCTGATCGTGCCAGCCGACGCGATGCGCCGGATCAGCGCCGATCTGTCGCGCATGGCGATCGCCGAGCGTGCGCAGCTTGCGTGCATCGGCACCGAACGCGCCGATCTGGTCGTCGCGGGCTGCGCCATCCTCGAAACCATTCTCGACCTCTGGCCCGCCGAGCGGCTCGGCATCGCCGATCGCGGTATCCGCGAGGGAATCCTGCGCCGCCTGATGGGGAGCCCACGGCCATGACCGATATCCGCCCGACTAGGGACAGCGCACGATGAGCCGTGACGGCGGCGGCCTGCGCACCCGCGTCAAGACCGCGCGCGGCCGCACCGCGCAATCGACGCGCTGGCTGGAACGCCAGCTCAACGATCCTTATGTCCGCCGCGCCAAGGCGGAAGGCTATCGCAGCCGCGCGGCGTACAAGCTGATCGAGCTCGACGAACGGTTCGGCATCATCCGTCATTCGAAGCGCGTCGTCGATCTGGGCATCGCGCCGGGCGGGTGGAGCCAGGTCATCAAGCGCCGCCTGCCCAAGGCGGAGGTGGTCGGCATCGACCTGCTGCCCGTCGATCCGATCGAGGGGGTCACGATCTTCCAGATGGATTTCATGGACGACGCCGCGCCGGGCAAATTGATGGAGGCGCTGGGCGGCGCGCCCGACCTCGTCCTGTCGGACATGGCAGCGAACACCGTCGGCCATCCGCAGACCGATGCGCTGCGCACGATGGGACTGGTCGAAACCGCTTTCGCCTTTGCGCAGGACGTGCTGGCACCGGGCGGCACGTTCGTCGCCAAGGTGTTCGCCGGCGGCGCCGATTCGGCGCTGGTCGCGGAGATGAAGCGATCGTTCGCGAGCGTGAAGCACGCCAAGCCGCCGTCGAGCCGCAAGGGATCGGTGGAGTGGTTCGTCGTCGCCCAAGGCTTCAAGGGCCGCCGCGCGGAATAGTAAAAGCTGTTCCGCGCCAAACGGCGGCCCCGGCCGGCGTCGCGCAGCGGACGACCGACGACGCGGCTTTGCCGCGGCGGGACGGAGCGCTTCGGCCTTTTCGGGTGGGATCGGCTGCAGCGCCTGGCCGGGAGCGACATGGCACAATTGGCGCCGCGCCGCAGCCCATGGGTCCCGGCCTGCCCCGGGATGACGATCGGGTGATCGCCGACACCCCAAAACGCAAACGACGCGGCAAAGCCGCGTCGTCAGTCCGGCTTGCAGCCCGCTGGCCGGCATTCGGTTAAGCGCGGATCAGCTGGCGCTGATCCGCGGCCTCATGCTCACCCCTCGTAATCCGCGCCCAGATTCTGGTTGCGCGGCGGGGCGGCGGCGGTGAGGCGTAGTGCCTCGGCCGAGGCGCTGAGCGAGCCGACCGCATCAACCTCGTCGTCGTCGTCGATCTGGACGCGCTGCAGGCTGCCGACCACCGATTCCTCGAGATGATCGGGACGCACCGTCTCCTCGGCAATCTCGCGCAGCGCGACGACCGGATTCTTGTCGCGGTCGCGATCGAGCGTCAGTTCGGCGCCGCCCGAAATCTGGCGCGCGCGCTGCGCCGCGAACAGCACGAGATCGAAGCGGTTGGGAACCTTGTCGACGCAATCCTCGACAGTGACGCGCGCCATGGACGCTTTCCTTCGCAAATACCGATGATGGAAAGCGCGCCCTCTACCAAGCCGGGCCCGCAAAGTCAAAGACGGCAGGTCAGGCCGGCGTCCAGCATGGCTGTAGCGAGGCGAAACGCGCCTCGACCCAGTCCGCGAGCGGCGTGTCGACGTTCGATTCGACCGTCATCGTCGATGGCCGTTCGCCATAGCCCGCGTCGAGGGTCGCCGTATAGCCGACGCCGTCGAGCACGATGTCGGTCGGCGTATCGGGCGATATCGCATGTGGCATCGGAAATGCGGCGACGGCGGTCGGCAGCGCCCCCAACGCGGGACAGGTGAGCGCCTGCGCATAGAAGGTCGTCGTCGTCCGGCGTCCGCCCCGACGATCGTGGCGGATCAGCCGCGCCCAGTCGACGCTGCGCCGCGCGGGTCCTTCGCCGTCCCACATTCGTGCGACGGTGATCTCCTCGCTGACCCCCGTCAGCGCGGGGCTGCGCCCGATGCGCAGCCACGGATGGTCGAACGCGGCGGCCGGGGGTTGCGCCGCCTGCAACATCAAGGCGATCAGCATCGTTGATCCTTTCCCTGTCCAATCCTGGAGCCGTCGTTCGCACCATGGCCGATCCGCCCGACGCTCCCGCCGGACAGCCCGCCTTCACGGTCGCCGGCAACCAGCTGACCTTGCTCGACACCGGGCCGCGGCGGCTCGATGCGTTGCTGGCGTTGATCGACGGGGCGACCCGTTCGCTGCGCATCCTCTATTATATCTATGCCGACGACCAGACCGGGCGGCGCGTCAACGCCGCCCTGATCGCGGCCGCGGCGCGGGGCGTGAAGGTCGCGCTGATCGTCGATGGTTTCGGCAGCGAGGGCAATCCCGCCTTCTTCGCACCGCTGACCGAAGCGGGCGTCACCGTGTGCCGTTTCTCGCCGCGCTTCGGCCGACGCTATCTGCTGCGCAATCACCAGAAGCTGGCGCTCGCGGATGCCGAAGCGGCGGCATCGATCATCATCGGCGGCTTCAACGTCGAGGACGATTATTTCGGCACACCCGCCGATGCGGCGTGGCGCGACCTTGGCCTGCTGGTCGAAGGACCGGCGGCGGCGCGGCTGGCGGGCTATTTCGACGCGCTGCTGGACTGGGTGTGTCAGCCGAAAGGCAAACTGCGCCACCTCAATCGTGCGCTGGCGCGCTGGAGCGAGCCAGAGGGGTCGATGCGCTGGCTGATCGGCGGCCCGACGCGGCGGCTGTCGCCCTGGGCGCGCGCGGTGCGCCACGACATGCGGCATGGCCGGCGCATCGACGTGATCGCCGCCTATTTCACGCCGTCGCCGACGATGCTGCGACGGCTCGACAAGGCGGGGCGACGACGCGCGCGGGTGCGCGTCGTCACCGCCGCCAAATCCGACAATGGGGCAACGATCGCGGCGGCGCGCTTCACCTACGCCGGCCTGCTGCGCAAACATGTCGAAATCTACGAATACCAGCCGACGAAGCTGCATACCAAGCTCTACGTCATCGACGACGCGGTCTACGTCGGATCGGCGAACTTCGACATGCGCAGCCTGTTCATCAACCTCGAACTGATGTTGCGGATCGAGGATGCGGCGTTTGCCGACCATGTCCGCGGCTATGTCGAGGGCGAGATCGCACGGTCGGACCGCGTCACCGCCGAGCGGTACGAGGCGCAAACCGGCTGGATCCAGCGGCTGCGCCAGTTCGTCGCCTACCTGCTGATCGCGGTCGTCGACCCCGGCGTGTCGCGCGGACTGAACTTCGGGGTGGAGGACGCCTGACACGTCAGCGCGACAATGGCGCCGCGCGCATCGTCGGGGATCAGCGCCTCCAGCACCGACCAATAGCCGCTCACCGCCTCCTGCCCCGCATAGGCGTAGGCATCGGCCATGCGCGCGCATTGCTCTTCGTACAGCGCCGCCTCCAGCGCCCGCCCCTCATCGGTCAGGCGCAGCAGCCGGTTGCGTCGGTCGTTCTCGCCATGGCGAACCGCGACCAGCGCGCGATCGAGCAGGTCGCGCATCACGCGGCTCAGCGACTGTTTGGTGATGCCGAGCAGGTCGAGCAGGTCGCCGACGGTGATGTCGGGCTTGCGGCCGATGAAATAGAGCGCGCGGTGGTGCGCCCGGCCCAGCCCCAGCTCGGCGAGCTTCTCGTCCGCGGTCCGCACGAAGCGGGACTGGGCGAACATCATCAGTTCCATGCCGCGGCGGATCGCCGCTTCGTGCAGGAACAGGGCGGGAGAAAGGCGGCGTCCATCCATCGTGACGCCAGCCTAACTTAACC
Organism: Sphingomonas sp. FARSPH; assembly: GCF_003355005.1. Taxonomy (NCBI): domain Bacteria; kingdom Pseudomonadati; phylum Pseudomonadota; class Alphaproteobacteria; order Sphingomonadales; family Sphingomonadaceae; genus Sphingomonas; species Sphingomonas sp. FARSPH. The sequence goes on along the minus strand of NZ_CP029985.1, from coordinate 1,433,507 downwards.
CATGATAGTGGTGAAGCGGGTGAGACGGGCGCGCTGCCCTAAAATTTCGTTTAGTCTGCGCGGAAGGATCAATCCTTCCACGCCCAGTACAGCTGCGCGGGGGGCACGTTCCACCATTCCATGTCGTGGTCGATGTTGCGGAAGTGCGGGGTGAGGAAATCCTTCACCTTCGGCGAGAACTGATAGACGAGGAACGCGCCGCCCGGGCGGATGACGCGCTGCGTCGCGGCGGCGATCGCCGGGCCGACGCCCGCGGGCAGCGTGGAAAAAGGCAGGCCCGACAGGACGAAATCCGCCTGCTCGCGCCCCTGATCGCGGACGATCTGTTCGACGTCCGCCGCCGAACCGTGCACCGCGACGAACCGGGAATCGGTGATGACGTGGTTCAGGTAGTTGATGAAATCCGGATTGGTGTCGATCGCGATCAGGATCGCATCGGGCGCCATCCGCTCCAGGATCGGGCGGCAGAAGGTGCCGACGCCGGGCCCATATTCGACGAACACCTTGCACGCCGACCAGTCGACCGGCTTCAGCATCTTGCGGATCAGTTTGTCCGACGACGGGATGATCGAGCCGACCATCACCGGATGTTTCAGGAAACCCTGGAAGAACATCGCCACGGGGCTGGGAACGCCAGCCGGGCGGGAACGCGAACGCCGGGCGGCGGTGGTCGAACTGGGCATCGTCTTCCTTGGTCTCGTGGTTGTCCCGAAAAGGACGCGCAACGGCAATCCCCGTGCCACGAATGTGAAACAGCTTGCAAGACCAACGGTTGCTCGACCGGGCGTGTTTCGCCCGGTGGCATGCGGGGTTGCGGGGCGGCAAGGGCTGCGCGACACGTGCCGGCGCGTGTCGCGCGATCGGATGCGGACACGCCGGGGGATGGATGGACGGCGAGCGGCGCGGGCAGGTGGCGGTGATCTTCACGTCGCGGCGGACGGACGCGGATGCGGACGGCTATGACGCGGCGGCGGCGCGGATGGACGCGCTCGCCGCGCGACAGCCCGGCTATCGCGGCGTGGACAGCGTGCGCGGACCCGATGGATATGGCATCACCGTCAGCTATTGGGCGGACGAGGCGGCGGCGATCGCGTGGCGCCACCATCCCGATCATGCGGCGATCCGCGCGCTCGGGCGCGAGCTTTGGTATGAGGATTACACCGTCACCGTCGCCGCGGTGACGCGCGATTACCGCTGGCGGCGCGCGTGAGCCGCGCCGTCAGCGCAGCCGACCGCCGTTTTGCGCTGCTGTTCGTCGTGATGCTGACGATCGCGGCGGGCAATACCGCCTTGCAATCGGTGCTGCCCGCGCTGGGGCGCGCGCTTGGCGTCGCGGACCAGGCGGTGGCGGCGGCCTTTTCGGTATCGGCGCTGCTATGGGTGATCGCCGCGCCGTTCTGGGCGGCGCGATCGGATCGGCACGGACGGCGCGCGATGATCCTTACCGGGCTCGCCGGCTTCGCGATATCGCTGTTGCTGTGCGGCAGCTTCCTTGCGGCCGGCATCAACGGCTGGATCGGCGGCACGGCGGCGTTCGGACTCTTCATCGCCGGCCGGCTGATCTACGGCAGTTGCGGATCGGCCGCGCCGCCGGCGGTGCAGGCGCTGGTCGCGGGCGAGACGGGGCGCGAGGAGCGGACGCGGGCGCTGACCCTGCTCGCCTCCGCCTTCGGGCTCGGTACGATCCTGGGACCGGCGATCGCGCCCTATCTGCTGCTCGGCCGGGTCGGCGGGGTGGAGATCGGGCTGGCGGGCCCCGCCTTCGTCTTTGCGGGCTTCGGCATCGCGGTCGCGCTGGCGGTCCGCGCGATCCTGCCCGACGACCGGCTCGGCGCGCATCCCGGGCACGGCGTATCGTCCGCCTATCCCTCGATCGGCGGTGCGCCGACGGGCGCGAGCGTCGCCGCGGCGACGCAGCCGCATGCCGAGACGGTACGCTTCGCAGACCCGCGCGTGCGCGGCTGGATGATCGCGGGCCTCGTCGCCGGCCATGCGCAGGCGGTGGCGAGCCAGGTGATCGGCTTTCTCGTCATCGACCGCCTGCACCTCGCGCCCGCCGCCGCGCTGGCGCCGACGGGGATCGTGCTGATGATGGGCGCGGGCGCGGCGTTGCTGGTGCAATGGGGCGTCATCCCGCTGCTCGGGCTCAGCCCGCGGCGGCTGGTGCTGATCGGCGCAATGCTCGCCGCGGCAGGATGCGCGCTGACCGGCATCGCCACCTCGCTCTACGGCATCGCCACCGCTTATGCGCTCGCCAATCTCGGCTTCGGCTTCACCCGGCCGGGCTTCACCGCCGGCGCGAGCCTCGCGGTCGGCCCCGCCGCGCAAGGCGCGGTCGCGGGCAAGGTGACGAGCGTCAACGGCGCCAGTTTCGTGCTGGGCCCCTCGATCGGCATCGGCCTCTACGAACTGGCGCACCCGGCGCCGTATCTGGTCGTCGCGGGTGCGCTGGTCCTGCTCGCCGCCTACGGCATGCGCGCGCTACGCTGACGCTATGGCGCCTTGCGCGCAGGCATCGCGAAGCCGATCGGCTGGATCGCCGCCGCGTCCTGCTTCAGCCGCGCGGCGATCTGTTCGTAATCCTTCTCCATCTCCGGCGTGACGCTGGCCCGCGCCTCGCCCAGTGCGTCCTCGAAGTCGCTCATATAGACTTCCTGTGCACTCACCGAGCGGCGCAGCGCGATCAGGCCGGCGCGGCGCACGACATCCTCGAGGTCCGCACCGGTGAACCGATCCGTCCGCGCCGCGATCACGTCGAGGTCTACGTCAGCCGCGAGCGGCATCTTGCCGGTCTGGATCGCAAGAATCCGTCGCCGGCCTTCCATGTCGGGCACGCCGACGTAGATCAGCTCGTCGAAGCGGCCGGGCCGCAGCAGCGCAGGATCGACGAGATTGGGCCGATTGGTGGCCCCGATCACGACGACGGACTGCAGTTCCTCCAGCCCGTCCATCTCGGCGAGGATCGTGTTGACGACGCGCTCGGTCACCTGCGGCTCGCCCAGCCCGCCGCCGCGCGCGGGGACGAGGCTGTCGAGCTCGTCGATAAAGATCACGGTCGGCGCGACCTGGCGCGCGCGCGCGAACAGCCGGCTGATCTGCTGTTCGCTCTCGCCATACCATTTGCTCAGCAGATCGCTCGACTTGGTGGCGATGAAGTTCGCCTCCGCCTCGCGCGCGACCGCCTTCGCCAGCAACGTCTTGCCCGTGCCCGGCGGGCCGTAAAGCAGGAAGCCCTTGGCGGGACGGATGCCGAGCCGCCGGAACGCGTCGGGGTTTCTGAGCGGCAGTTCGACGCCCTCCTTCAGCCGCTCCTGCGCCTTGTCGAGGCCGCCGACATCCTCCCAGCGGACGCGCGGCGCCTCGACCATCACTTCACGCATCGCGCTCGGCTGGACGCGCTTCAGCGCCTCGAGGAAGTCGTCGCGCGTCACCGACAGCGTGTCGAGCACCTCGGCGGGGATCGTCCGCTCCTCGAGGTTCAGCCTGGGCATGATTCGGCGCACCGCTTCGATCGCCGCCTCGCGCGTCAGCGCGGCGAGGTCGGCACCGACGAAACCGTAGGTCGTGCGCGACAGTTCGGCGAGGTCGACGCCCTCCGCCAACGGCATGCCGCGGGTGTGGATGCCCAGAATTTCGCGCCGGCCACGTTCGTCGGGCACGCCGACGACGATCTCGCGATCGAACCGGCCGGGCCGGCGCAGCGCCTCGTCGATCGCCTCCGGCCGATTGGTCGCGGCGATCACGACCAGATTGGCTCGCGCCTCCAGCCCGTCCATCAGCGTCAGCAACTGCGCGACGACGCGCTTTTCCGCCTCGCCCTGCACGTTGCCGCGCTTGGGCGCGATCGAGTCGATCTCGTCGATGAAGACGATCGACGGCGCGCTCTTCGCCGCTTCCTCGAAAATCTCGCGCAGCCGCCCTTCCGATTCGCCATAGGCGGAACCCATGATCTCCGGCCCGTTGATCAGGAAGAATTGCGCGTCGCTTTCGTTCGCGACCGCGCGGGCGAGGCGGGTCTTGCCGGTGCCCGGCGGGCCGTAAAGCAGCAGACCCTTGGGCGGCTCGACGCCGAGCCTTTCGAACAGTTCGGGGTAGCGCAGCGGCAGTTCGACCATCTCGCGCAGCTGGTCGATCGTGGTCGCCATGCCGCCGATGTCGTCATAGGTGACGTCGGCACGACGCGCTTGCTGCGGCTCTTCATATTCGGGGCGCAACTCCACCTCGGTATTCTCGTCGATATGCACGACGCCCTTCGGGCTGGCCGAGACGACCGCGAGGCGGATTTCCTGCAGCGCATAGGCGGGCGCGTTCATGAATTGCTGCACGCCCGGCGGCATGTTGGTGACGCGTTGCTGGCCGGCGGTGGCGACGATGTCGCCCTGCGCGAGCGGGCGGCCGAAGAAGGTGCGCTTCAGCGCCTGTACCGACCCCTGAAGTCGCAGATTCTGCTGTGCCGGTGCGAAGACGACGCGCGTCGCGGGCTTCGATTCGACGCGGCGCACCTCGACGAAATCCCCCGCACCGACGCCGGCGTTGGCGCGCTGCAGCCCATCGATGCGCAGAACGTCGATGCCCTCGTCCTCGGGATAGGGGCCGACCGCACGTGCGGGCGTCGATTGCTTGCCGACGATCTCGATGACGTCGCCCTCGCCGACGCCCAGTGCCGCCATCAGGCTGCGCGGCAGGTGCGCGAGACCCCGGCCCGAATCCTCCGGGCGCGCATTCGCGACCTGGATCTTGCGCTGCGGGGCGTCGCCATCGGCCATGATCTGTCCTTCTTGCCGTTCAAAATGCAATTCGAAGCGCGCGAGGTAGGAAGCCGGTTCCTGCGATGCGAGCCCGGCGCCGACCGCGTGAGGACAAAAAAAGGGCCGCGTCCATGAAGGAGCGGCCCGTGAAAGTTTTTAGGAGAGGATGCCTGAAAGGCCCGATCCGTTTGCTTCGATGTGGATCATGTTGCAAGTGCGAAGAGCGCAGGTTATGATTGCAGAAGTTGCAACCGTCGTTGACTTGATGGTGCGATCGGTCGTTCCACCGACCTGGCAAGAGGGTTAAGGGATCATGCGCAGGCTGCCGCCGCTTGGCGCGATCGAGGCGTTCGTGCAGGTCGCACGATTGGGATCGGTGAAGGCCGCCGCCGCCGAACTCGCGCTCTCGGCACCGGCGCTCAGCCGCCGCGTCCAGTCGCTCGAACGGTTCGTCGACCGCCCGCTGTTCGAGCGGCGGCACCAGGCGATGATCCTCAACGTCGATGGCGAACGGCTGCTCGCGCAACTCGCGCCGTTGCTCGATTCGCTGTCGGACGCGGTCGAATCGCTGACCGGGACGGTGGAGGTGCTGCGCGTGCGTCTCGGCGTGCTGCCGCTGTTCGCATCGCAGCGGCTGTTCCCGCACCTCGGCAAGCTGCGCCACGAGCATCCCGAACTGCATCTCGACATCGACACCGCGGGCCACGGCGTCGTGCGGCTGGGCGAAGGGCTCGATGCGGTCGTCGCGCTGGCGCGCGAGGTCGACCCGTCGCTCTATGCCAAGCGGCTCGACCGCAACTCCGTCTATGTCATCGGCGCGCGGACGCTGCTGGACGGCCCCGATCCGGTCACGCGGCCCGAGCAATTGTCGCGGCTGACCGCGTTGATCCATCGCGAGATGCCCGACACGATTTCCGCCTGGCGCGACGCCATCGGCCTTGGTGACGTCGAACCGCTCGCCACCGATTATTTCGATTCGGGCGTGCTGATGCTGGAGGCGGCGGCGCAGGGGCTGGGCGTCGCCTTCATGCACGCGAGCCATTTCGAAAATGCGAAAGACCCGCGTCTCGTCAGGCTGTTCGATATCGAGGTCGACAGCCCGTACAGCCACTGGTTCGTGTGCCGCCCGCGCGCGTTGCAGCAGCGCCCGGTGAAACTGTTCCACGACTGGCTGATCCGCACTTTGGGCGAGGACAGCAAAGGCGATCGCGCGGCGGCGTAAACCGCCCGTCAACCAGTCCCCGTGCCAATGGCGCGCGTCAAAAAAACGGGAGAAAAACGATGACGCCATTCCACCGGCTGCGGCGCGATCGCCGCGGCGCGACCGCGATCGAATACGGGCTGATCGCGGCGTTGATCGCGGTCGCCGCGATCGCCGCGATGAAGGGCCTGGGCGGCAAGTTGCAGATGACGTTCAGCAACGTGTCGTCGAACATGAAGGTCAGCTGACCGGATGCGGCGGACCGGATGCGATGCCGGTCCGCCGCCGGCCGTCAGGCGGCGCGCGCCGTGACGATCTTGCCGGGGTTCGCGGGCGGCTCGCCCTTCGGCAGCGCGTCGATGAGGTCCATGCCGTCGGTCACTTCGCCCCAGACGGTGTACTGGCCGTCGAGGAAGCGCGCATCGTCGAAGCAGATGAAGAACTGGCTGTTCGCCGAGTTCGGGTCCATCGTCCGCGCCATCGAGCAGACGCCGCGCACGTGCGGCTCCTTGTTGAATTCCTGCTTCAGGTTGGGCTTGGTCGACCCGCCCGTGCCATTGTGGTTCCCGCCGTCGCCGCCCTGCGCCATGAAGCCGGGGATGACGCGGTGGAAGGGCACACCGTCGTAGAAGCCCTCGTTGGCGAGCTCGGCGATGCGCGCAACGTGGTTCGGCGCGAGATCGGGACGTAGGCGGATCGTGACGTCGCCCCCTTCGAGGGTGAGCGTCAGCGTCTGATAATCGGTGTCGGCCATGATCGGCTCCTCTTGTTGCTGGCGGGCAGGTAGTGTCGCTTCGTCCCGCTGGCAAATGGCGAAACGTGCGGGTAAGGCCGGCCGCGCGCGAACCGGAAGGGAGGCGGCGATGAGCGAGCACGAACTTCCCGAGGTGATCGACGAGGACGGCGAGACCGAACTCGACGAGGACGACCGGCTGCGTCCCGAATTCGTCGATGCGGTGCTCGAGGCGGTGCGCGAGCATAACGACGAGGAAGCGCGCGAGCTCGTCGAGCCGCTCCACCCCGCCGACCTCGCCGACCTTTTCGAGATCGTGCCGGAGGAGGATCGCGGCCCCCTCGCGCGCGCGGTCGCCGACCAGCTGAACGGCGACGTCTTCGCCGAGATGAACGATTACGTCCGCGAGACGCTGATCGATGCGCTCGAGCCGCATCAGGTCGCGGACATCGCCGCGGCGCTCGACACCGACGACGCGGTCGCGATCATCGAGGATATGGACGAGGACGAGCAGCGCGCCGTGCTGCGCGCGCTCGACCCCGACGATCGCGCCGCGATCGAGGAGGCTTTGTCCTACCCCGAGGAGTCCGCCGGCCGCCTGATGCAGCGCGAGCTGATCGCGGTGCCCGAGCATTGGACCGTCGGCGACGTCATCGATTTCCTGCGCAGCCACGAGGAACTGACGACCGATTTCTGGGAAATCTTCGTCGTCGATGCCGGCCATCACCCCGTCGGCACCTGCCAATTGTCGTGGATCCTGCGCACGCCGCGCGGCATCGCCATGTCGGACGTGATGAAGCGCGAACAGACGCTGATCCCGGTCGATATGGATCAGGAAGAGGTCGCGCTCCGCTTCCAGAAATATGCTTTGATCTCGGCCGCGGTGGTGGACGACGACGAGCGGCTGGTCGGCATGATCACCGTCGACGACATCGTCCACATCATCCAGCAGGAGGCGGGCGAGGACGCGCTGCGCCTGTCGGGCGCGGGCGAAGGCGACATCAACGAGCCGATCCGGCTGACCGTGAGGAGCCGCGTCGCCTGGCTGGTCGTCAATCTCGGCGCGACGATCCTCTCCGCGTCCGTCGTCGGGCTGTTCCAGGGCGAGATCGGCCGCTTCGCGCTGCTCGCCGCGCTGATGCCGATCGTCTCTGCGCTCGGCGGCAATGCCGGGACGCAGACGCTGGCGGTGGTGGTGCGCGCGCTCGCCACCAACCAGCTGACCAGTTCCAACACGCTGCGCATGCTGGTGCGCGAATTCCGCATCGCCTTGTGCAACGGCGTCGCGCTCGGCCTGGTCGGTGCGCTCGGCAGCTACGTCATCCTCGGCAACGCGCAACTGTCGCTCGTCTTCGCGCTCGCGATGATGATCAACAGCCTCGTCGCCGGGATCGTCGGCGTCGTCGTTCCCGTCGCGCTCGACAAGGCGAACGTCGATCCCGCCGTGTCCTCCGCGGTGTTCGTGACCACGGCGACTGACGTCATGGGCTTCTTCTCCTTCCTCGGCCTTGCGACCTTGTGGGGGTTGGGCAGTTGACCCACATGGGCTGCCGACCATGGCGCTTCACCTCACCAAAGTGGCGTTCGGCGCGACCAGCGTCGACCAGCTCGCCGACCGCCTGACCGCGCGCGCCGCCGATGGCCCGGTGTTCCTGACCACGCGCTACCTGCCCAAGCGGCACGAGGAGGTGGCGGGGCAAGGGTCGCTGTTCTGGATCGTCAAGCATCAGCTCGTCGCACGGTCGCCGATCCTGCATTTCGGCGAGGCGGAAGGCGGGCGCGTCGCGATCCATATCGATCCCGCGCTCATCCTCGTCCAGGCGCGGCCCAAGCGCGCGCATCAGGGCTGGCGCTATCTCGAGCCGGGCGATGCGCCCGCCGATCTCGGTGGCGATGCGACGGGCCTTGCCGCTTTGCCCCCCGCGCTGGTCGGCCGGCTGGCGGAACTCGCGCTGATCTGAACCACCGGCGCGCGATTCGGCGCGACAGAGCGGCGGCTCGTCGCAGCGACCGCCGCCCCCGGTTTCCCCGCGGCGATCCGCAGATAAGGGTCGGAACCGCACTCGCGACGAGGCCCTTCACCATCCGTATGTCCGCGTTCGGCCGCTCGGCCCCCCTTCTCTGTCTCATGCTCGCCGCCGCCTGCGGTTCGACCCAGCGCCCCGCCGGCAGCGCGCGCGCGCCCGTCGTCTCGCCGCCGGTCGAGGTGTCGATCCCGATCCCCGCGGTCGCGCCGCCCGCGCGCCGCGTCGCGCCCGCGCAGCTGGTCGAGCGGATCGATCGCCTCGCGGCCGGCTTCGATGGCAAGTTCGGCATCGCGATCCGCGCGGTGGACGAAGGCTGGACGGTCGCGTCCCCCGGCGCCCGCACGCGCATGCCGCAACAATCGGTCAGCAAATTGTGGGTGGCGATGACGCTGCTCGACCTGCGCGACCAGGGCAAGGCGCGGCTCGACGATCCGATCGTCGTGCGGCGCGAGGATCTGACGCTCTTCCATCAGCCGATCGCGATGCTGGTGAAGGGCGATGGCTATCACACCACGGTCGGCGAATTGCTGCGCCGCGCACTGACGATGAGCGACAATACCGCCAACGATCGGCTGCTGACCTATGTCGGCGGGCCCGCCGCGGTACGCGCCATGATCGAGCGCAAGCAGCTGGGCGACATCCGCTTCGGCCCGGGCGAGCGCCTGTTGCAGGCGCAAACCGCGGGGCTCACCTGGAACCAGGCGACGATGGCGACGGGCGGCGGGTTCGAGGCGGCGCGTTCGCGCCTGTCGCCCGCCGTACGCGCCGCCGCGCTCGACGCCTATGTCAACGATCCCCCCGATGGCGCCGCGCCGCTCGCGATCGCCGATGCGCTCGCCCGGCTGGCGCGCGGGGAATTGTTCACCGAGACGTCGACGCGCATCCTGCTCGATACGATGGGCGCCTCGATCACCGGTCGCGCCCGGCTGCGTTCGGCGCTGCCTGCGGGATGGAAGATCGCGCACAAGACCGGGACGGGGCAGGATTTGGGCAGCCGCAACGCGGGCTTCAACGACGTCGGCCTGCTGACCGCGCCCGATGGCCGCCGCTACGCGATCGCGGTGATGATCGGCGACAGCCGCCGTCCGATCCGCGAGCGGCAGGAACTGATCGCCGGCGTCGCGGCGGCGGTCGCCGACTATGCCGAAGGATCGCGGGGGTGACGTATCCTCCCCGCTCGCGGGGAGGTGGCAGCGCGCCAGCGCTGACGGAGGGGGATCGCCACGCAGCGCAGCGTCCGAGGTGAGCCCCCTCCACCAGCTTCGCTGGTCCCCCTCCCCGTGCCGGGGAGGATAGGTGACGGGAAGGCCACACTCCTGCCATATCCGTGCCGCAGCCTGCCGGAACGGGTTGGTCCGACCCCGCTAGTCGGCTAAGCGGCAGGGGCGATGCCCCATCTCTATCTCGTCGACGGCTCGGGCTATATCTTCCGCGCCTACCACCGGCTGCCGCCGCTCACCAACAAGCATGGCGAGCCGGTGGGCGCGGTCTATGGCTATACGACGATGCTGTGGAAGCTCGCCGACGACCTCCACAAGGCGGACGGGCCGACGCACATGGCGGTCATCCTCGACAAGTCGAGCCAGACGTTCCGCAACGAACTCTACGGCCAGTACAAGGCGCACCGCCCGCCGCCGCCCGAGGACCTGGTCCCGCAATTCCCGATGATCCGCGACGCGACGCGCGCCTTCTCGCTGCCGTGCATCGAGGAACAGGGGTGGGAGGCGGACGACCTGATCGCCAGCTACACCAAGGCGGCGCTGGCGCAGGGATGGCAGGTGACGATCGTCAGTTCCGACAAGGACCTGATGCAGCTGATGACCGATCCGTCGGTCGACATGCTCGACACGATGAACAACCGCCGACTGGGGCCGGACGCGGTCGTCGAGAAGTTCGGCGTCGGGCCGGAGAAGCTGGGCGACGTGCTCGCGCTGATGGGTGACAGCGTCGACAACGTGCCGGGCGTGCCGGGCGTCGGGCCGAAAACCGCGGCCAAGCTGATCCTGGAGCATGGCGATGTCGAGGGCGTGCTCGCCGCGGCGGAAGGCATGAAGAAGGGGAAGCTGCGCGACAATCTGATCGAGCATGCGGGCGCGGCGAGGCTCAGCCGCAAGCTGGTCGAGCTTGCCTGCGACGTGCCGCTGCCGCAGCCGCTGGAGGAACTGTCGCTGGCGGACGGCATTCCCGACGCGCCTTTGCGTGCCTTCCTCGACCATCACGGTTTCCGCTCTTTGCTCTCGCGTCTGGGCGAGGTGGCCGATGCGCCCGTTGCCGAATCGCCGACCGACGTCGCGTTCGACGACGACGAGCCAGCATGCGATCACGACGGCTACGAGACGGTCGTCGACGAGGGTGCGCTGGATCGCTGGATCACCGTCGCGCGGCACCAGGGCTGGGTCGCGATCGATACCGAGACGACCGCGAAGGATCCGATGCTCGCCGAGCTGGTCGGCGTGTCGATGGCGCTGGCGCCCAATCTCGCCTGTTACGTGCCGCTGGCGCATGGCGGCACCGACATGTTCGCCGAAAAGCCGCCGCAGCTTGGCATGGAGGCCGCGCTGGCGAAGCTGAAGCCGCTGCTGGAGGATCCGAGCGTCCTCAAGATCGGCCACAACCTGAAGTACGACATGATCGTGCTCGGGCGGCTGGGCGTCCGGGTCGCGCCCTATGACGACACGATCGTGATGAGCTTCGATCTCGATGCCGGACTGCACGGGCACGGCATGGACGAACTCGCCGCGACGCACCTGTCGCACAGCTGCATCGCGTACAAGGACGTCGTCGGCACCGGCAAGAAAGCGCTAGGCTTCCACGAGGTCGATCTGAAGGCGGCGACGAAATACGCCGCCGAGGATGCCGACGTGACGCTGCGATTGTGGCGACGGTTCGCCGCACGCCTGCCGGTGGAGAGCGGCACGCGCGTCTACCAGATGGTCGACCGGCCGCTGGTCGCGGTGATCGCCCGGATGGAGGCACGCGGCGTCAAGGTCGATCGCGAGAAGCTGGCGCAGCTGTCGGGCGACTTCGCCACGCAGATCGCCAGCCTGGAAGGCGTCGTCCACGACCTTGCCGGCGGGCCGTTCACGATCGGCAGTCCCAAGCAGCTGGGTGACGTGCTGTTCGAGCGCATGGGCCTGAAGGGCGGCCGCAAGGGCAAGAGCGGCGTCTATTCGACCGACGTCAACGAACTGGAACGGCTGGCGGCCGACCGGGATTCGCCGGGCGCGGAGATCGCGACCAAGGTGCTCGAATGGCGCCAGCTCACCAAGCTCAAGAACACCTATACCGATACGTTGCAGGAGCAGATCAACCCTGCGACGGGCCGCGTCCATACCAGTTACTCGCTGACCGGCGCGCAGACCGGGCGATTGTCGTCGACCGATCCCAATCTGCAAAACATCCCCATCCGCACCGAGGTCGGCCGCCAGATCCGCGACGCCTTCGTGGCGGAACCGGGCAACGTCATCCTCGCCGCCGACTATTCGCAGATCGAGCTGCGCCTTGCCGCGCACATGGCGGACGTGCCGCAGCTGCGCGAGGCGTTCGCGCGCGGCGACGACATCCACAGCCTGACCGCGCAGGAATTGTTCGGCGAGGTGACGCGCGACACGCGCGCCAGTGCCAAGACGATCAACTTCGCGATCCTCTACGGCATCAGCCGCTGGGGCCTCGCAGGGCGGCTGGATATCGGTGCCGACGAAGCGCAGGCGATGATCGACCGCTATTTCGAGCGGTTCCCGGGCATCAACCGCTACATCGCCGAAACGCTGACGCAGGTGCGCGAGCGCGGCTTCACCGAGACTTTGTTCGGCCGCAAGACGCATTTCCCGCGCATCCGCAGCAAGGTGCAGCACGAGCGCCAGGGCGCCGAACGCGCCGCGATCAACGCGCCGATCCAGGGAACGAGCGCCGACATCATCAAGCGCGCGATGGTGCGGATGGAACCCGCCCTCGCCGCCGCAGGGCTGCACGACGTGCGCATGCTGCTGCAGGTCCACGACGAACTCGTCTTCGAACTGCCCGAGGGCGATGTCGCGGCGGCGCGGCCGGTGATCGAACAGGTGATGGCGAACGCGGCGGCGCCGGCGGTGCAGCTGACCGTGCCGCTGGGCATCGAGATCGGCGTGGGGCCAAGCTGGGGAGCGGCGCATTGATCCGGGCCGTTCCGTACCCACCCTCACCCTCCCCACTCGCCTGCGGCGAGCGGGCCCCTTCCTTCTACCATCGGGAGAGGGAGGGAGGCGCGCCGCGCCGGAAGGGTGAGGGTGGCCGTACGGCCAGCCGTTGATGCCCGCCGAGTCCCAAGACATCGACGCGCTCGCCAAAGGGGGGCGCACCAATATCGCGGGCTTCGTCCTGCGGCTGGCGGCGCGAATCCCGTTCCTGTTCATCGCCGGACGCCTGTACGGCGCGGACCTAGTCGGGCGGTTCGCGCTGGCGGTGGTGGTGGTGGAGCTGGCAGCGCTGGTTGCGACGCTGGGCCTGAAACGCGGTCTTGCGCAGGCGCTGTCGTCCGCGGACGACCGGCCGCACGTCTGCGTCGTCTGGGATGCGCTGGCGGTCGCGTTCATCGCCTCCATCACCGCGAGCGGCATACTGATCGCCTTTCCCGAAGTGATGTATGCGAACACGCAGGTGACGGGGCTCGACCGGTTCCTGCCCTGCATCATCGTCGCCGTCGCGTGGTCCGACGTCAGCCTTGCCGCGCTCGCCTATCGCCACGACGTCAAGGCGGCGGTGACCGCGCGCGCGGTGGTGGAGCCGTGGACGATCTCGATCGCCGCCTGGGCCTTTTCCTTCTTCACGATCAAGGACGGGCTCGTCCTCTCCTATGTCGCGTCGATGACCGCCGCGCTGATCGCGAGCATGGTGCCGTTCCTGCGTAGTTACGGCCTGCCGCGCGACTGGTCGCCGCATCCGGGGGCGCTGTTCGCGCTTGCGCGCGCGAATGCGCCGCTCGCCGGCGCGGACGCGCTGGAATGGGGCAGCCGCAACGTCGACCGTTTCATCCTGGGCATGACGTTCGAACCCAAGGTGGTCGGCATCTATTATATGGCGCAGCAGGTCGCCTCGCTGCCGCAGAAGCTGAAGACCAGTTTCGACCCCATCCTGGGTCCGGTCATCACGCAAAGCCTCGCGATCGGCGATCGCACCGCCATCGCCAACCAGGTGCGCCAGGTCGCCTTCTGGATCATGGCGGCGCAGGGGGGGCTTGCGCTGATGGGATCGATTCCTGGCGAGGCGGTGATGGGCGTCGTCGGCCCGCAATTCGTCACGGGCAGTTACGCGCTCGGCTTCCTCCTCGTCGCGGAGGTGCTCGCCTCTACGGGGGCGGTGTGCGAATCGGCGCTCGTCTACACCGCGCGGCACCGCAATCTGATGATCTCGGTCCTGATGCTCGGCGTGCAGATCGCACTCAGCATCGGCCTGATCCTGGCGGCCCGCGCGCTCGGCTGGCCGCAGACGTGGCAGGCGGCGGGCCCCGCGCTGGCGCTGATGCTCAGCGTCGGGATGACCTCGATCATCAAGGCGCGGCTGCTCGGCCGGATATTGTCCGCCCCCGTGTCGCCGTGGCGCTGGCCGCTCGCCTCAGCGGCCGGCGCGGCGATCGTCGTCGGCGTCGCCTTCACGATGCTGCCACACCGACTGGAATGGGCGGAACTGCTGTTCGGCGAACCGGCGATCGCCGCGACCTATCTGTTCATATTGTGGCGCTTCGCCTTTGCGCCTGCGGATCGCGCGCTGTTCGGCAAGATGCCGCGGGCGGAGAGTGCGACGCTGCCCAACGTCGGCGCGCCGGTCGCCTAACCCGGCTTTCTACTGCGGACCGGGCGGCCGTGATCGGATCCGTGTTGCGCCGCAACGGCGCGACATCGATGCGGGGAGCCGGTGCAGTTTCTCGGATAGGACACGTCGATCCTTGATCGGTCGCCGCGTCGACGCCGCGTTCCGGCGATCAGAAGCGGAAGGCGGTGCCGACGTAGACCGACTGGCTGTCGCGACGATCGTCGTCGCCCAGCCGCGCGAGCCGTTCGCGATCGGACCGATAGCGCATGCCCGCGGTCAGATCGATGTGGCGGGTCAGCGAATAGGAACTCGACAGGTCCAGCGAATAGCTCGGCGCTTCCTCGACCAGCTTGTTGCTGTCGGCGAGCGGGCGATCCGTCGTGGCGGTCAGACGGCTGCTCGCGCGCCCGGCCTTGTAGGTGAGCGCGACGTCGGCAGTCTCGCGGCTGCCCGGCTGGAGGCCGAGATCGACGTGCGACACGTCGCCCGACAAGGCGAACCGCTTCCACGCGACCGACGCGCCCAGCGTGTAGGCGATCGGCTGAATACCCAGCGCAGTGGGCTTTGCCGGGCCGGTGCGGACGATGTCGTTCGCCGCGAGCGCCGCACGATTGGTCCGCGCGCGCACCGCGACGGTCACCGCGCGCTTGTCCTGCGTCGCTTCGGCCGGGGTGAACCGGAAGGCGGTGTCGTCGAGACCGGTGCGTGCCATCATCGCGGCAAGCCGCGGGTCGGCGGCGGCAGGCGTGAACGCACCGGAAAAGCGCAAGGGCGAAGCCGGGATGCGGCGGACGGTCTGGGCGCGTTCCGCGGCACCGAAGGCCGGCGCGACGGCGATACCGGTGGCGACCAGCGCCCCCGCCATCACTGCAGCCATCGCACGCTTCGCGTTCACGAGTCGAACCCCATCAGAATCCCGCAGCAACGCGCCTACCACGATTCGGCCGCACGCCAACACGCTCCTGTGCATCATCCGCGCCGGATTTTGTCCGACTGTTGCATCCTGCACACAGGTCGGCGGCCCCGGCGCGGCTCCTTGCGGGAAAAAGGGCGTCCCTGTAGGGATGAGGACGATTTCTCGACCAAGGACCAACCGCCCATGATCCGCCCGTTGCGCACCGCCCTCATGGTCGCCGTCGTCGCGCTGCCGCTCGCCGCGTGCGGCGGCCGCAACGGCACCGCGCCGGCCGACCTCGCCGCCTCGAAGGTGACGACGATCGGCGTCAATTCCTATCTGTGGCGCGCGGCGCTCGACACCTTGTCGTTCATGCCGCTGGTGCAGACCGATTCCAACGGCGGTGTGATCGTCACCGACTGGTACGTCAACCCGCAGGTGCCGACCGAACGGATGAAGGTGACCGTGACGATTCTCGACCAGGATCTGCGTGCCGATGCGGTCCGCGTCGCCGCGCTGCGCGAGGTGAACCGCGGCGGCCAGTGGGTGTCCGCGCCGGTCACCGCCGCGACGACGCAAAAGCTGGAGGACATCATCCTGACCAAGGCGCGCGACCTGCGCCGTGCGTCGATCGCCGGTTGATTTTACGGATGCGCCCCGTCCCGCGGCGAACGCCGCGCGGGACGGGGCGCAGACCATACGGACGGAGTTAAGCCCAACGTGGCATCACGCTTCAATGCACTGAAGGCGGACGCCGCCTGGCAGGCGATCTGGGACGAACGCCGCACGTTCGCGGCGAAGGACAATAGCGGCAAGCCGCAAAGCTACGTGCTGGAGATGTTCCCCTATCCGTCGGGGCGCATCCATATGGGACATGTGCGCAACTACACGATGGGCGACGTGCTGGCGCGCTATCGGCGGATGCGCGGCTATGAGGTGCTCCACCCGATGGGCTGGGACGCGTTCGGCATGCCCGCCGAAAACGCCGCGATGGAAAAGGGCGTGCATCCCGGCACCTGGACGCGCGCCAATATCGCGACGATGAAGGCGCAGCTGAAGCGGCTGGGCTTCGCGCTCGACTGGACGCGCGAACTGGCGACCTGCGAGCCCGATTATTACGGGCACGAACAGGCGCTGTTCCTGGACATGTTCGCGCATGGCCTCGTCTATCGCAAGGAATCGGCGGTCAATTGGGACCCGGTCGACATGACCGTGCTCGCCAACGAGCAGGTGATCGACGGGCGCGGCTGGCGGTCCGGCGCTCTGGTCGAGAAGCGCAAGCTCAGCCAGTGGTTTCTCAAGATCACCGACTTCGCCGAAGAGCTGATCGCAGGGTTGGGCGACCTCAAGGACTGGCCCGACAAGGTCAGGCTGATGCAGGAAAACTGGATCGGCAGGAGCCAGGGCCTGCAGTTCCGGTTCGCCCTGTCGAACGGCGAGTCGGTCGAGGTCTTCTCCACCCGCCCCGACACCATTTTCGGCGCGAGCTTCGTCGCGGTCGCGGCGGATCATCCGATCGCGCAAGGGCTGGCCGACCGGCCCGAGGTCGCAGCCTTCATCGAACGCTGCAAGCAGGGCGGCACGACCGCCGCGGAGCTGGAGACGCAGGAAAAGCTCGGCTTCGACACCGGCCTGACCGCCGCGCATCCGCTCGATCCCGATTGGCAGCTGCCCGTCTACATCGCCAACTTCGTGTTGATGGACTATGGCACGGGCGCGGTATTCGGCGTGCCCGCGCACGACCAGCGCGATCTCGACTTCGCGCGCAAATACGATCTGCCGGTGCGCCGCGTCGTCTCCGACGGCGATACCACCGATCCGGTCTTCACGGGCGACGAAGCCTATACCGGCCCGGGCAGCCTCGTGAATTCGCGCTTCCTCGACGGCATGGATGTCGAGAACGCCAAGCGCGAGGTGATCCGCCGTGCAGAGGGCGACGGCTGGGGCCGCGGATCGACCGTCTACCGCCTGCGCGACTGGGGCGTCAGCCGCCAGCGTTACTGGGGCACGCCGATCCCGATCATCCATTGCGATGACTGCGGTGCGGTGCCGGTGCCCAAGGACCAATTGCCCGTGCTCCTGCCCGAAGACGTGACGTTCGACGTGCCGGGCAATCCGCTGGACCGGCATCCGACGTGGAAGCACGTCGCCTGCCCGTCGTGCGGGCGCGCGGCGCGTCGGGAAACCGACACGCTCGACACGTTCGCCGATTCGAGCTGGTATTTCATCCGCTTCGCCAGCCAGCCCGATGACAAGCCGTTCGATCGCGCGGTGGCGGAAAGCTGGCTGCCGGTCGGCCAGTATATCGGCGGGGTGGAGCATGCGATCCTCCACCTGCTCTACGCGCGCTTCTGGACGCGCGCGCTGCGCCACATCGGCATGCTCGACATCGCCGAGCCGTTCACCGGCCTGTTCACGCAGGGCATGGTGACGCACGAGACCTACAGGTCGTCGGACGGGCGCTGGCTGTCACCCGCCGACGTCGACGGCGGCATCGAGATCGCGACCGGCCAGCCGATCGAGGTCGGCCGCGTCGAGAAGATGTCGAAATCGAAGAAGAATACCGTCGATCCCGAACCGATCGTCGATCGATACGGTGCCGACGCGACGCGCTGGTTCATGCTGTCCGATTCGCCGCCCGAACGCGACTTGCCGTGGTCGGAAGCGGGCATCGAGGGATCGTGGCGCTTCGTCCAGCGGCTGTGGCGACTGTTCGACGGCGATCCGGCCGAACCCGGCGAGGGCGGCGATCCCGCGCTCGACCGCAAGCTGCACCAGACGATCCAGGGCGTCGGCGCCGATATCGAGGCGCTCGCCTTCAACAAAGCGGTGGCCAAGCTGTACGAACTGACGAGCGCGATCGAAAAGGCGCCCCCCTCCCCGTCGCGCAGCAATGCGATTCATCAGCTGATGCTGCTCGTCGCGCCGATGGTGCCGCATATCGCCGAGGAAGCCTGGGCGAAAAAGGGCGTGGAGGCGGGCTTCGACGGCCTGATCGCCGATGCGTCCTGGCCGGAGGTCGATGCCGCGCTGCTGATCGACGACGAGATGACGATCGCGGTACAGGTCAACGGCAAGCTGCGCGACACGCTGACGCTGCCCAAGGACATGCCGCGCGAAGCGGTGGAGACCGCCGCGCTCGCGTCCGACAAGATCGTCCGCATCCTCGAGGGCAAGGCCCCCAAGAAGGTGATCGTCGTCCCCGGCCGCCTGGTGAATATCGTCGCATGATGAAGCGCCTGATCGCTACCGCCCTGCTGATCGCCCCGCTGGCCGGTTGTGGCCTGCACCCGCTCTATGGCGGCGGTGCCGGGGGCGGTGTCGCCACCACCCTGTCCGGCGTCGAGGTCGCGCCGATCGAGGGCAAGGCGGGCTGGCTGATGGGCAATGCGTTGCGCGACCGGCTCGCGGCGTCGGGGACGCCCCGCTATCGGCTCGACGTCAAGCTGGACGACCAGATCGCCGGGCTCGGCGTGCGGCGCGACGACAGCGTGACGCGCGAGCGCCGCACGCTGCGCGCGCGCTATCAGCTCGTCGACCTTGCCGACGGCGCCGTCCTGCTCGATGCGACCGCGGGGTCGGACGCGGGCATCGACGTCATCGTCTCGTCCGAATATGCGACGATCGCGGCGGAAAACACCGCACTCGAGAACCTCTCCGGCATCGTCGCCGACCAGATCGTCGCCAAGCTCGCTTTGTACGCCCGACGCCGCCAGCCGACACGCTGATGCGGCGTTCGCGTCGGATATCGCAGCCATGAAGGCGAATGCGCGCGATATCCGCGCTGCGATGGAGCGCCCCTCCCCCGACATGCGGCTGTTCCTGCTGCACGGCCCCGATGGCTCGGCCGCAGCCGAGCTCGCCGGGCGGCTCGCGCAGGCGATGGGTCCGGGCGCGGAACGTATCGATCTGGATGGCGCGGCGTTGAAGAACGATCCTGCGCGCCTCGCCGACGAGGCGGCGTCGCTGTCGCTGTTCGGCGAGCGGCGCCATATCCGCGTATCGCCTGCCGGCGAGGAAAGCCTGGAGGCGCTGTCGACCCTGCTGGCGGCCGATCACGCCGGCAATCCCGTCGTCGTGCTCGCACCCACCGTCAAATCGACGGCGAAGATCGTCAAGCTGGCGATCGACAGCCCGCGTGCGATGGCCTTCGCCTGTTACGAGCCGAGCGCCGCCGACCTCGAAAAGCTGGCGGGCACGCTTGCACGAGAGGCGGGGTTGCGGCCGCAGGGTGCGGTGACGCACCGCCTTGCCGCCGCCTGCGCGGGCGACCGAGCCGTACTAGCGAAGGAAATCGACAAGCTCGCGCTGTTCCTCGACGCCGCACCCGACCGGCCGCATGATGTGGACGAACGCGCGCTCGATGCGATCGGCGCAGATGTGGGCGAGGCGGAGATGGGTGCGGCGATCGAGGCGGTCGTTTCGGGGCGTACCGCCGTCCTCGGCACCGAATTGATGCGGCTCAGCGAGGCGGGGACCAGCCCTATCCCGTGGCTGCGCCTGCTCGCGCGTCGGCTGATGACGCTGGCGGAGATGAAGGCGGAGATCGACGCCGGCGCGACGCAGGACAGCGTATTCAAGCGCCATCGCGTCTTCTTTCGCGAGGAGGCCGCGACCGCGCAGGCCGTACGCCGGTGGACGCCCGCGATGCTGACCGTCGCCTTATCCCGCGTGCGCGAGGCCGAACGCGCGGTGATGGCGAGCGGCAATGCGGGCAGCGTATTGGCCGACCATGCGGTCACCGAACTCGCCCGCGGGGTCGAGCGGCGCGGCTGACGGCCGGTCGCTACGCGTTCAGATCGTATCGCCGGTCAGTCGCTGGCAGACCATGTCGAGCTGATCGAGCGTCGAATAGCCGATCGTCAGCGTACCGCCCTTGTCGCCATGCGTGACGCGCACGGAAAGGCCGAGCAGATCGGACAATTGCCGCTCGAGCGCGGCGATATCGGCATCCGGTTCGGGCGCGGGTGCGCGGGTCGACGGGCGGCCACCCGGGCGTTCGGGTTTCGCGCCCTTCGCGAGCTTTTCCGTCTCGCGCACCGAGAGGCCGCGCGCGACGACCTGCTCCGCCAGTCCCTCGACGTCACGCGCGCCAAGCAACGCGCGCGCATGGCCCATCGACAGCGAACCGTCCGTGACGCGGACCTGTACCGGATCGGGAAGTTCCAGCAATCGCAACAGGTTAGCGACATGACTGCGCGACTTGTGAACGATTTTCGCCAGCGCTTCCTGCGTATGGCCATATTCGCCGGCAAGCCGCTGATACGCCTGCGCTTCCTCGATCGCGTTGAGATCCTGGCGCTGGATATTCTCGATCAGCGCGATCTCGAGCGTCTGCGCATCGTCGAATTCGCGCACGACGACGGGGACTTCGTGGAGACGCGCGCGCTGCGCGGCGCGCCACCGGCGCTCGCCCGCAACGATCTGATAATCGTGGCCATGCGGCCGGACGACGATCGGCTGGATCAGCCCACGCGCGGAGATCGAGGCGGCGAGTTCGTCGAGCGCGGCTTCGTCGAAATGCCGACGCGGCTGATCGGGATGCGGCGACAGCGCGCTGACCGGCAGCATGCGTACGCCCGATGGCACCGGTGCCTTGCCGTCGCGCGATACTGGTGCCTCGCTCGCCATCTCACCGAGCAGCGCGGAGAGACCCCTGCCCAGCCCGGCCGGCCGCTGGCGCTTTCCCGAATCGCTCATGCCGCAGCCGCCTGTTGCGGCAGGCGCGCGATCAGCTCACGCGCCAGATCGATATAGGCCTGCGAACCCGAACAGCGATGGTCGTAGATCAGCGCAGGCAGCCCGTGGCTCGGCGCTTCGGACAGGCGCACGTTGCGCGGAATCACCGTCTCGAACACGACGCGACCCAATACTGCGCGCACGTCGGCCGCAACCTGATCGGTCAGGCGATTGCGACGATCATACATCGTCAACGCCACGCCGAGGATCGCAAGGCCCGGATTGAAGCGCTCCCGGATACGCTCGACCGTGGTCAGGAGCTGCGACAATCCTTCGAGCGCGAAGAATTCGCATTGCAGCGGCACGAGCAATTTGTCCGCCGCGACCATCGCGTTGATGGTCAGCAGACCAAGCGACGGGGGGCAATCGATCAGCACGATGTCCCACGCGCCCACTGCCCGGCGCAACGCATGGTCGAGCCGGTGCGTCCGCGCCTCGAACTCGACCAGCTCGATCTCGGCACCCGACAGATCGACGGTCGCGGGCACCAGGTCGAGCCGCGGAACGCGCGTCGCCACGACGGCCTCGCCGACCTCCGCCTCGCCGATCAAAATGTGATAGCTGGACCGCGTGCGTTGTGACTGGCCGACGCCGAGGCCCGTCGAGGCGTTGCCTTGCGGGTCGAGGTCGATCAGCAACACGCGTTTACCCGTCGCCGCGAGCGCGGTGCCGAGGTTGATCGCGCTGGTGGTCTTGCCCACCCCGCCCTTTTGATTTGCAACCGCGATGACCGTCACGACTTTGGCTCTCCGACCAGGATGGACGACCCCGCATCGGTCAGGCTTTGTTTCACGTGAAACATCCACTGCCGATTGCGACGCAGCGACTCAAGCTGCTCCGGCTCGATCCTTCCGCGCGGTAGGACCCAGCACGTACGTGCTGTGGCGCATCGCGCAGCCGCTTGCAAAAGCTTTTCGACCGACGCGACGGCGCGCGCGCTGATGATGTCGAACTGGCCTTCGAACTGCTCGACCTTCGCCGGCATGACCTGCGCCCTCGCGAGGTCGAGCCGTGCGATGCAGTCCTGAAGGAACGCGACACGCCGCTTGCGTGGCTCGACCATCGTTACCATGCCATCGAACAGGATCGCGACGACGATCCCGGGAAAGCCGCCGCCGGTGCCGATGTCCAGCCAGCGTCCATCGTCTTTTCCGGCCATATCGATCAACTGCGCCGAATCGAGGGCGTGGCGAACCCAGATCGACTCGACCGTCGACGGCGCTATGAGATTCTGTTCGCCATTCTCGATGCGGACCATATCGAGGAACGCCGCGACACATGCCGTCTTGGCCTCGCCGAAGCGCGTCGCGATCCAACTCCGGGCGTCGTCTTCGGTCACGCCGGCGTCCTTTGCGCATGGAGATAGATGGCGGAGAGTGCGGCCGGCGTGACGCCGCGCACCCGCGCTGCCGCGCCCAGCGTGGCCGGGCGCGCCATCGTGAGCCGATCGACCATCTCGTTCGACAAGCCGGCTATCCCCGCATAGTCGAGCGATGGCGACAGCACGATATGCTCGTCGCGCCGCAAGCGGGCGATTTCCTCCGCCTGCCGCTCCAGATAGGGTGCGTAGCGCGCATCCTCGACGATCTCGTCGATCACGGTCTGTGGCGCCCGATCCACGACATCGGGCGCAATCGCATCCAAGGTTACGCCGGGCAATCGCAGCCAGTCGTACCGGCTGCGACGGCTGCCGTCCTGCGCCACGGGTACGCCGATCGCGCTCAATGCAGAGGCGGTCATCATCGGCGACAACGTCTGCCGCACCCTGTCGCGTGCGGCGTCACGTTCCGCATAATGGCGAGCGCGCGCCGCTCCCAGGCATCCGAGCGCCGTCGCGTGCGCGCCCAGCCGTGTCTCGGCATTGTCGGCACGGAGGGACAGCCGGTATTCGGCGCGTGCCGTCAGCATGCGGTACGGCTCAGTCACGCCCTGCAGCACCAGATCGTCGACCATGACGCCGATATAGCTGCTCGCCCGGTCGAGTATGCAGGGCGCCAGGTCGCAGGCTTCCGCCGCCGCATTCAGACCCGCGACCAACCCCTGCCCCGCCGCCTCCTCATAGCCGGTCGTGCCGTTGATCTGCCCGGCGCAGTAGACGCCCGGGATCGCCGTGAGCGCGAGCCGGGTGTCGAGGCTGCGGGGATCGAGATAGTCGTATTCCACCGCATAGCCGGGCGTCATGATCCGCGCGCGCTCCAACCCCGGGATCGACGCGATCATCGCCTGCTGGACATCGACGGGCAGCGAGGTCGACAGGCCGTTGGGATAGACGGTCGGGTCGGCCAGCCCTTCCGGCTCCAGAAAGACCTGATGCCCGTCCCGGTCGCCGAACCGATGAATCTTGTCTTCGATCGAAGGACAGTATCGTGGCCCCTGCCCCTCGATCGCGCCACCGAACAACGGTGAGCGATCAAGACCGGCGCGGATCGCGTCGTGTGTCACACCCTGCGTCCGCGTCACCGCGCAGGCGATTTGCGGGTTAAGCCGCGTGCGCGTCATCGGCGACATAGTCCATGGCTCCGCGTCCGACGTCTGCTCCTCCAGCCGTGCCCAGTCGATCGTCCTGCCATCCAGCCGCGGTGGTGTACCCGTCTTCAGCCGCGACAACGGCAGCGACAGCGCGCGGAGCTGGGCCGCGAGCCGCTTCGCCGGCCGCTCACCGATCCGGCCGCCCTCCTCACGCTCATCACCACGAAACATCCGCGCGCCGAGGAACGTACCCGTGGCGAGCACGACGGTGCGCCCTGCGACGCTGTTGCCGTCCGCCAGGATCACGCCGGTCGCGCGGCCGTGATCGATCGACAGCGCGTCCACTTCGCCCGCGATGATGGTGAGCGTCGGCAAAGCGGCCAGCATCGTCTGGATCGCCTGCGCATACAGACGACGGTCCGCTTGGACCCGCGGGCCCTGCACCGCGGCACCCTTGCTGCGATTGAGCATGCGATAATGGATCGCGGCGGCATCCGCCGCGCGGCCGATCAACCCGTCGAAGGCGTCGACCTCGCGGACGATATGCCCCTTGCCCAGCCCCCCGATTGCGGGGTTGCACGACATCGTCCCGATCATCGCGGCATCGAAACTGACAAGGGCGGTGGTTGCGCCGCGGCGCGCGGCAGCAGCGGCGGCCTCGGTCCCGGCATGCCCACCGCCGACCACGATCACATCGAACATGATCGTCGGCCTAGGTCAGTCGGCGCGGATCGTCAAAACTGTTCCACGTGGAACATCACTTACCGATGCAGAAGCGTCCGAACAACGTATCGAGCATCGCCTCGGTCGCATCGATCCCCAGGATCGTCCCCAAAGCACGCGTCGCGATGCGTAAATCCTCCGCCACCAGCAAGGCATCCTCCGCAGGATCGGCTATCGCATCGCGTGCGACCTGCACGGCACGCCGTTCGTCCGCCCGCAACGCGAGCATATCGCTACGCGGCACCAGCGTCTCGGCGCGTGCGGCGATCAATCTCCACAGAGCGGCGACGCTCGCGGCATCGGATTGTGCCACCGCGATCTCCCGATCTGCGGCTGGCGGTTGCCGACCCGGCGCGTCCGCGCGAGGGTGAATGCGGATCGCATCGGCGCGCGGTGGCTCCCCCTCGCCCAGCCACAACAGGATATCGGCGCGGGCGATCGCTTCCCCCGCCAGGCCGACCCCGATACGCTCGATCGCATCGTCGCTATCGGTAAGCCCGGCGGTATCGGTCAGGATGTACGACAGGCCATCGCGCACGACCGCCGCTTCGATCCGGTCGCGCGTCGTTCCCGCAATCGGGCTGACGATCGCGACATCGCGCTGGCTCAGCATATTGATGAGCGTCGACTTGCCGCTGTTGGGCGGCCCCGCCAGCACGACGCTCAGCCCGTCGCGCACCCGTTCGACGGGCGGTTCCGCAAGAATAGCAGTCCACTCCGCGGCAAGCGCGACCATCGCTTTCCGAACGTCGGCAAGCGCCGCACCATGGGCCGCGACATCGTCCTCGTCGGCGAAATCGAGCTGCGCTTCGACTTGCGCCGCGAGCATCGACAAGCGATCGACCCAGCCATGCACCATCCGGCTGATGACACCCTCGGCCGCGGCGAGCGCCGCGACACGCTGTCGCTCGGTATCTGCCGACAGCAGATCGGCAAGGCCCCGCGCCTCGGCCAGATCGATCCGCCCATTTCCCAATGCGCGGCGCGTGAACTCGCCGGCCTCTGCTGGTCGCAGAC
This sequence comes from Sphingomonas sp. FARSPH, assembly GCF_003355005.1. Classification (NCBI taxonomy): domain Bacteria; kingdom Pseudomonadati; phylum Pseudomonadota; class Alphaproteobacteria; order Sphingomonadales; family Sphingomonadaceae; genus Sphingomonas; species Sphingomonas sp. FARSPH. Next base: position 1,408,168 of record NZ_CP029985.1, on the reverse strand, counting down.
CGGGTTGCCGGCCGAGCGCCTGCAACAGGGCGGCGATCACCGCGCGGCCGCCGTGGCAATGCAATTCTGCAAGATCCTCCCCCGTCGCGCTGGCAAGACCGGGGAAGAGCAGCACGAGTGCGCGGTCGATCAGCGCGCCGTCCTCGTCACGCAGTGCGCGCACCCGGGCTTCGCGTGGCGGTGGTAGCGACCCCGCCAGCCGCATGACCGCCGTGAACGCTGCCGGGCCGCTGATGCGGATAACGCCGATGCCCGCCGGCGCCGCGCCGCTCGACAGCGCGAAGATCGTCATCGATCAACCGCCCTTCTTCGTGCCGCTCCCGATCTGGTCGAACAGCTGCCGCCACATCGACATGCCCGCCTCCCCCATCGGCGCCCAGCTCTTCATCATGTTCTCGAGCAGTTCGGGACGCATCTGGCCGTTCATCGTTTCGAGCAACGAGGCGATATAGCGATCGTGAACGGGGGTCAGATCGGGGAGTCCCATCGCGCGGCGCGCCTCTTCCGGAGTCAGATCCACGTCCACCGTCACCTTCATGATATGCATCCCGTTGCCGCGCTGTGGCGTTTGACATAGCCCAGCCGAACCCGGCTTGCGAGAGGACCTCCATGACCAAGACCATCACGATCGACACGCTCGATAACGACGACAAGTTCACCGCCTATGT